>NZ_JACGVS010000008.1:0-179980 GCF_014077345.1 Colwellia sp. BRX8-4
AACAACAGGCGTTTCAACTACAGGCGTTTCAACTACAGGTGTTTCAACAACTGGTGCTTCAACAACTGGCGTTTCAACTACAGGTGTTTCAGGATATCTTGCTTCAACAGGGTCTTCACTAACTTCAGTTGTTACTAATGCTGCGTTAACATCAACTGCCTGATTTTCAGCAGGTTGACGACGACGTTGTCCATTAGAGCGTAAGTGCCTAGGTGAACGACGGTTTCTAGGACGCTGTTCATCACTAGTTTTAGTCTCACTAAGCTCTGGCTGGGTAGCATCGGCTTGTGTAGTTACTGTTTCAACGGTTACCGCTTCGTCGATAGTCGCGACTACTTGAGCCTTTTCTTCTGCGGCTATTTTGCTTAACGCAGCGTTATTAACAACCGTTGAGTTTTCATCAACAATACGTACTTTTTTACTGTTGTTACGACGTTGACGACGTACTGTAGTTTTTTCTTCTTTAGGCTTAGTATTACGCTCTACTGGCGCTTTACGAGGCTGTTTATTCGGCTTGTTATCTTTATTTTCATTAATGTTGTCTTTATTGTCATTAATGACTGGCTTGATATCAGCACGATCTTCATTTTGAGTATCATTACGTTTGTCGTTACGATTAACATTTCTGTTATCGTTGCGGTTTTCGTTACGATTATTATTGTTACGACGTTGACCTTGACGACCACGTTGCGGACGACGTTCACTGTTGTTGCTTTCAGGTTTCTTTGCAGGTTCAACAACTTTAGGTGCAACTTCCTCTTCAGCAGCGAAGAGTGATTTACCCCACTTAATTAAACCATCAAATAAGCCCGCAGATGCTTTTACTGGAGCTACAGGCGCTACAGGTTTTACGGCGGTTAACGGTGCTGATTGCTTAGGTGAAGACATGCCTTGCAAGGCTGGCTCGTCACGTTTAGCGGCTTGCTTATCGAATTTAGGCATTACAGCTTCTTCAACTGAAGCTTCAGTAATGGTTCTTTCGTAGCTTGCTTCTTCAACACTCTCGTCGGTTCTTACTCTAATGACTTCATATTGTGGTGTGTCCATATGAGGATTAGGAATAATAAGAATATTAACGCCGTGATGTTTTTCGATATGAAATACTGAACGACGCTTTTCATTCAAAAGATAAGTCGCTACAGGTACAGGTACTTGAGCTTGTACATGTTGCGTATTTTCTTTAATGGCTTCTTCTTCCATTAAACGCAAAATAGACAAGGCTAATGATTCAACACTACGTACGTGTCCAGTACCATTACAACGAGGACAAACGCCTTGGCTAGTTTCACCGATAGAAGGGCGTAAACGTTGACGCGACATTTCTAATAAACCAAAACGAGAAATTCGACCTAATTGAATACGAGCTCTATCTTGTTTTACAGCATCACGCATGCGATTTTCAACTTCACGTTGATGACGCACAGGTGTCATGTCAATAAAATCAATAACCACTAAACCACCCAAATCACGTAAACGTAATTGACGAGCAACTTCTTCAGCAGCTTCTAAGTTAGTGTTAAATGCGGTCTCTTCTATATCACTACCTTTAGTTGCGCGGGCAGAGTTAACATCTATTGATGTCATTGCTTCAGTTGGGTCAATAACAATTGAGCCACCAGAAGGAAGTCTTACTTCACGCTGAAACGCAGATTCGATTTGTGTTTCAATTTGGTAATGGGTAAATAGGGGAACATCGTTCGTGTAGAGTTTTATTTTACTTAAGAAATCAGGACGAACCACTTCTATATGTTTTTTAACACTTTCGAATGTTTTCGGGCGATCAATTAATACTTCACCGATATCGCGGCGTAAATAGTCACGAATAGCACGAAGGATAACGTTAGTTTCTTGGTGAATTAGGAAGGGAGCAGGTTTAGTTTCTGCCGCTTCTGAAATGGCTTTCCAATGGTGTAAAAGAACGTTTAAATCCCAGTCTAATTCTTCATAGTCTTTACCAACACCAGCAGTGCGAACAATTAAGCCCATGCCTTTAGGTAATTCTAATTTGTTTAAAGAGGTTTTTAAATCTGTGCGTTCATCGCCTTCAATGCGACGAGAAATACCACCAGCACGAGGATTATTTGGCATTAATACCAAGTAACTACCGGCTAAACTGATGAAAGTCGTTAACGCTGCGCCTTTCTGGCCGCGTTCTTCTTTATCAATTTGAACTATAACTTCTTGGCCTTCGCGCAAGACTTCTTTGATATTTGGACGACCCTGAAAGGTATAACCTTTAGGGAAATATTCGCGTGCGATTTCTTTCATCGGTAGGAAACCATGACGTTCGGCGCCATAGTCAACAAATGCAGCTTCTAGAGACGGCTCTATACGCGTGATTTTTGCTTTATAAATATTTGATTTCTTTTGTTGATGACCAGGACTTTCGATATCTAAATCATAAAGTTGTTGACCATCGACAAGTGCTACACGTAACTCTTCCGATTGTGTAGCGTTAATTAACATACGTTTCATAGTTTTAGTGACTCATTTTAGTCACAACACTATAAGCTTCGAACACAAAGCAATTTATCGCTATGGTAACAGCAATTTGTCAGCCTCTCGGGTGTCATATTACAGCGCCATAGTGCGCTGTAAGCTGTTATTTAATCTGATTGTACTCTCAGGTGATATTCACCCAAGAAAAATTGTTTCTTCATGCGCGCAGCAAATTGTGCTGTGCTCGATATTATCAAATTGATATTTGTTGAGCAGTTTGAAATTCGGCGTTTTGGCTTACTATTCGGTTTGTTGCTCGATGGAAATTTATCTAATTTGGTTTATATCATTACAAAATAGCTTTCGTTGCGCGGGACTAAAATGTTTATGCCGTTTTTTGACTTGTTATTCAGGTCAATTCTTGCAATAGGCCGTTCGGTTAATGTGTCGTCGATAATAATTTATCGTGATAACGCACATTAATGTGGCCGCATTTTGCCTCTTACGTTTCGCTAAAAGCTTCTATTTTTTACCTTATTGTCTTAAATAAACAATAACGCCAAGATTATCCCACTTAATTGAGGCAAAAGGCAATTAAATCGCTGAGTTAATTACGCTAAAATGAAAATATATATGTTAAACTCGCTTTTATGAATGAAAATACAAAACCCCAAGTTCGATTTTATACAATCGATAGCGAAGACGCTGGTCAAAGAATAGATAACTTTTTATTAAAAACCTTAAAAGGTGTGCCGAAAAGCATGATTTATCGCCTATTAAGAAAAGGCGAGATAAGGGCTAATAAAAAACGGACTAAACCAGAATACAAAATACAAGATGAGGATCTGATTCGTGTTGCGCCCATTCGTATTTCTGAAAATACTAATGAAGTGTCTACTAAGTTAAATATTGTCGCTAATTTAGAAAAACAAATATTGTTCGAAGATGACCGTTTAATTGTTATTAACAAACCTTCCGGCATGGCAGTTCATGGTGGTAGTGGTTTAAGTTTTGGTTTAATTGAAGCCATGCGAGCTTTACGCCCCGACGCAAGAATGCTTGAACTTGTTCATCGACTCGATAGAGATACTTCAGGCTGTTTAGTTATTGCTAAAAAACGTTCAGCTTTACGTCACTTACATGAACAGTTGCGTAATAAAACGGTGCAGAAATTTTATCATGCCTTAGTTAAGGGACAATGGTCGACTAAATTAACCCGTGTAACGGAAGGCTTGAAAAAGAATGATTTAAAATCGGGTGAACGTGTCGTTGTTGTCGATAACATTAATGGTAAAGAATCAGAAACGCGTTTTAAAGTGTTAAAAAACTTTGAAAATGCCACACTCATTCGCGCCTTTCCGGTTACGGGTCGTACTCATCAAATTCGTGTGCATTGTCAAATTAAAGGTCACCCTATCGCTTGTGATTCAAAATATGGCTATGAAAACTTTGACGAAGACATGAGAAAACTAGGACTTAAGCGCTTATTTTTACATGCGGCTAGTATCGAATTTACTCATCCAAGTACCGATGAAAGAATTAAAATAGAAGCACCGTTAGAGCATTCCTTACAAAATTTACTAACAAAACTAAAGTAATTCCTCTGGCGTGATACTAAAGTAAATTTAGCTTCACGCCATTATCTTCCTTATAAACCTAAACACTTCTTAGCAAATAGACCTTAATTATTAAATGACTAAAAGAGAAAATATGCACAACTATAAATTAGTGATTTTTGACTGGGACGGCACATTAATGGACTCTGTCGATCGTATTGTTTTCTCAATGCAAGCCACAGCTGTTGCATTATCACTTGCACCACCGGGTTATCATCAAGCGAAACAAATTATCGGCTTAAGTCTACCTAAAGCAATTGCAACGTTATTTCCTCAGGCTAATGAAGAGCAGGTACAATTATTAACGGCACAATATAAGCACCAATATGTTGAAGTAAATACTACGCCAACCCCATTATTTGATCATGCGCTTGAATTATTAGTTAATTTAAAAAATGAAGATAAGTTTTTAGCGGTTGCGACAGGAAAAGCGCGAGCAGGTTTACAACGTGTTTGGTTAACGAGTGATACCGAACACTTTTTCCATGCCTCTCGATGTGCCGATGAAAGTATTTCTAAACCTGATCCAGATATGATCAATAGTTTGTTAAAAGAATTAAAGATTGAAAAGCATCAAGCGGTGATGATAGGTGATACTTCTTTTGACCTTGAAATGGCGCAAAGAGCAGGGGTTGATAGTATTGGGGTAACTTATGGTGTCCACGATGAAGACGTGCTGTCAAAGTATCAACCAAAAGCGATTGTTGGCTCATTGGCTGAACTACATCAATTATTGTTAAATAGGGCGGTTAAGGGGTAACACCTGTCGCTATTGTCATTAACTGTTTACTATTTGATTGCTTAGTCAAATAGCAAACGTTGCTGCCAGCAACTAAGCTCAGTTAACTCGGCTATTATACACACCGATTAAACGACGGGTACTATTGCTGTTTTCGTTGCTCTTGTAACACATCTAACCCCTGCGCTTTAAGTAAACTAATCAGTCTAATTAACGGTAAACCTATTAGGGTATTAGGATCATCCCCCTCAAGCTTTTCAAATAAGCAAATACCTAGTCCTTCACTTTTAAAACTCCCTGCGCAGTTATAAGGCTCTTCGGCATGCAAATAGGCAGTAATTTCTTGTGCAGAAAGTTCTTTAAAGTGTACGGTGAATAAATCAACCAACGAGAGACTTTTTCCTGTTGAACTGTCGAACACACATAAACCCGTATGAAACTCTACCGCTTTGCCGCTAAAGCTGCTCAGTTGTTTAAAGCCATTTTCAAAATTATGCGGTTTACCTAATATCTTTCCTGCAGACAAAGCCACTTGATCTGAACCAATAATCAGCGCATTCGGAAATTGACTGGCAACAGCCTTTGCTTTTTCTACGGCTAAACGTTCGACAAGTTCAATGGCTGTTTCGTTAATTAATGGTGTTTCATCGACATTAGGTTTTGCACAATCAAAAGCTAAATTTAACTTTTCTAAAATAATTTTTCGAAAAGGCGATGTAGAAGCTAAAACTAAAGTTTTCACAGGAATTACTCAAAATATAAACAGTTATACAATAATATGTGGGCTTTCTTTAATTTTTAAACAAAAATTGTTATTTTTCTTTTGACAGCAGGGGGCAAGCACATTAATATGCGCGCCTTATGCAAAATCTTAAACTCCCGATAATGATAAACCCCCGAAAGAGCGCCCAACGCAGGTTGGTGTGTGACGGCTTCTTTGAAGTGTCGGGGATGAATAGATTGCTTGAAGTGTGTACTCCATGCAATGAGCAGATGCAGGTTAATGTTAATTTTGATGTGGACGATCTCGGCTTGAATGTCATATCAGGAACAGGATCCGTATCAGTAGCATTAACTTGTCAGCGTTGTACTGAACCATTGATAATAGATTTGGATGTAGAGTTTACTCTAAGTCCTGCTAAAGATGATGAAGCCGCTGAAGCATTGCCGTCATATTATGACGCAATAGAATTAGATGAAAATGGTGAAGTTAACCTGCTAGAATTAGTGGAAGAAGAGTTATTACTCGCAATTCCGTTAATTGCAATGCATGAGCCCAGTCAATGTCAGGCATCAGTTGACAGTGTATGGGGCGAATTGCCTGAAGAGCTTGAAAAACCAAACCCATTTGATATATTACAGAAATTTAAATAAACAACTTATTTAATTAATAACGATTAACCGATTTTTAGGAGTAGCTAATGGCAGTTCAAAAGAGCAAAAAGTCTCGTTCAAGACGTGGCATGCGCCGTTCACATGACGCAGTAACAACAGAAAACTTATCAGTAGATCCAGTATCTGGTGAAACACACCGTCGTCATCATGTAACAGCTGATGGCTTTTACAAAGGTGTTCAAGTAATCAACAAGTAAGCTGATTGCTTTGAAAAGTCTAACCATAGCGTTAGATGTTATGGGGGGCGATAAAGGCCCCCTTATAACAATTCCTGCTGCCATCTTAGCAGTGAAAAACATTCCAGAACTTCATCTCATTCTTTGCGGTGATGTCGATATTATTAACGCTGAATTATCCAAACGTCAGTGTGCTAACCACCCCCAACTAACCATCTTTCCAACCACTCAAATAGTGGCTATGGACGATAAACCTATTGTTGCCTTGCGTAACAAAAAAAATTCTTCAATGCGAAAGTCACTTGACCTTGTTCATGAAAACAAAGCACAAGCCTGTGTAAGTGCTGGCAATACCGGTGCACTTTTTTCAATGGCCCATTTCGTTTTGAAAACACTTGTTGGTGTTGAACGTCCAGCATTAATTTCTTCTCTTCCTACTCATGATGAAAACAAACATGTTTTTATGCTCGATTTAGGTGCAAATGTTTTTTGTGACTCTAATGTTTTGTATCAGTTTGCTGTTATGGGCTCTGTTATGGCTGAGCAGGTCGATGGCATTAAATCGCCACGTATAGCTTTGTTGAATATGGGTGAAGAAGAAATGAAGGGCAGTGACCATATAAAACAAACCGCAGCAAAATTAGCGCAAAACAGTGACATTAATTATATCGGCTTTGTCGAAGGTAATGATATTTTCACCAACAAAGCAGATGTGATTGTTTGTGATGGCTTTGTCGGTAATGTTGCACTGAAAACCTGTGAAGGTGTTGCTCGTTTAGTCTACCAAAAAATGAATACTGTGCTGTCTCGCAACCTTTTTACCCGAATTGTTGGACGTTTATTGTCCTCAACGTTAAAAAAACTCTTTAAACCCCTGAACCCCGACCAGTATAACGGCGCAAGTCTGATAGGATTACGCGGTATTGTGGTCAAGAGTCACGGTGATGCCAGTTCAAAAGCTTTTTATATGGCGATATTAGAGGCGATAAAAGAAATTGAACGTCAAGTGCCAGAAAAAATAAAAGACAAACTTGAAAATGGTTTTGCTTGTGGTCGCAAATAAATTATTAGTATTGAGTTAACGTAAAGCGTATTTAAAGCATTATCTTTTTATCAAGAAAATAATCCATTAAGTATCATCAATACACCTTTAATTAAAACACAAATAAACATTAGGTAATAAAATGCAAAATAATTTAGCGTTTGTTTTTCCCGGCCAAGGTTCACAAACTGTTGGTATGTTAGCTGATTTTGCTGACAATGAAGTCGTACAAAATACTTTTTCAGAAGCGTCTGCTGCTTTAGGTTATAACCTTTGGCAATTAGTTGCGCAGGGTCCTGTTGAAAAGCTCAATCAAACAAACTTTACTCAACCGGCACTATTAACGGCCAGTGTTGCATTATGGCGTTTATGGTCATCACAGTCTGATTGTAAACCGGCAATGTTAGCGGGTCACAGTTTAGGGGAATATTCAGCATTAGTTTGTGCGGGTGTAATCTCTTTAACAGAAGGTGTTAAGTTAGTAGAGAAACGTGGCGAATTTATGCAAGCCTCTGTACCTGAGGGCGTCGGCGCTATGGCTGCTATTATTGGTCTTGATGACCAAGCGATTATTGATGCCTGTGAAAAAGCACAAGATAACGAAGTAGTTGCGGCTGTTAATTTTAACTCGCCAGGACAAGTCGTTATTGCCGGTCATAAAGCTGCGGTAGAACGTGCCGGTGTCTTATGTAAAGAAGCGGGCGCAAAACGCGTGCTACCTTTACCGGTAAGCGTGCCATCGCATTGCGCATTGATGAAAGATGCCGCAGACAAGCTCGCTGAAGCATTTAATAATATCACTTTTAATACACCAGAAATTCCCGTAGTAAATAATGTTGATGTTGTTGCAGAAACAGATGTTGAAGCAATAAAATTAGCCTTGATAAAGCAATTGTACAGTCCAGTACGTTGGACAGAAACGATAGAGCTACTCGCAAAAAGCGGTGTTTCACTCGTCGTAGAAGCTGGTCCAGGTAAAGTGTTACTAGGGTTAATTAAACGCATCGACAAAACAATCACCAGTGTTTCAGTTAATGATCAAGTATCATTAACTAAAGCATTAGAAACAATTAAATAGGGTAAATTATGTTTTCTTTTGAAGGAAAAGTCGTCTTAGTTACTGGCGCAAGTCGCGGTATCGGCAAAGCCATTGCAAGCCAATTTAAAGCTTTAGGTGCAACGGTATTAGGTACGGCAACATCTGCACATGGCGCTGATAACATTAGTGAATATCTAGGCGAAGGTCATGGTTTAGTGCTTAACGTTACTGACAATGATTCTATTGCCGCTATGTTTGTAGCGATCAAAGAGAATCATGGTGGCATTGATATCTTAGTCAATAATGCGGGTATTACGCGTGACAATTTATTTATGCGAATGAAAGATGATGAATGGCAAGATATTATTGATACTAATCTTTCATCTGTGTTTAAAATCAGTAAAGCGGTTATTCGCGCTATGATGAAAAAACGCAATGGTCGCATTATTAATATTGGCTCAGTAGTTGGCACTATGGGCAATGCTGGGCAAGTAAACTATGCAACCGCAAAAGCTGGATTGATTGGTTTTACAAAATCATTAGCGCGTGAGGTTGCATCTCGTGGCATAACTGTTAATACTGTGTCGCCGGGATTTATCGATACCGATATGACACAAACCTTAACAGATGAGCAAAAAGAAGGTATTTTTTCTCAAGTACCGGCAAATCGCTTAGGTAAGCCAGAAGAAATTGCTAACGCAGTTGTTTTTCTAGCTTCCGATGGTGCAGCATATATTACTGGCGAAACATTGCATGTAAACGGCGGTATGTATATGGTTTAATTAGTTGGCTTAATATTATTGAACCAACAAATTGAACAAATTTAGAGCAGTCAACAGGTTAGACCAGACGAAAATTAAAATTAGAAGCTTGCAAGCTAGGCTGTTGACGAATAAACTACACACAATTACGAAAAATTATATTTTCTAGAAAGGAAAAAAAATGAGTACTATTGAAGAACGCGTAAGAAAAATTACAGTTGAACAATTAGGTGTAAGTGAAGAAGAAGTTAAAATTAGCTCTTCTTTTGTTGACGACCTAGGTGCTGACTCTTTAGACACTGTTGAATTAGTCATGGCGTTAGAAGAAGAATTTGATACTGAAATTCCAGATGAAGAAGCTGAAAAAATCACAACTGTACAAGCAGCTGTTGATTACGTTACTGCTAACCAATAATTACAACGTTAATTATTAGTTTTTAGTTACTGGTTTTCAAGCCAGGCTTTTAAATGAGAATTTAAAGTACACATTCAGGCGGTTTTTACCGCCTGTTTTTTTATCTACGATTCATACTCGTACCACTTCAAGATGCAGGTTTCAGCAGTCGATAAAGAGTAAGCGACACAGGTTATCGTTCCACACATAACTTAAGTACTTATATCCGTATGGCCAAAACATTGATTGAAGAGAATAGTTATTCTATTGTTGAAATCAATAACGTTGCAGATAAGCTATAAAACGAGCTCATCGTTACAATACTTGGTAAGGGAATAACTACTGTCCTCGTATCGCGCCTTTTCTGACTTCCTAGCTTAATTCTGAAACTGCATCTTGAAGTGGATCGGGTATATATTGTTATTTTCTCAACATGAGAATATAACGATTTCTTTTCCTTATAAACTCTTAGCGGAGGCACATAGTCATGAGACGCGTTGTTGTTACCGGTCTTGGTATGTTAAGCCCTTTGGGCAACTGTCCTGAATCTACTTGGCAAAATTTACTGCTGGGTAAAAGTGGCATTAGTAATATTGAACATTTTGATACCTCTGTATACACCACTAAGTTTGCAGGTTTAATTAAAAACTTTAATGCAGAAGATTATATTGCACGAAAAGAAGCCAAGAAAATGGATCTTTTTATTCAATATGGTGTTGCCGCAGGTATACAGGCTTTTAAAGACTCAGGTCTTGAAATTGATGATGTAAACACCCACAGAGTTGGTGTTGCTGTTGGTGCTGGTATTGGCGGCCTAGGATTAATTGAAGAAAACGTTGAGAAAATGCTTAATGCAGGTCCTCGCAAGTTATCACCATTTTTTGTGCCTTCCACCATTATAAATATGATTTCTGGTCACTTGTCGATGATGCACGGCTTAAGAGGCCCTAATATTTCTATTGCAACTGCTTGTACAAGTGGTGTGCATAATATTGGTCATGCGGCTCGTATGATATCTTATGGCGATGCTGACGCTATGTTAGCCGGTGGAGCTGAGAAAGCTTCAACACGGACGGGTATTGGCGGTTTTGGTGCTGCACGAGCGTTATCAACGCGTAATGATGCACCAGAGCAAGCTTCACGTCCTTGGGACAAAGACCGCGACGGCTTTGTACTGGGCGATGGCGCAGGTGTTCTAGTGCTTGAAGAATTTGAACATGCAAAAGCGCGTGGTGCAAAAATTTATGCTGAGCTGGTTGGCTTTGGTATGAGTGCAGATGCTTACCATATGACCTCGCCACCTGCCAATGGCGAAGGTGGCGCGCGCGCGATGATTAATGCAATTAATGATGCAAAAGTTGACCAAAGTAAAATTGGTTATATTAATGCTCATGGTACATCAACACCCGCAGGTGATATTGCCGAAACCAACGCAGTAAAGTCGGTATTTGGCGACAATGCTTATAAACTTATGATGGGTTCTACAAAGTCAATGACGGGTCATTTGTTGGGCGCAGCAGGTGCAGTTGAAACTATTTTTACTGTGCAAGCCTTAATGAATAATGTGGTACCACCGACAATAAATTTAGATAATCCCAGCGAAGGTTGTGATTTAGATTATATTGCTCATACGGCACGTGACGCCAATTTAGAATATGCTTTATGTAATTCTTTTGGCTTTGGTGGTACGAACGGTTCATTAATCTTTAAAAAAGTTTAAGCGCAATAACCGAGAAATATCATCAACTAAACCTTGCAGTTAATTGTTTAAGCCTGAATACTAGTCATCAGTATTCAGGCTTTTCTATTTCTAATGAAACCCAATATGTATTATCAAAGTGTTAATGGTCAAGTAGAGCAACACCTTTCAATCAATAATCGCGGCTTAGCTTATGGTGACGGCGTTTTTACTACTGCGAAAGTGCTCGATGGTAAAGTTGAACAATTAGCGGCTCACATTGAACGATTAACCATGAGCTGTAAAACGCTCAATATTCCCTTGCCAGATATGAATAAAGTCATTATTGAATTAATGGCTGTAGCAGAGCGTTATACTTTGTCTGTAGCAAAAGTGATTATAACGGCAGGTGATGGCGGGCGAGGATATTCTCGACAAGGCTGCCAAACAAGTAACGTTATTATTACTTTTCACCCTTTTCCTGAACATTATGCAAACATGCAACAACAAGGTCTTCATTTGGGCGTATCTTCATTGAAGTTAGGTATTAGCTCTTTACTCTCAGGGATAAAACACCTTAATCGTCTTGAGCAGGTGCTTGTTCGCCAGGAAGTCGATAACCGAGCAGAAGATGATTTATTAGTACTAAATTATTTTGATAATATTGTTGAAGCAAGTGCGGCGAATGTCTTTTGGCTGAAAAATAATGTTTGGTACACACCAGAACTAAAAGAGTCAGGTGTCGAAGGGTTAATGCGTAATCATATCTTACAGACTACGGGTAATTATTGTAAAATTGAGATCGTTAACGTAAAACTTGCTGCGCTTGTTAATATCCAAGCGATGTTTATTTGCAACAGTGTTATGGGTATTATGCCGGTTAGACAATTTCAACATCAAAAATTAGCATTAATGCCTTGTCGTGATATGGCTAAGTTTATTGAGGATATTTGCTAAAAATGAAAAAAATTAAGATAATATTTGCTGTGTCGTTTTTCACCGTGGTGATGTTAAGCGCCTCTTTAGTTGCCTATACCTTTTATCAAATGAAACAGCCGCTCAATATTTCATCCACCCAACTATTAACCATTAAAGACGGTACCTCGTTTAGTCGATTTTCAGAACAACTGATCAAAAATGGCTGGCTCAATACGCGCTTTTGGATGCGTAATTATGTTCGACTTAAGCCCGAGTATGCGAATATAAAAGCGGGCACTTATCAAATTAATAAAGACGTTTCTGTCGAGGTTTTGTTGGCGCAATTAGTTGCCGGTAAAGAGCATCAATTTACCGTGACTTTTATTGAAGGAACAACCTTTAAGGAATGGTTAGTGCAGTTGAGTGAAACGGATAACCTAGTGCATACGCTTCAGCAAACTTCGGTGGCTGATATCGCGAGTAAACTCAATATTGAACACGTTAATCCCGAAGGGCTGTTCTACCCAGAAACTTACGCGTTTACTGCCGGTACTACCGATATAGAATTGTTAAAACGTGCTCAACAACAAATGTCCGTTGAATTAAATCTAGCGTGGCAAAATCGCGCCGAACCTTTACCTTATAAAAATAAGTATCAAGCGTTGATCATGGCATCGATAATTGAGAAAGAAAGTGGCAAAAATGCCGAGCATGGCATTATTTCATCGGTATTTTTTAACCGTTTAAACAAAAAGATGCGCCTGCAAACTGACCCAACCGTTATTTACGGTTTAGGTGAACGTTACCAAGGAGACATCAAATATCGTCACTTGCGCGAGAAAACACCGTATAATACTTACCGAATTAATGGTTTGCCACCTACACCTATCGCTATGCCTGGTAAAAGTGCCATACATGCCGCGTTAAACCCATTAACAACAGATTATTTATATTTTGTCAGTAATGGCAAAGGTCAGCATATCTTTTCAACTAATTTAAAAGATCATAATGCGGCAGTAAAAAAATATCAGTTGAACTAAAAATTGCATAAGAAGTAAAAAATGAATAAAGGTCAATTTATCGTCATTGAAGGTATTGAAGGGGCAGGAAAATCTTCAGCTATTTCAGTGGTTAAAAAAATACTCACCGAGCATGGTATTGATTTTATTAATACTCGAGAGCCGGGAGGCACTCCTTTAGCGGAGTCATTGCGCGATATCGTGAAATCTGCCGATCACCAAGAAATATTGACACAAGAAACTGAATTATTATTGATGTACGCTAGCCGCAGTCAGCTAATGGCGAATCGAATTCTTCCGGCATTAGAAAAAGGTCAATGGGTCATCGGTGACCGCCATGATTTAAGCTCAAGGGCTTATCAAGGGGGTGGCAGACAATTTAACGATGAACTTATGGACACGATTGCTCAAGTGACCTTAAAAGGCTTTAAGCCGCAGTTAACACTCTATTTAGATATATCTCCTGAGCTAGGTTTAGCAAGAGCGCAAGCTCGAGGGGCATTGGATCGTATCGAATTAGAAAAAATAGAATTCTTTCATCGTGTCCGTAATAAGTATCTTGAAATTGCGTTAGCCGATGAAACGATTAAAATTATTGATGCCAGTGCGCCTATGCCTGTTGTACATAATAATATTCGCTTAGCGGTAAACGAATTTTTAAAAAGTCATTAATGACTATCACCGTTAGCAGGAAACACTAATGCACAGTTGGTTAGAGCAACAGCAACTTTTGTTATCAAAGCAAATAACGCAAATAAAATTACCGCATGCCATCTTGATCAATGGTGTCGAAGGCGCGGGTAAAAGTGATCTTTCGCTGTGGCTTATTCATGCTTTGTCTTGTACTAAACCCCAAAACTCGCAGGGTATTATCTTACCGTGTAACGTCTGTAAGGCGTGCTTACTGCATAAAAGTCATACTTACCCAGACCATTTGCTTATTGAAAGTGGCGGAAAAAGTATTGGTGTTGATCAAGTGAGACAAGCGAGTCGTTTTTTCGAAAAAACAGCGCAAATAGGTCATTGTAAAACGACATTAATAACCGCAGCACATCATATGACTATCTCTGCGGCCAATGCCTTATTAAAAACCCTCGAAGAACCTAATGCTAATAACTATATTGTTTTATTAACCTCTGAAGTTGAAACGTTATTGCCGACCATTATTAGTCGTTGTTATGTGATTGATATTCGGCCGCCGGTTGGTGAAAAATTATTAGCTGAGCTTAAGCAATCTGGTAGCGACCCTTTTGTTAATTTGAGTCACTTAAAAGAACTCTCTGACAGTTTTGTTAATGACCAATACCAACATTTTGAGAGCTGTTTCTTTACTTTTTTGCAAAATAAAACCATTAAACGTAGTGAAATATTAAGCTTACTGGTTGATAACACCAATAGCGTTCGCTGGTTAGAAAAAGTCATGGTTAAGTTGATGCGCCAACAATATAATTGGCTAAAAGGCGACATTATCTTGAATGAGCAGGTAATATGGTCAATATATCAATTAGTTTTGTCTGCTATTAAACAACTTAAATTGTTAATGCAAGCAAACAAACAATTCATCTTTGAAAAGCTACTGGTTGACATAACAGCAGTTATAGAAGAAAAATAGAAAAATAAGTACGCGCGAATAGCAAGCAATATTAGCTCAATTCATCTTTGAAAAGCTACTGGTTGACATAACAGCAGTTATCGAAGAAAAATAAGATTATAATAACTAGCTCATAAGATAAATTTTGAGGAATAATGATGAAACAATTTAGCTTAGAATTTTTATCTGACAGAGAATTATATCAATACTATATGCCCTTTGTTAAAAATGGTGGGCTATTTGTTCGCAGTACAGAGCAATTTAATTTGGGCGATGAGGTAACACTTGAAGTCACCTTGCCTGACGCCCTAGAGCCATCAAGTGTTGTAGGCAAAGTATGCTGGTTAACGCCAACAGGTGCTCAAAATGGTACACCAGCGGGTATTGGTGTTAGTTTTGAAGAAGATAATGACAATGTACGTAATCAAATTGAAAAGTTGATAGGGCGCTTACTGAGCTCTTCAGAGCCAACATTATCAATGTAGGGTTTTGTTTTAATTAAAAAATTATTGGAGAAAGTTGTTTGTTTATAGATTCACATTGCCACTTAGATAGACTGGATTTAACCGAGTTTGATGGCGAGTTAGACAATGTTTTAAAAGCCGCCGCCGCCGCTCAAGTAGACGAGATTTTGTGTGTTAGCGTAACCTTAGCGGAATTTCCTAGCATGGTAGAAAAAACGGCTAAATATGATAATGTCTGGCTGTCGTGTGGCGCTCACCCACTAAATCAAGATGATTTAATTGACCAAGAAGAGCTTGCCCGTTTATCACAAACCGACAAAGTGATTGCGATTGGTGAAACTGGCTTAGACTATTTTTATGCCCCTGAAACTAAAGCGGTGCAACTCGATTCTTTTCGCAAGCATGTCCGTGTTGCGAATCAATTAAATAAACCGCTAATTATTCATACTCGTGATGCTCAGCAAGATACCTTAGATATTCTTCGTGAAGAAAATGCCGCAAATGTTGGTGGTATTTTACATTGCTTTACCGAAACTTGGGATATGGCAGAGCAAGCGATTGACCTTGGTTTTTATATTTCATTTTCTGGTATCGTTACCTTTAAAAATGCCAGTGAATTACGTGAAGTTGCTAAACTTGTCCCCGATGATCGATTTTTAATTGAAACAGATGCACCTTACTTAGCGCCAGTTCCTCATCGAGGAAAGCAAAATCAACCCGCTTATGTAGTCGATGTCGCTAAATTTTTAGCAAGCGTTCGTGGACAGTCAGTTGAAACGATAGCCGAGCTTTCAACGGCAAATTTCAAACGACTTTTTAAGCTAAAATAAAGGCAAAAAAGTGCCCGAAACTATTGCTAGCTCGGGCCCAAGGGAATGGCTCGTAAAGCATGAGCCGTGCGCTAATAAACACTATTTACATCGATAAAAATCAGTAAAATAAAAATGAAAAATCGCGAGCAATTGATTAATATTTACACTGTGTGATTAATTGTAGTGTAAACTTTTTTAAAAGCTAATTTAAATTTTATTTATTATAAGTTACTGATAAATAGTATTTGTTTTGTTATCTTGTATTTTACGGCTAACACCCACACCGCTAGTGTGCCGTTATTTCTCTCCACTTGTCTACAAGCGTATTTGACTGTAATTACTGCGGCTAATATGTCATGATAATTTCATTATCTATGACTAATAAGATTATCTTTGTGTTAAATCGTTTGTGGATCAGTTTCTTTTTTATTGCTTTTGGCTCGGCGCTTTATCAATGGTTTTTTCTTGATAATCTTTTAATCTTTGAAGAACTCGTGCAAGCGCTTTTTTCAATGTCAAAAGTGACCGTTGATATTGCGATTGGCTTAATTGGTATTTTAAGTTTTTGGTTAGGCATGATGAAAATTGCTGAAAACGCCGGTTTAATGGATAAGCTTGCGCGCGCTATTTCGCCGTTATTCACCCGTTTAATGCCAGGTGTCCCTAAAGGTCATCCGGCTATTGCTTCCATGACGATGAATTTATCGGCTAACTTTTTAGGTTTAGATAATGCAGCAACGCCGCTTGGCTTAAAAGCCATGCAAGATCTTCAGCAATTAAATCCGCAAAAAGATACCGCAACCAATGCGCAAATATTATTCCTGGTTTTAAATACCTCAAGCGTTACACTTTTTCCCGTTGCTGTGTTTGTTTATCGTGCTCAGCAGGGAGCTGCTAGCCCTACCGATGTTTTTGTCCCTATTATATTGGCAACATTTGCTTCAACTTTCGCTGGCTTATTAGCGGTAGCCACAGTGCAAAAAATTAAGCTGTATAACTCCATTATTTTACTCTATTTATCTGCAGCGATTGCTTTAGTAGGAGGTTTAGTGGTGTATTTCTCGATGCTGACCTCACAAGCACTTGCCGAACAGTCGTCATTTTTAGGCAATTTTTTAATTTTTTCGACCTTAATTATTTTTATTTTGGCAGCGGTTAGAAAAAAGGTCGATGTATACGACAGCTTTATAGAAGGGGCTAAAGAAGGTTTCGACACCAGTATTAAACTTATTCCTTATTTACTGGCGATGTTGGTCGCTATTGGCGTCTTTCGTGCAAGTGGCGCATTAACACTAATTGTCGACAGTTTTAGAGAGTTAGTGATGTTTTTAGGATTTGACACCCGCTTTGTTGATGCGATGCCTACGGCGTTAATGCAACCGTTAAGTGGCTCTGGTGCCAGAGCTATGATGATTGAAACGATGAAAACCCATGGTGCCGATTCTTTTGCCGGTCGATTAGCATCAATTTTTCAAGGATCAACAGAAACAACTTTTTATGTACTAGCCGTTTATTTTGGCTCTGTGGGTATTCGATATAGTCGACATGCCATTGCCTGTGGCTTACTTGCTGATTTAGCTGGGATTACTGCTGCAATAGCGGTTTGCTATTGGTTTTTTGGTTAACCCCCTCAGCGCCTACACCTAATTTAACGAGTGAATTGTCGACAATTATACTTTGGTCTACTTGACTTTTAAGCTGTGTGCTTTAGTATGATTTTTAAAATCGGTAAATGTCGACAATTACCTCATTAAGACAATTATGGCGCTAGCATACTTATGGCATTAGACAATCCAACCTTACAAGAACCAGTGACTACTGCAGACAAAGTTTTCTATGCCATACTTCATGCGATTGTTGATGGAAAAATAGCCGCAGGCAGTAAAATTAGTGAGCCCGGGTTAGCTAAGCAATATGAAATCAGTCGTTCTACTTTGCGAGAAGCCCTCAATCGTTTAGAAAAATGTCATTTAATTGAGCGTAAAGCCAATGTTGGCTCAAGAGTTGTTGATTGCACCATCGAAGGCTTATTAGAAATATACGTGGTTCGTGAAGCGCTTGAAGGCATGGCTTGTCGAGAAGCGGCAATTAACATGAGCGATGATGAAATAGCCGAAATGCAAGATATGCTCGCTCAACACGCCAACTCACAAGACCTTATTGATGGTGTTGCTTATTATCAAGAAGAGGGCGACTTAGACTTTCACTATAAAGTGATATTAGGTAGCCATAATCAACAATTAATCAATATTCTTTGCGGGCAGCTCTACCACTTAGTGCGTATGTACCGTATTCAATTTGGCATGCATAGCCCACGCGCAACCCGTGCCTTTGAAGAACATTCACATATTATCCAAGCGATTTGTGACCGAGATGGCGAACTTGCTGAAATTTTGATGAGACGTCATATTGCCGCATCAAGAAAAAATATCGAAAAGAAAATAGCGCTACAAAATAGCGCGACACAATAAATAAAAGTAAAGCTGACCAGTGGCTTTAACAAATAGCACAACAATTATTTAACAAAAACTAAGAGGAAACCCTATGTCTACGCAACTTTCACCTGGCGCTAAATTCCGTCAAGCACTAGTAAACAATAAACCTTTACAAGTAGTGGGTACTATCAACGCTTATTGCGCGATGATGGCTGAGCAATTAGGTCACCAAGCTATTTACCTTTCAGGTGGTGGTGTTGCCAATGCTTCATATGGTTTACCAGATTTAGGTATGACGTCATTAAATGATGTTATTGCTGACGTACAACGTATTACTGCTGCTTCAAGTTTGCCTTTGCTGGTTGATATAGATACCGGTTGGGGTGGCGCGTTTAATATCGCTAAAACTATTCGCGATATGGAAAAAGCAGGGGCAGCCGCGGTTCACCTTGAAGACCAGGTGGCACAGAAACGTTGTGGACATCGTCCAAATAAAGAAATTGTTTCAACCCAAGAAATGGTTGACCGTATTAAAGCCGCTGTAGATGCACGTATTGATAAAGACTTCTTTATCATGGCTCGTACTGATGCTTTTGCTCAAGAAGGCTTAGAAGCGGCACTTGAAAGAGCTAAAGCTTATGTGGCAGCGGGAGCCGATGGTATTTTCGCCGAAGCAGTTAAAACAGAAGAACATTATCGCGCTTTTACCGAAGCGTTAGATGTACCAGTGCTCGCTAATATTACCGAATTTGGTCAAACCGAATTGTGGAACAAAGCGCAACTAGGTGAGTGGGGTTGTGCGATGGTACTTTACCCATTATCAGCATTTCGTGCGATGAATAAAGCGGCTGAGTCGGTTTACAAAACCTTACTTGATGATGGTGACCAAAAAGCTGAAATCGACAATATGCAAACGCGGATGGATTTATACGATTACTTGGGTTACCACGACTACGAGCAAAAGCTTGATGCTTTGTTCACCGAAGGCAAAAATAAGTAACAGATATTATAATAAAATAAAACTAAGTTAGCAGCGATACAAGCGACTAACCCAACAAAAGAATATGAGGAAAATAGTATGTCAGATGTAAAAGTAGCAGATAAAAAAATTGGTGGCGCAGGCTTACGTGGTCAAAGTGCGGGTGAAACTTCGCTTTGTACCGTTGGTGAGTCAGGCTCAGGTTTAACCTATTGTGGTTATGATATTGCTGATTTAGCTGAAAACAGTACCTTTGAAGAAGTTGCTTATTTACTCTTTCATGGTGAACTCCCTAATGAAAAAGAACTCGCCACTTATAAAGCTGAGTTGTTTGCCATGCGCGACTTACCGCAAGCATTAAAAGCGGTATTAAAACTGATCCCAAAAGAAACTCATCCAATGGATGTTATGCGCACCGGTTGTTCATTCTTAGGTAATTTAGAGCCAGAAAATGATTTTAGCGAGCAAAATCAAGCCGCCAATCGCTTATTAGCCGCATTTCCTGCCATTATGTGTTACTGGTATAAATTCTCCCATGACGGTGTAGAAATTGACTGTACTTCAACCGAAGACTCTTTAGGCGGACATTTCTTGCGCTTACTCAATGGTGAAAGCCCATCAGCACAGCATCAACGTGTTATGGACGTATCATTAATTTTATATGCAGAACATGAGTTTAATGCTTCAACCTTCACGGCGCGTGTATGTGCTTCAACCTTGTCTGATATGTTTTCATGTGTCACCGGTGCTATTGGCACATTACGTGGTCCACTTCATGGTGGTGCTAACGAAGCCGCAATGGATATGATTGAATCATTCTCATCGCCAAGCGACGCTAAAGAAAAAATGGCGGGTATGCTTGAACGTAAAGAAAAAATTATGGGCTTTGGTCACGCAATTTACCGTACTTCAGACCCACGTAATGTCATTATTAAAGCATGGTCTGAAAAGTTAGCGGCTGAAAATGGGGATACGTCACTTTACGATATTTCAGTAGCCTGTGAAGAATTCATGTGGGATACCAAAAAGTTATTCTGTAACGCTGATTTTTTCCATGCTTCAACGTACAGCTACATGGGTATTCCCACTAAATTGTTTACCCCTATTTTTGTCTGTTCACGCGTAACAGGTTGGTCTGCTCACATTATGGAGCAACGTTCAAATAACCGTATTATTCGTCCAAGTGCTGACTACAAAGGCGCTAAGCCGAGAACGGTTCCACCTATCAGCGAAAGGTAATGACTATGAATTATGAACATCGCAAACCGCTGCCCGGTTATAAAATTGGCGGCATCAATATAGATTATTTTGATACTCGAGGGGCGGTTGAAGCAATAAGCGCCGGTAGTTACGCAAAACTACCTTATACCTCACGCGTATTAGCTGAACAATTGGTACGCCGTTGTTCACCTGAAACCTTAACAGATTCACTTAAGCAATTAATTGAGCGTAAGCAAGATCTTGATTTTCCATGGTATCCGGCACGTGTTGTTTGTCATGATATTTTAGGTCAAACGGCTTTGGTTGATTTAGCGGGTCTGCGTGATGCCATTGCCGAGCAAGGTGGTGATCCTTCAAAAGTAAACCCGGTTGTACCGACGCAATTAATTGTTGATCATTCTGTTGCTGTTGAACATGCTGGTTTTGAAAGTGATGCGTTTGAAAAAAACCGTGCCATTGAAGACCGCCGCAACGAAGACCGTTTCCATTTTATTGAATGGACCAAAACAGCGTTTAAAAATGTTGATGTTATTCCTGCGGGTAATGGCATTATGCATCAAATCAATTTGGAAAAAATGTCACCGGTTATTCAACTCCGTGACGGTGTTGCTTTTCCTGATACTTGTGTTGGCACCGACAGCCATACCCCACATATCGATTGCTTAGGTGTTATAGCTATTGGTGTCGGTGGTTTAGAAGCTGAAACTGTCATGTTAGGTCGCCCGTCGATGATGCGCTTACCTGATATTATTGGCGTAAAACTGGTAGGTAAACGCCAACCGGGTATTACAGCTACTGATTTGGTTTTAGCTATTACTGAATTTTTGCGTAATCAAAAAGTGGTATCAAGTTACTTAGAATTCTTTGGTGAAGGTACCAAAGGTTTAACTATAGGTGACCGCGCTACTATTTCGAACATGACACCAGAATATGGCGCTTCAGCAGGAATGTTTTATATTGATCAACAAACCATTGATTATTTAAAACTGACCGGCCGTGAGCCAGAGCAAGTTGAACTGGTAGAAACCTATGCTAAACATACCGGTTTATGGGCTGATGACTTAGCTGACGTTGAATATGACCGCGTTATCGAGTTTGATTTATCATCAGTTGGTCGTAATATGGCTGGCCCGTCTAATCCGCACAGTCGTTTACCGACCAGCGAATTGTCGTCAAAAGGCATAGCGAAGGACCTTGATGCCTGTAAAGCACAAGAAAAAGCCGGAGAAATGCCAGACGGCGCGGTTATTATTGCCGCTATAACCAGTTGTACTAATACCTCGAACCCTCGCAACGTTGTGGCGGCAGGCTTAGTGGCTAAACGCGCTAACGAGCTTGGCTTATTGCGCAAGCCTTGGGTTAAATCATCTTTTGCACCAGGTTCAAAAGTCGCGAAACTTTATTTAGAAGAAGCCGGTTTATTATCTGAAATGGAAAAAATGGGTTTTGGTATTGTCGGTTACGCTTGTACAACTTGTAACGGCATGTCGGGCGCGTTAGATCCAAAAATTCAACAAGAAATTATCGACCGTGATCTTTATTCAACGGCGGTTTTATCGGGTAATCGTAACTTTGACGGACGTATTCATCCGTATGCTAAACAAGCCTTTTTAGCCTCACCACCGTTAGTAGTTGCTTATGCTATTGCCGGTACGATGCGTTTCGATATTGAAAAAGATGTACTCGGACAAGATCAACAAGGTAATGATATTACCTTAAAAGATATTTGGCCAACTGACGAAGCCATAGATGCGATAGTTGCAAGCTGTGTTAAGCCAGAGCAGTTCAAGAAAATTTATACGCCGATGTTTGATTTAGGCGCTTTTGAACCGGCTGAATCTCCGCTTTACGATTGGCGAGAAATGAGCACCTACATTCGTCGTCCACCTTATTGGGAAGGCGCCTTAGCGGGTGAACGTACCATGAAAGGTATGCGTCCGTTAGCAGTTTTAGGTGACAACATCACCACAGATCATTTATCACCCTCAAATGCTATTCAACTCGATAGTGCTGCAGGGGCTTATTTAGATAAAATGGGCTTACCTGAAGTAGACTTTAACTCTTATGCAACGCATCGCGGCGATCATTTAACCGCGCAACGAGCAACTTTTGCTAACCCTAAATTGTTAAATGAAATGTGTCGTGATGACAAGGGTGACATTAAACAAGGTTCACTGGCGCGTATAGAGCCAGAGGGCACAGAGTCACGTATGTGGGAAGCGATTGAAACCTACATGGAGCGTAAGCAACCGTTAATTATCGTTGCTGGCGCTGACTATGGTCAAGGTTCATCACGTGATTGGGCGGCTAAAGGTGTTCGTTTAGCCGGCGTTGAAGTGATCGTTGCCGAAGGTTTTGAGCGTATTCATCGTACTAACTTAGTGGGCATGGGTGTTTTACCTTTGCAGTTTGTTAATAACGAAACACGCCATACCTACAATATTGATGGTACCGAAACATTTGATGTTGCAGGTAACGGTGAAATGTCACCGGGCGCTGAAATGAACGTGTTAATGACCCGTACCAACGGCGAATTATTAACGATACCAGTTAAGTGTCGTTTAGATACCGCCGAAGAAGTGTCAGTTTACAATGCGGGTGGCGTATTGCAAAAGTTTGCGAATGACTTCTTGGAGTCTAATAGATAATTGATTTTTAATGTTTTATCTAGGTTTAAAGTGCTCATTGACCTTAGTCAACTGCGCATTGGCATTGATAAAACACTTCTTATAAAAATCAACTCGGTGTAATTTTAATTAAAGCAGCAATTTAGGTAACTAATTTGCTGCTTTTTATTAGTGACAAAATCGTAAAGCAAAAAGCTTTTTAGTAAAGATAATGGCAGCAGCATAGACCGCTATGTGACATCATTCAACCTAGCTAAAGCGTCTTTTGAGAAGCGAAAAATATTGAAGGAAAACTGATGATTCATACTCCCCAAGTACACATACCTCAAGTAAAGATTCCTGCTACTTATATGCGTGGCGGCACTTCAAAAGGTGTGTTTTTTAATTTAACTGATTTACCTGAACGTTGTCAGGTTGCCGGCGAAGCACGCGATAATATGCTGCTACGCGTTATTGGTAGTCCAGATCCTTACGGCAAACAAACCGATGGTATGGGCGGCGCAACCTCAAGCACCAGCAAAACCGTTATCTTAGCAAAATCAAACCAAGCCGATCACGATGTAGATTATTTATTTGGCCAAGTGGCTATCGATAAAGCGTTTGTTGATTGGAGTGGTAACTGCGGTAACTTAACCGCTGCAGTTGGCTCATTTGCGATTAATTCTGGCCTTGTTGATGCAACGCGTATTCCTGAAAACGGTATTTGTACCGTACGTATTTGGCAAAAAAACATCTCGAAAACGATTATTGCTCAAGTACCTATCACCAACGGTGAAGTACAAGAAACAGGAGATTTCGAGCTCGACGGGGTTACTTTCCCTGCGGCAGAAGTACCGGTTGAATTTATCGCGCCCGTTGATCCATCAGAGGCGATGTTTCCAACGGGGAATATTGTTGATGACCTAGAGGTACCCGGTGTTGGCGTTTTTAAAGCAACCATGATCACCGCAGGTATCCCAACCATCTTTTTAAATGCAGATGAAATTGGTTATACCGGCACCGAGTTACAAGAAGCCATTAATGGCGACCCTGCAGCACTAGAACGCTTTGAAACGATTCGTGCTTATGGCGCGATTAAAATGGGCTTAATTACTGAACTTTCAGAAGCCGAGGCTCGCCAACATACGCCCAAAGTTGCTTTTGTTGCACCAGCAAAAGATTATGTTACCTCAAGTGGTAAAGCTGTTTTAGCAAGCGATATTGACTTACACGTTCGCGCATTGTCTATGGGTAAATTACACCATGCGATGATGGGCACAGCTGCAGTGGCTATTGGCGCAGCAGCCGCTATTCCTGGTACCTTAGTTGCTCTTGCTACTGGTAATGCTGCAGGTGAAGGATCAGAATCTGTGACTTTTGGTCATCCATCAGGCACGCTTAAAGTAGGAGCACAAGCCAGTGAAGTTAATGGCGCTTGGATTGTTGATAAAGCCGTAATGAGCCGAAGTGCTCGGGTATTAATGGAAGGTTGGGTACGTATTCCTGGCGATTCATTTTAATTTCTAATTAAAACTTAAAAAAAAGCCCTGCAAGCAGGGCTTAGACATTTCAAAAAATTGAAGTCTTTAAGGGAATAAAGAGAAACATAAAAATTAATCAATAAGTAAATTACTCGCTGCTTGCAATGTATGCGGACCGCCCCATAAAATCGGTGGAAGAGGTTGCATCACCCCTTTGTCAAAACTGAAACCAAACTCTCGGTCATCGCGTATAAGTAATGGGCCGTCTAAGTCAACATAACGTGCTTTGTTAACAAGTAATGCAGCTGGGGCCATGGCTAAAGAACTTCCAACCATACACCCGAGCATAATTTCGAAGCCTTGACGTTTTGCTTGCTGAGCCAGCAAAACTGCTTCGGTTAAGCCGCCTGTTTTATCGAGTTTTATATTAATAACTTGATAACGACCTTTTAAATAATCAAGCTCTGCACGAGTATGACAGGATTCGTCAGCGCAAAGAGGAATGGGTGAGTCAAAATTAATTAAGGCTTGATCATGTCCAGCTTGAAGGGGTTGTTCAATTAAAATAACGTTTAACGCTTTAAGCTGTGCACAGTTGTTCGCCAAATCATCAATTGACCAGCCTTCGTTAGCATCAACAATGAATTCGCTGTTAGGCGCTGCCTGCGCGATAGCTGTCATTTTTTTGATAATATCTTGATTATCAAGCTTAACTTTAACTAATGGCGGGTTATTAAGTTTAGTAACGGCTTCAGCCATAGCTTCAGGCGTATCTATACTGAGTGTTTGAGCTGTAATACAAGCTTTAGCAGGATCAAGGTGTAATAATTCTTCGACCGTTGTGTTTAGTTTTTTAGCTTGTAGATCCCACCAAGCACAATCTAAAGCATTTCGTGTTGCTCCTGCAGGTAAGGAAGCAAGCGTTTCACCAATGTTTTTATTGGTTATCTCGGTTAAAGCTAGCGCGCTAATTTGTTCCATAACAATATCCACAGATTCATTATAACGAGCGTATGGTACTGCTTCCGCCCAACCACAATGTGTTCCATCATCTATTGTTACTACAACCACATTTGCTTGAGTTTTTGCGCCTCGAGCAATACGAAAAACACTTTTTAATCGCAGTTGTTCATTGAAAACGTTGATTGTCAGTTTGTTAACTGAATGCTGTTTTTCACTTGCTTTATTTTCTGTCACCATTACAAAGTAGCCACAATGCTATCTGTACCATCTCTTAATGGGTCAACACAAGGAAGCGAAAATTCCTCACTTAGTTTAGCACAAATACGTTGCCCTTCTTCGACGCTAACACTTGAAGTATTCACCGTAATACCGACAACTTTAGTGTTTGGATTGGTTAATTTTGCGGCTTGTAAATTTAAGTTGATGGTTGCCTCAATGCTCGGAAATTTACTATGAGGTAAGCCGCGCATATAACTACGATTTAAGTCATGACAAATAACCAAAGCATCAGGTTGAGAACCATGCAGTAAACCTAAACTAACCCCTGCAAAAGCTGGGTGAGAGAGCGACCCTTGACCTTCAATAATATCCCAATGTTCGCTATCATTATTCGGAGATAAAGACTCAGCGGCCCCTGATAAAAAGTCTGAAATAACACAGTCAATAGCTACACCAGTACCTGCTATTAAAATTCCGCATTGTCCTGTTGCACGAAAATCAACATTCATTTTATGTTTTTTCATTGATTTCTCTAAGCTTAGAGAGGTATACATTTTTCCAACCGAGCAGTCAGTTCCTACCGTAAGGAGCCTTTTACCGGTGCGCTTAACGCCAGTTCCCGTAATAAATTCGGCTTTAGGATGACGAATATCAAGTAATTTTCGGTTTGTTTCTTTAGCTTTAGCGACAATTGCTGGGAAATCGGTAAGTTTATTGTGCAAGCCACTAACTATGTCCATGCCGTTGTCTAAAGCTTCAATAATATAGGGTAGCCATTTTTTATCTAGTACACCGCCACTGTTGGCAAAGCCAAGAATGAAAGATTTTGCGCCTTTCTCCGCGGCTTGCTTGATATTTAATTTTTTAATTCCCGTTGAAACTTTACAACCAGTAACCGCATATTCACCAATGCATAGTTCTGGGCGCCAATCTGAAACACCACGCGCCATTTTTATTGACAGTTGGTCGGTGGCGTCGCCGATAAATAATAAGTATGGAGAAGCAATATGCATAGCTGTATTCCTAAAGTTAAACGTGGATAATTTTTATTTGTATCCAGAGCTTAACTTAGTGAGCATGCATTAAAAGTGACAAGGTTTTAATTGATCATAACCTAGGGTTATGTTTTTGTTTTATTCCTTTAAAATCCTAGGGTTAGGTATGGCATAAACTCATCAATAACCTTTGAATACTTACGGTTTTCAAGATGAACAGCATTTATATTAAAAGCTAAAGTGGGTTCGAAAGATGCTATAGCGACATTATCGCTTAAGTTACCTTCTGCAGTAAAACGGTCGACAACACATACACCTACGCCTCTAGCGACTAATCTAGCGGCAATAAAGTAGGTTTGAACTTTGATTGTTGATTTGAAATTAATGTCTTCCTCCATAATTCTTGCCCATAGCATTTCAGCTAAGGGGCCGCTGTCGCTTATGTCAATAAATTCAAGATCACAGACTTCATTAAGGGTTAACTTTGTCGGACAATGCGGGAATTTGTCTTTAGGATAGACAATAACCAGCTCAGATTGTGCTAATGAAACAGAGGTCAACCCCGGCAGTGTTTTAGGAGAAAACAAAACCGCTAAGTCACATTTATGCTCTAATAGCGTTTGCATCATTTCGTCGTTATGAATAGTTTGAATATCGAAAGTGACATTAGGAAAGTCTTTATGGAAGTTGGCAATGACATTTGGGATAACATCAAAACCAAGTGCAGGAGAAACCCCTAAACTTATGCTTCCAAATTCTGACTTTTTAATATTTTGCGCGGTATTTTTGATTGAACGCATTTGTTGATAAATTTTGTCAACTTCATCAAAGAGCATTTCAGCTTCATCCGTTGGGATAAGTCGGCCCTTAACCCTGTCAAATAAGTTAAAACCTAATTGAAGCTCAGCATGAGATAACACTTTACTGACAGACGGTTGCGACACATGCAATATTTTAGCGGCATTGGTGATTGAACCAGTGGTATAAATAGCATGAAAAATTTCAATATGTCTTAAGCGCATTGTGTTTCCTAAAAATCAAAATATTAATGAGTGTTTTATACTGTCCGACTTTAACCATTCATAAATGGAAAACTTAAATATAACTGTATAACCAACGCATTGGTAATATCAATAAAAAATGCACCAACTAGTGGCACAACCAAAAATGCTTGAGGGGAAGGGCCATGACGAGAAACCAAAGATTCCATATTAGCAACCGCCGTTGGTGTAGCGCCTAAGCCGAACCCACAGTGTCCACCAGCCATAATTGCAGCGTGATAATTTTTTCCCATTATTCTAAAAGTGATAAAATAAGCAAATAACATGAGCATGACAGCTTGTACGAGAATCATAAATATCATTGGGCCAGCTAGGCTAACTAACTCCCAAATTTTAAGTGACATTAATGCCATTGCTAAAAACATTGAAAGTGCCATCGTACCCCATAAATCAATACACGCTCGGCTAATTTTATAGGTTTTAGTGAACTCGGTAAAATTGGTAATAACAACGCCTACTAATAATGGAATTAAAAAAGCAGGTAACACAACATCCACAGATTTTAGGGCTAAATAACCGATATTACCTAAATACATACAGCTTAAAATAACAAATAAAGTTTCCATCATCTTTCTTGGCGTAACAAGATCATGATCATCAGGATCAAAGGTGATGGTATCGTCAAGTTCTTCGTGGTACGAGTTATCGGGTTTCAAATTGTATTTTGTGATCAATCTTTTGCTGACGGGGCCACCAACAAGCCCACCTAAAATTAGACCTAAAGTTGCGGCCGCCATCGCTAATTCAAAGACACTACTAGGTAAACCATATTCATTAATGAATAAATCAGAGTATGTTGCACCATTACCATGGCCGCCAGAAAGGGTAACTGAACCACCAATGAGTCCCATTAAAGGATCTAGTCCTGTAGCCATTGCTATCGAAACACCCACCGCATTTTGCACAATTAAATATAAGGTGGCGACACCCAGGAACAACAAAACTTTAGGACCACCTTTAATAAGTAACGCAAAACTTGCACCTAATCCGACCGTTGTAAAAAAAATGGTCATTAATGGTGTTTTAAAAGACATGTCGAATAGAAAGTTTACCTCAAAATATATATATAAAATGGCTGAAAGTATTGAGAACACAATGCCTCCTACCACAGGTTCAGGAATATTATTATTTCTTAAAAACATCACTTTACTATTTAAAAAGTATCCCGTGAAAAGAATTAATAAAGCGATTATAAATGTTTCTATTATTGATATTTCTAGTTGCATGTTATTCGTTGCCTTTATTTTTATGACACTTTTATTTTTATAATGAATGAACTGTATGTTCAAAAACAGAAATCTGATTGTAAAGGGTAATCAACCAATAAGCAGTTCAAAAAGTTAACAAAAGCATAACCAAAGGTTCTAATCAATCAACTATCGCATATATAAACGCTTACTTTATGATAATCTTGATTGTACATAACTTTAGGTTATAGGGTTCGGATATTCTAGTAATGGTATTGTTGAATGACTTTGGGCAAGGTGAGTTTAATAAAAAAATGATCGGATATAAATATTCGACAAAAATGACCACAATTAAATTATACAAGGTGGAAGAAATGAAACAACAAGCGAAAAAATCACATAAATTAAAGCACTTAACCTTATGCGTTATCACGGCATTAACAGCCCAAGTTACTTTTCAAGTTCATGCCGAAGAAACATCAACTGAAGCAGAAGAAAAGAAAGTAGAGCGAATTAGTGTTATTGGCTCTAACGTTAAACGTGCTACTGATATTAGTCCATTGCCCGTAACAACAATGACGGCTGCGGATATTGAAAACTCAGCTGCCATGTCAGGAGATGAACTACTTCGCTCCATTCCACAAATGGGCTCTGTTAATTTTGGTGAAACTACCGGTTCTTCAAACGTCAATGATGCCCGTGGTGATGTTGGCTCATTCAACCTGCGTGGTTTAGGTGCTGGTAATACCTTAGTATTACTTAATGGTCGCCGAATGGTAAATCATCCTGGTACACAATCTAAATCAGGCGCTAACAAAGTACCTGTAAATACCGTTAACTCAAACACTTTACCTGTTTCAGGCTTACGTTCATTAGAAGTGTTGCGTGATGGTGCTGCTGCTGTTTACGGCTCGGATGCTATTGCTGGCGTAGTTAACTATGCGCTTGATAGTGAATATGTTGGTAACAAAGTGAGCCTTAGACATGGTGGTTCTCAAGGTACACCATTAAATGAAACAACTTTTACTTATTTAGGTGGTGTCGAGCTTAATAACGGTCTTTCTAACCTTGTTGGATCTTTAAGTATCTATAACCGTAACGGCATGATGGCAACAGAGCGTCCATATTCGGCAAGTCACGATAGACGCGAATACGCAGGGTTACCTGAAGAATTTATTGGTGATACACAATTAGATAATCGAAGTTCAGATACGCCTTGGGGCGAGTTTGACAGTGATAGCTTAGGAAGATTTCATTTACAACCTGACACTTTATCCGGTTGTGTAGATTCAGCACTGACAGTTGAAAATGTTTGTGTTGACCAGGGCAGTTCCGGTAGAGATATCCGTTTTGATCGAGGAACCACTCGTCCTTTATCTTCAGATGCAAAAAGAGTTAACTTTTATACTCACTTTACGCATGAAGTTAATGATGATGTTGAGTTTTTTGCGGAAGGTATTTATTACCAAGCGGAATTGACGAATCAATCAGAGCAAAATCATAACGGCAGTAAGCATCGCTTTAATATATCTGCAGATGCCTTTTACAATCCATTTGGCGAAGAAGTAACTTTACGCAGATATCGTCCTACTGATATAGGGCCAAGAACAGTTACGGTTGATGACAGTAGTTTTCGTGTACTTGCCGGCTTTAAAGGTTATATGGGTGCATGGGATTGGGAAAGTGCTGCATTTTATAGTGAAGCCGAAACGAATGACCGAAGCACACGTATTGATGTAAATGCCTTTGAAAAAGCAGTGAACAGTACAGATTCAGCCACCGCATATAACGTTTTTGGTGGTGGTGATGTTAACAATCCAAATACTATTGGTAATAGAACTTTAGTGTCTCCATCAATCAGCGACCAGTTTTTAATTGAAGCGCATACTTTATCGCAAACTAGCCTTGCGTCGATTGATTTCAAAGCAAGTAACCCAGAAATTTTCTCTATGCCAGCCGGTGACGCTGGGCTTGCTGTAGGTATTGAGTTTCGTCGTGAAACTTACGACAGTGACCGTTCAAAATATGTAGACGGAAGCTTGCCTTTTATTGATGCTTCAGGTGTTGTGAATGAAAGCTCATTGTATGGAAGTAGCGCAACAACTGATTCTAGTGCTAGCCGTAATGTAGGTTCAGCTTATGCAGAGCTTATCGTGCCATTAATTGATAGCGGTGATCAGTATGCTGAAGTTCAATTAGCAGCACGCTATGAAAATTTTTCTGATGGCGGTGATGCACTCAAACCTAAAGTTGCTTTATTTTACAAACCGACAGATTGGTTAAGTGTGAGAGCATCGTATGCTGGTGGCTTTAAAGTACCTGGCTTACAACAAAGCTCTGAAGAAGCAAGCATGCCACGTCGTTCTTCTAAGTATGACCCTGTAACTGATGAAACCTATGCGGTTATTGATAACCGTCAAGGTAATTCAGACCTTGAGCCAGAAGACAGTGTGAATACCTCTTTTGGATTCGTTCTTGAACCGACTGATAACTTAACGTTCACTATCGATTATTGGAATATTGACCAAGAGAATCTCGTTTTTCTTGCTCCTTATGAAACGGTGCTAGCGCACGATTATGTGATACGTCAAGACGGAGGCACTGGTAATTCTAATGTTATTCGTGATGGTGAACTAGTTGCTAGCCAAGTAAATAACCGATATATAAATGCAGCAAGCCAAGAATTGACAGGTATTGATTTTGGCATAGTATATGATTTTGAAACATCATTTGGTGATTTTGAATTTAACATTAATGCAGCACATTTAACTAAATATGAAACATCTGTTGATAGTCTTTCTGCAATCGTACTTGAAGCACAGAAAAATTTAGATAAATATCCTAACCTTGCAGAGGTAGAAGTTGCAGGTGTCGGCGATTTAATCTTAAAAGATGGTAATCCTGAATGGCGTGCTAAATCGTCGTTAAACTGGAAACTTAATCAATGGGGAGCTGGTATAAGTGTTAATTACGTCAGTGAATTTATTGATACCAGTGCAGATTATACCAATGATGATGAAGTAAAAGTGTTTTTACCGATTGCTAGTATGACAACTGTAAATGTATATGCGTCATATAAATTTGGTAAAGGTAGCCCTCTTGAAGGTACATACGCACGTTTAGGTGTTCGAAATATTGCTGACGAAGAGCCGCCATTAGCAGATAACTTCTGGCACGGTTACTCAGGAGATTACCACTCAAACCGTGGTCGTTACGTTTATTTAAATCTAAGTAAATCATTTTAAATATTAATATTTTCTTACTGTAAAATAACAAAGATGGCTTGGCAAATCACTTTAGCCGAGCCATCTTTATATTAACCATTCAACTTTAAAGATTAATTATGAAAAAATTATTATTTATTTGCGCATTGTCATTTTCAGTCTTATTACTTGCCGCTTGTGCTTCAAATGATGAAAGTATTAATACGCAAACATGTAATTCGGGCAATGTTATTTTAACCGCTGATTTTTCTGCAGGACGTATGGATGAGTGTAAGTCGCTTGGAAATAACGAGTATTTAATCCAACTAAAACCTGAAAATACTCCTATTAACTCAAGCCCATGGTATGCATTTAAAATACAAGCCAAGCAATCAGCAATGATTAAAATAACGATGATAGTGAAGGGGGACAAACACAGATACCTTCCTAAAGTTAGCCAAGACGGACAAAATTGGAAGCTACAACCCCATAAAATTAATGGTAAACGACTGATCATGAATATTGAAGCATCACCAAATGCGATTTATATTGCGGGTCAAGAAATTATCGATAACCAATACTATATAGATTGGGCGAATAAACTGATTAGCAACGATAACATCGGTCTTGATGTATTGGGACAATCGGTACAAAAACGTCCTATTTACAAAATTGAATCAATAGGCTCTGGTAATGAATGGCTAGTGATCTTGGGGCGTCAGCATCCCCCAGAAGTTACCGGCGCTTTAGCGTTATTTCCTTTTGTTGAAACATTACTTGCAGATAACGATTTAGCTAAGCAGTTTCGTGATAAATATAACGTATTAGTTATTCCCAATATTAATCCAGACGGTGTGTCTATGGGGAATTGGCGACATAATGCCAATGGTTTAGATCTGAATAGAGATTGGATTAACTTCAGCCAACCCGAAACCCAGCATATAAATAACTATCTGAGGTCACTCGTAGCAAAAGGTGAAAAAATCAAATTTGCCGTAGATTTTCATTCAACACAGAAAGATGTTTTTTACACCATGCCAGTAAATTACGGCGTAGAAGAACCTTATTTTGTTAAGCATTGGTTAGGTCAATTAGACAAAGCCATGCCTAACTTTAGAGTATTACTGCAGCCAGGAAATACACCGAATAATGGCGTGTCGAAACAATATTTTGCGGATCATTATAATGTTCATGCTATTACTTATGAGATGGGTGATGAATCAAATCGTGAAAACATTAAAATTATTGCGAAAAATGCATCAACACTATTAATGAGAACAATGCTGTCGAACACTAATCATAATAAAGAATAGGTCAGGGTTAATGAGTCAGAAAATGATTAAACAAGTATTAATAACGGGCTGTTTGCTTAGTTTATTTTCTTGTTCTTTTGAACCGAAAGAGCAGGTTGATACCTTAATTAAAAATGGCCAAGTTTACACAGGTATCCATGGTGAAGCACAAGCATTAGATATCGTACTATGCGGTGATATTATTTGTGGTGTTTATCCACAAGGTGATCATAACGTAATTGCTAAAATAGTCATTGATGCTAAAGGCAAAGTAGTTAGCCCAGGTTTTATTGATCCACATACACATAGCTTAGCAGAGCTTTATAGTCAGGATAAAAATCATAATTTAAATTACCTGACCCAAGGCGTAACGACGGTTATTAATGGAAATGATGGTGAAGGTCCCGTCGATATTGCAAAAGCAGCTGAAGACCTCGAAGCTAATGGTATTGGTACTAATGTTGGTTTACTCGTTGGTCACGGCAGTCTGCGTGAAGAAGTAATGGGCCGAGCTCAACGTTTTGCAACAAAAGAAGATCTTGACGAAATGTCGCTATTATTGACGAAAGCAATGGAGGCTGGCGGGCTAGGTTTATCAAGCGGGCTTTATTATGTACCGGGAAGTTTTGCCAATACCGAAGAAGTCGTAACGCTGGCTAAAATTGCGAGTAAATATGGCGGGGTTTATGATACGCATTTACGCGACGAAAGTACTTTTAATATCGGTTTAAGTGCAGCAATCGACGAAGCTATTCATATTGCAAGTGCAGCGGATATACATCTTCACCTTGCTCATATTAAGGCGTTGGGTGTTGATGTTTGGGGGCAAAGTAAAAATGTCATTGAAAAAGTAGAGCAAGCTCAAGCGAGCGGTTTAAGTATTTCAGCTGATCAATACCCTTGGTTAGCTTCAGGCACTAAATTACACAGTGCAGTAATGCCCAAATGGGTCATGGCTGATTCAAAAGAAGCCTTTTATAAACGATTAAATGATCCTAAGTTAGCCGAAAAACTACGTAGCGAAATTACTGAAAACATTCGCCGGCGCGGTGGACCAAAATCATTATTGATCACTGCTTTTAAAAACCAAGAGCTTGTTGGATTAACTCTAGCTGAAGTGGCAAACAAAAGATCATCAGACGCCATTACTACAGCGATTCAATTAGTACAAGAAGGTGATGTTCGTGTTGCCTCTTTTAATATGTCGCCACAAGATGTTGAAAAATTCATGATACAACCTTGGGTGGTTACATCGTCAGATGGAACTAATGGTCATCCAAGGAAGTATGCGAGCTTCCCTAAAAAATATCAAAAGTATGTTGTTGAAAAGAAACTACTTACTTTAGCTGACTTTATTAAAAAAAGTTCAAGTAAAACGGCTGAAATTCTTGGTTTAGACAATAGAGGGAAATTAGTTAAAGGCTATAAAGCTGATATTATTGTATTCAATCCAAAAACCTTTAGTGCGAAGGCTGACTTTTCTACTTGGAACCAATATTCAACAGGGATAGAGCATGTGATGCTAAATGGTGAATTAGTCATTCATCAAGGAAAGTATTTGAAAAAGCTTGCCGGTAAATTTGTTAATTAACTTGCTCATTAGTTAATAACAGTAATACGTAAGTGGAAACCATAACGTTATTAAACCTTAGTTCAATAACGTTTTTTCTCATGATGAATTAATTACATCTCCTGTTATCACAGGACGGGATCTAGACAATAATAAAGCTGTTAAATCGTATTAACACTAAAGTTTAAAAATCTTTAAAAAAGTTGTTTTGACATTTACAACCAAATCCACCCAAAAGCAATCATTCAATTTCTTAATTATACCCTAATATATAAAAGGGCGTTATATCGTCGCTTTCATAAGTAGACAGTGAGGGTTTAACATGTGCATCACTTAATGTACTACGCGTAAAAAATGAATTGGCTATTTTCTTATCTTCAGTTGTTTCTCCATCATTATTAGTTGTTGAATTTTTCATTATTGCCTCTGTTTCATCATTAATAGGGTATGACTTATCCTCACTCAATTCTCTCAACATTAATATTTATAAAATTTTGGTGATTCATAAATGAAGGCTATAGGTAATGCTAATGAGTTTAATCAGGTTTAAGTCCATACCCTTAGGTTATAGGGATGTTTGTTTTATGAATAAAAGTTTCAATGAAAAATCTATATAGTAGTACATGTTGATTGTTTTAAATTAGGAGTTTTAATGAACAAGTTCTGGTCAGTTTTATTATTCATGGTAACGGTAAACAGTTTCGCTAACGATACTTTTGTTATTAATGGCAAGGTAAATACCGAACAAGGAAAATCACTTGCTGGTGTTGATGTGCAGGTGGGAGATAAAAAAGTTACCACAAACCAGAAAGGCACATTTGTTATTCATGCTAATATTTCTGATAGTTACCAAATTGTTTTATCCCATCCTAATTATTTCTCTAATGTTCAAACATTCAGCCATTTTGAATTATCGCAATCTCTAGATAAAGAGAAAAACATTAGTGATATAACTTTAGTTAAAAAAGCGAAAAATCGGGTTATGTTGGCCTTTGGTGGCGACGTTATGATGGGACGACGGTTTTATAAACCTTATTTTGGTGATGAAATATTGATACATCCAGATAATAAAGCAGCAGATAGTCGCGCTATTGTCTCGCATATTAAACCTTACATGAGTATCGCAGATTACGCTGCCGTTAATTTAGAAACACAAATTGCCGATGAAAAACCGACTGAACGAGCACCAAAGTCAGTCACTTTTTATTCTCAACCTGAAATATTAGATGCGTTAAGTTGGGCAGGTATTGATTATGTATCCCTCGGTAATAACCATACTTATGATTATATGGATTCAGGATTACATTCTACGTTAAAGTTTTTATCTCAAAGTCAGTTGGCTTATTCTGGTGCAGGTATTAATGAAAAGTCTGCCTTGAAAGCCCATGAACAAAAAATAAAGAACAATAACTTTTCTATGCTTGGTTACGTAGGTTGGGAAGGTAGCGCAAATCCCACACAAACGGCAAATAACGATCATGGTGGTGCAGCATATGGCTCAATGGAAAATATGTTGAGTTCTGTGACCAAGCAAGTCGAAAAAGGTAATATCACCATTGTTCAATACCATGGTAGCCAAGAGTACGCCAATAGCCCTACAGGGGTTACTGAACAACGATTGAAATCTTCTTTAGATGCAGGTGCAGCGCTAGCGATAGCCCATCATCCTCATGTTACTCAAGGTTTAGAGCTTTATGATAATAAGTTAATTGCCTATTCAATGGGGAATTTTATATTCGATCAAAACTTTAGTGCGACTCAACATAGCTTTATTTTGTATGTATGGCTTGATGGTGAAAAATTTCATCGCGCAGAAATAGTGCCTATTTATGTTAAAGGTTATAAACCAACACCTGCAACAGGTACTAATCGCTATACGGTAATGAAACGCCTTAAAACATTGTCTAAAATTCGTAATACGGAAATAACCCAATCAGGAGGTCACGGTGTTATTACCGCTAATAAAGTTTTAGATACAGTTCAACCTCAAGACACATCAAAAACACAACTAACGTTTAGCGCTAATGAACGTGTTACCAGTTTATATCAATTGCCATGGCAAGCACCTATCACACAAATCGTTTTACCTAATAACAAGGTGAGTTATCGTTTAGGGACAAACCTTATTAATGGCAGTGACTTTGAAACCTTTATGCTTTTTGATAGCCCTGAACGCGGTTGGTTATTTGACCGAGAAAGTACGTCGATTAATGATTTTGGTGCAAGTGGACAACATAGCTTATCGATACAATTAAAACCATTACAGAGCAATACTTTTGGTATGCAGAGTTTTAAAAGAGTATATAAACCAAGTAGTCCGATGACATTAAAAGCAAAATTCAATGTACAAGCTTCGGTGAAAATCAATTTCTATTGGCAAGGGCGAAAAACCCGTCAAAAACTGTTTGATGCCTTTGAAAATGGTGAAAAACATTTAATTGGCTCAATAGATTTAAGTGAAAATACAGAATGGAAAAATGTTGAAATAGAGTTTGATTCACCACGAATTGGCTATAAAAGTTATCGAGTCATTGCTCAAGCTATTCTTGAAAATGGAGAGGAGTTAACGCTTAATATTGATGATTTTGCATTGATAGAATGGCAAACAGCTTATAGCAAACAGGTTGAACCGAGTAATTATAACAGTCAAAGCGCTCAAGCATCGTATTTAGGGATTGACCGTTTTATTGAACAACCTATAACGCTAAAGCATTAGATTAGGAAGAAACCTTTGTTTTATATAACGGAAATAGTAGACAATATTTATGATTAATATTTCAGAACCTGAGCTACTTGATGCGGTAAAATCGTTGTTAAATGACCAGCGTTTCGGCTCTCAGTTACAATTAACGCGTGCGTTGTCATTACGTGGTTTTGATAATATTACACAAACACGAATTTCACGCTTATTGAAAAAGGTGGGCGCAATAAAGTTTCGTAATAACAATAATGACGCTGTTTATCGGTTGCCATTAAAACAACACATTCCTCGAGCTAAACAGTCTATTGACTCTGTGATTCTAGAAATCAAACACAATCATATACAAATAATTATCAAAACGGTTATTGGTGCAGCGACATTGATTTCAAAGATTGTTGAGGATATGGGCGAGCGCTTAGGAGTTCTAGCCTGTATGGCGAGTGATAATACAATATTAGTCATTCCATGTGACGTGAGTAATATTGAAGAAACAACAAATAACCTTATAAATTATCTAGATATGAATTGCGATAGTTAAGTTTCATGCCTTAGATAGTTAACGTTTAACTATCTAAGGCATTCATATTATTAGCCTTAAGACTGTAAGTATTGATAAAGCGCTTTAAGCACCTTCATTTTTCCTGCATCGCTCTCATGTTCATGCGCTAAATTCTCTAACGTGATCATAAACTCATCAGCACTTAATAAGCCTTTGCCACCAAACTGAATTTTGTCTTGGCAACGCTGCTGCCACTTTTGTTGTTCAGCACTGCTTAAAGTTAATGGATAATTTCTGGCTCGATATAAAAATAATAAAGGCATTAATCGTTCATCTTGAAAAATAAACGGGTGAGTCGCTAATTGTTCAGGTGAAAGCTCACGTAGAATATCCATTTGTGCTTTATCACCGTGCGAAAAGAAATTACCTCCATACAGAGAGTGCTCAGCGTCTGGCTTTGCTTGGTCGCTATAGTCTTCGGCAGCAAATACTTCTGCTAATTTATCTCTTACTTCTAAATGCTGTTTTAACTTAGCCAAATTTGCTAAACAAAGCTCGCGAGGGATCTTCAAACGTTCGGCATTTTCAGGCAATAATGTTTTTGCTGGCGCAACAATAGGGCACTTGTTGAGATGAATAAGTTTTATGGGAATGGGTAATTCGTCATCGGCTAATTCATCGTGTCGAGTATACAATCGCGCTTTGATTTCATCGCTACTTAAATCAAATAATGGCTGTGGATCTAACGCTAAGTCTACAGCGATAATGGCATTTTTATTAACCGGATGATAAGCAAAAGGGGCGAACCAACTGGTACAACCGTGCTCCGATGAAATTTTACTTGAGGTATGAACAATCGGCGTCATATTATAAACGTCAATTAATTCAGCAACCTGCTTTTTATTTCTCAGATTAAAAATAAAGTCATAAAGCTTAGGCTGTTTTTCTTTAATCAACTTTGCCATCGCAATAGTGGCATAAACATCACTCATCGCATCATGCGCGGCTTCATGAGCAATATCATTGGCTTTAGTTAATAACTCAAGACGAAAACTAACCACTTGTTCGCCATCTCGCTCAACGGTTGGCCAGTTTATACCTTCAGGGCGAAGGGCATAACAAGCTCGTACCATATCAATAATATCCCAACGAGAATTACCATTTTGCCATTCCCGTGCATAAGGGTCGTAAAAATTACGATAAAGAAGGTAACGGGTAAATTCATCATCAAAACGAATACTGTTATAGCCAGCAACGCAGGTATCAGGTTGGGTAAATAACGTATGAATACGTTCAGCGAACTCAACCTCAGATAAACCCTCTTGCTGAGCTTTCTGCGGAGTAATACCCGTAACTAAACAAGCTTCCGGCTGCGGAAGATAATCTTGTGGCGGCCGACAATAAAACATTTCTGGTTTGCCAATAATGTTTAAATCATGATCGGTTCGTATACCGGCGAACTGAGACGGTTTATCAAACTTCGGCGATATACCGAAAGTTTCATAATCGTGCCAGAGAATCGTTGGCTGGTTAGTTGTGTTGTTTAGAGAAGATTCTTGTTTCATTTTATCCAGGTAAAACAATCTGTTGAAGTTTTTATTATTGTTAATGTATCTTGCTGTATTTTATTAAATATCGATGTTTTTTCTTGTTTGTGTACCCTTGTGTGTACACAAAAGCTATTTTATTGTGTACGCCATTAGAGCGGTTTTTTGTGTACACAATATGACGATAAGTTATTCAAAATTAAAATCTTTGTTAAATAAACCACATGCAAAAAGGTTTGAGTTAGCTGACCGTGATGGATTAAGTGTTCGTGTCACTCAAACAGGCTCAATTTCTTTTCAGTACAGGTATCGGTTTCAAACTATTGCAAAACGTTTAACCCTTGGTCGCTTTCCTGATCTGACTTTAGCACAAGCCCGAGACAAAATCCCTGAATTACGTCAGTTGTTGAATAATGGTAAAGACCCAATCGTCGAATTAAAAAGGCTAACAACACCAAGTGGAGCTAGTATTGATGATTGCATCTATGCATTTATAGATAGGCATGTTTCAAAACTTCGTAAGAATACTCAGAACTTATACTGTTACACGTTAAAACGTCATGCTATTGGTGCGTTTGATTTTCCTGTCGAGGATGTGACAATTCGAGAATGGTATAATTATTTTGATAAAATTGAAGATGAATATACCGAAATAACCGCACAAGATATTCTTGTTAGGCTAAAAACCTGTATGCGTTTTTGTATAAAACGTAACATCATTTCTTCTTCTACTATTTTAATGATTGCGCCAAAAGATGTAGGTAAAGCATCTGAAATAGGGGATAGGGTTGTTTCACCCAAAGAGGTTTTAGTTATTTGGAAAGCACTTAATCAATCAAAATGCTACCCAACAACCAAAAATGCCATAAAATTAGCTATTCTCACTGGCGCAAGGCTCGGTGAAATTAGGCACATGGAAGCTTGTGACATAGATTTAAATACGAAGCTATGGACGATTCCAAAAGCTAAAAGTAAAACGAATAAAAAATTTGTTCGACCACTAGCTCCCGAAGCATTAAAAATTATTAAATGGCAAATAGAGACATTTGGTGATTTAACTCACTTTGTCTTTCCTTCAGGAAGTTACAATAGGCATATTAGTCCACAAACCATTAACAAGCTAAGTCGTTCAATTGTTAAAAATATGGAAATGGAACGATGGAGTTGCCATGACTTCAGAAGATCACTTTCGACAATATTATCATCAAAAAAGGTTGAGCTGCACGTGACTGAAAAAATGCTAGGACACTCATTAGGAGGCATATTAGCCGTGTATAATAAACATGAATGGCTAGAAGAACAGCGTGAGGCCTATGAACTATGGGAAACGATATTTTTTCAAGCTATGAACTAAATAATTCATTTAGAGAAGCAGCAGAAAACGAGGTAAACTCCTTAAAAGAGTTCTCTACTATGTGCTTCACTTGATTAATGTATATTATTTTTTTATAAAGTTATTCTCCTCCCAGCTTTCTACGTCAGTTAACCGCCATATAGGTCGTGTATTTTCCGGTGTGATAGATGCCGGAAAACCTAAATCTTTCCGCCAACGCCAAAACGCTGCTCGCTGAATATTATAACGGTTTAGTAAATCTTGTAATTTTAAAAATTTCATAAGCGTACCCTCTCTACAGTTCCTGGATTAAAATAATAATACTTTTTAAATCTAGCATGGAAAAACTGTTTCAATAAAAAAATATAATGTTTTACTTACGATTGTTTTAATGGAACAAAGTGATGTTTTGCGCTAATTAAAACTTGTATTGTTATAAATAATAAACTAAAGGAAATGGGCGACAAGTCATGATTTTTTGAAATTAAAGTCAAAATGTATTTTAAAACACTCTGACCTCATCGATTCCATCCAATAATAACTAAAAACGATTAATTGCTGGTTGGGTAACCTGTGAATTTTGAAAAACTAGATATGTTAGCTAGGCGGTAAACGGTGCCGTTATATACAGCATAACCGTCTTTTGTTGATGTACCTTTGTACCAAGATTTCATTTTAGCGCTGAAGTTGCGGTAAATATCTCTGCCGATGGGTGTGCTGATTATTGGGTCAGCATTTTTCGGGAACTTAGCCGTTAACCCATCTGGTAAATTAAGTGTTGTATAAGATACTTTATCTCCATCAACCAAAGTCAATGAATAAAAACTAACAACCCATCCACTATAATCACTGGTGAATGCGGTGTCATCACCAAAAACACTCAATAGTGAATCATCAGGTTTACGTAATTCATTTAAACTGGTACTAACAACAATAACAGAGGGTGAATAAATGTGGTTAGTTACGTTATTCAGCAAATTCAATTCAAACACGGGTCGCATTTCAGTGCAGTTATCAATACATTTAACAGAGTAACCAAATTCAGTCGCTGTTTCTTTAATGTTATCTATGGTTTTTTGTCTATAAAAATCGGTTGCTTCTTCAACACTCATAGCGGCATTAGGAAGTTCACTTTTTGGAACAACTAAGAATGAAGTATGTGGCAAAGTTGGGCGGTTTTCATAACTCTTCATGGCATACTTAGCAATTAACCCTACGGCACCAGCACTTGAGTTATCCAAGCCACCAGACAAAAGACCTGAAGTGATAAAACCCTCATCAGCCATACTTTGGCTCCAACGTTCAGGGTCATATTCAGCATTCGCCAATGTACGCTCTAGATATAGGACTTCTTTTTGAGGCATCAAATGACGAAGAGCAAATCTGAACTGCAACGACGACTCGGCTTCTTTATAATTGTTGTCAGGTTGATTCTCAGCTTCTTGATAAGCCGTTAATGAACAAGCGGTCAGTGTTAACAGCGAAGATAAAAATAAGGGTTTAAGTATGTTCATGTCTATTACTCGTCATTGTCATTAATGGTTACATTCTACCGTGTGAATATATAGCGACAAATGAAGGTTTTTCATCTCCATTTTTTGTTATACATCCTTGTTTTATATACCTTCTGATAAATCCATTTTTATTGCAATTAAATTTTCGTCAAAACTAGTTAATTACTGACCTGTGTTCGTAATAAATTTATTTGTTTTTTGACCCATTAAGTGGGAGATAAATGATCAAAACTCAAATGATTAATTATCTACATTCAGTTGTTTTCAATATTTTCTATATGTGTAACAAAGAAAAATTGAAGAGGGGATTTAACAAAAAAACACACAATAAATTGAGTTTTTCTTGGTTTATTTGTTCTATATTGTTGAATTTATTGTATTTTACTTTGGTTTTGTTGCACTACTACAATTTACGGTGCGGCTATGGCTTTACAAATATTTAAGAGTATATTAGAAGATGTTTTCGCGAAAGCGATTTTGCTCTTTTGAGCCTTTCAATATAGAAGTATTAAAGAAATTTAATAAACTTCTCAAACCACTTTATATAAAGTTTCAATGGTTTGTACAAAAAAACACCATTATAAAATGGTATTTACTAAGACTAATGAGTCTTAAAATAATCGATAAAGGATACAACATCGTGTAGCTACCTATGAACTACACGCTGCCTAAATAACAGTCACTGGTATCAGGAAATGATAATTATCAAATTACTGAATTATATTGTCAATCAGTGTAGAAAAATGTACTTAAACTATTAAGAGAAGCCATATAGTTTAAGTTATTCAGTTCGCTACCAAAAGCGATTTATCGACTGTAATAACAAGTTAAAAAATGATTTGTTCTTGCTTACACACGCTGAAAAATCCATAGAATTGTTTCGGCTTTAGAAAAACCTTCTCATTATTTTTCTATTAACTAAAAGTTTTTTACATTTGTTTATTTTGATTTTTCAAATAGAGACGGGAACCTATTTGCCTTGGAAAACATCACTCTTAAAGGGTTTTTGTTAATTATTGATAAATCAAACTGAATAAAAGAATATGATTTTTTAGAAAATCAGCTGCTAGCCAACCCAATAGAGCAGCCATATATTCAACGATAAAAAACCATCAAAAAATTTCATTCAATGGGCGGTAGGCCTTAATCCTACTTAACACTAAACATTTTTTGGCACATGAATGAACCAAAACATATTTATTAATTTATCTACTTCAATAATTTTATAGGAGGGTTTTCTTATGAAAAATCCAAAACGTAATTTTGGCAAAGGAAAAGGTCTAAAATTTTCGGCTAAAGAAGCTTTAAGAGAAATTAAAGGTAACCGATTTGCAACCATAAGTACCCATTGTCATCGATTTAATTTGTTTGCTGATTTTTGTAAAAAAAATAACACCAATAATGCAGTTTATATCACTCAAGATCTATTTGAACTATATGCATTACGGATATTAGATCGTGTATTGGTTGGCGATATAAGTACGCATTACGCTCATAACCTAATAAGTAGCATCAATGTTGTAATGCATGCATTTCGTCGTGATAAATGTATTTGGTTGAGTCCTAAAATATTATTTGGTCCACGTTGCCATGTAAGAAAAATCGCACCCAATATGTCTTTATTTGTGCTCAAACAGGCTTGTAGAAAAATCAGCATTAAAGCTGGTTTTGACATTGCATTGTTGATATGGCTTGCACGGGTTTTGGGTTTGAGATTACGAGAAGCAATATTGCTTGATGCAAAAAAAAGTCTCAAAGAAACTAAAAGCAAAGGACATGTTGATATACGAAAAGGCACAAAAGGAGGACGGGGTAAAAAAGTCGAACGTTTAGTTAAGTCAAATAAAAGGGTGGTTTTTGCTCTTGAGATGGCTGTAGTAGCTCAAAGTAATAGAGTTTCTTTTATTCCTAAAAGTGAAAAGCTAATCACGTTCTACCGCCGAATTCATAACATTGCTTTACCTATTTTGAAAGAGTTTGGAATCGAAAAAATTCATGATTTACGGGCAGCCTTTGCTTGTGATGACTATAAAAATGAACTTGGTATTGAAGCTCCGGTTATAAGTGGAAAATCGGTAACGAAGACACCTGAAATAAAAGAAAAACTAAAAAAAATAAGTAATAAGTTAGGTCACAACCGTGAATACATAATAGACAGTTATTGTGGGAGATAACACTTTGAAAAAATTAACCTTTGCTCAGATAAAAATGAAAATATTTATTGGTGATAATTTTACTGGCGCGGCAATTTCTAAAGCAAAGCATCATGAAAGATCATTTCTAATTGCAGCAGCTATATCTGGGCGTTTTTCATGCCATGTCTACCAATATCAACAAAAGCATTTGCTGTGGTTTCTAATAGAGCATATTAGTAAGTTCACAAAAGGTACTCGTTATAACTATCTATTAACGCTGGTGAAAATTATTCGTTTAAATAAAAGAACAGCTTGCTGGGAGACTGTATTGGTCAAAAATTTTAAAATTTCAGAAAATAAATATCTAACTCAACATTAATTTTGAGTTCTAAATACACTTTATTAACACAAAAGGAACGTATGATGAAAAATGTTTGTAATACAATTGCTAGTTTATTAAATAAAAGAAGAGATATTAAACGAGACATACGTAATAAATCTTTACCCTGGTCTATATCACTAAGTTTAGGAGCTAAAAACGATATAAAGGATATTATTTTAGAAAATAAAATTTACATAACTAAGGCGAGACAATATTTACCTTTCAATAATAATGAATTTAATCGGTTCGTTTTACCTATTATTGAATATATTGCAAAATATTATCTTTATTTACCTTCATGCAATGATCATCATAGACATGCTGGTGGTGCATTTTTGCATTCAATTCATTCTGCTTTATATACTGCATCTTTAATTGAACGTAGCTCAGAGATTTACAGAGATATAGATGGAGAATATCGTCGTATGTACGAAAGTACTAGTCCTTTAGCTGTGTTTATATTTGCTTTATTACATGATACGGGCAAATACATCACTGACCATGAAGTTTATGTATGTGACAAAAAGGGAACTATTGACCAAAATATAAAGTCTTGGGACCCTACTAAAGAAACGATCCATGATTGGCTAAAAATAAATAAAGTCCAATATTATAGGGTGCAGAATAGCCCAAAATGTATAGCTAATAAATATAAAATACATACCCTAACTTCATTATCTAAATTAGATCATATTTTAGACACCTTTAGTCATCCAAAGTTATTAAAAGATCAGCTTTACATGATGCATAAGAATTTTGGTGATGGGTTAACTCAAGAAATGTTGAAATTTGTTGAGGTAGGGAGGATGCTATCTATAAAGTTTTACATGGACTCACATTAATTTTTAACCATACAGGAGTAAAATTTATGGCAATGATAGAATAAGATATAGTTAAACTGAGGCTGTAACGAAATCAGAACCAACAGAGATTTTGTCATAGCCTCTTTTAATCACTGTTTTAAACTCTTAATTGCATATATTTCACGAATGTATAACCCACTCCAGATACCTATTAGCATCCCCAAAATAGCAGTTATACCCCCAGGAGATAGCGTGGGTAAAGCTAGTAATAATTGAGAGTCATTCCCACCTAACGCTAGTGATGCACCTATCCCCATGCAGGCACCAGCCATTAAATGTAGAAGCCATTGCTTCCAGTCAGACTTTACTATTTTAAACCTTTTCGAACGCCAAGCGGCGGTTAACATACCAGCTATCAAAGATAAAAATACAAAGTAACTCTCCATTGGAGGCCATAAAGTTTTATCAGCGCTTGTTAAAGCATGGCTAATTTTTTGTAAAAGTCCAGATGGAGTCCACTTATCGTCAAAGAGAAACACAAAACCACCAATGAGGCCTATTGTCATCATTGTTAGCCAAAGTTTTGTTCGCTTTTTATCACCGTTAAAAGCCCAAATTAATAATGCAATTGATATTGAAACAAGTATTCCTAACGTGATATTTTTAGATAATAATAATTTTATGTGAGTTGTAGTTGGACTCCATTGAGCTAAAATAGACCAACCTATTATCCAACCGGTAATAGTGAAAATCATTTTAGAATCACCTCGAGATAATTTACTTAATGTCGAAACACCACAGCCCTGATTGAATGCAGTACCTAAGCCAAAAATAATTCCACCAATTACAAACCAACTATTTACTTCATAGGTTTTAAAGTTAGTATGGATACCGAAATAATTAGCATAAAGCATAGCAACCCAAGCCAAAACACCACTGAATAATATGGCTAACAGAAACTCTGGCTTGCCATTTTTGCATTCGTTAACACCTCTAACCATACACAAACCAATAGATTGAGCGAGATAGCCAATAGTGCAAACTAGTATTAACGCAATCGGTAGTAACATTACATATTTCCAGTAATTTATTATTTAAATAGAGTATGGACCACAGTTACTTCTAATTCATAAAATACATCATATATTTTAAGGCGTTAATATGTTTTCACTACTTAAACGAGTCGCAATATAAAAATACAAATAGATTAGCTAAGGAATAGGGTGACAATGAAATCATGTTATCAGTGGAACTAAGATAAAAAATTCTAACCGTTTATAATGTTTTTACTTTCGTACTAGGTAAAGACAGTTAATTTTTTTAGCATCAATTATCCCTTTATTTATCTAGCTCATTAGTACTGAAACACAAATAGATTTAATGTTAATTTTTTAGTGTTGTGGTTATATGCTTTCGTTTGAAAGACATGTTAAACCAAAAATAATAGCACTAGCTTGATAGATTTCGATACGCTTGAACAATCCACATTTATAATAATCAATCTCTTTTTTCACTAAAATATACTCTAAGTCATTTTTTAATTAATAATTTCATTAAGTTATGCAAGTTGCAATTGACAATTTGTTGCAAGTAAAGCATTCTTGATTTCGCATAATGTATCTTAATGTATTGTGTTAGTTTTAGAAGTGTTATGGAAAACAAAATATTACTATTTAATTTACCATTTTGATCTCTTAATTCTTTCATCTTTCATTACACATAAACATTTCAAGTTTTTGTAGCTCATTTTTTAGGATGAAAAATTAATGCAAGAGTCATTAAATTTAAGAAAAGTACTCTCAGTACTTTCAAAATCTTCGCCATATGCGGTTTCAACAGATAGGGCTGAAACTGTATCAGCTTCCTTAGATGATGTTAAAAAATACCTCTATATCCAAACTGATATCGAACAAGACTTTCTCAAAGAACTATCGAGCCTCTCTTCTAATAAACAGAAAATTATTTTCTTATGTGGCAGTAGTGGCGATGGAAAATCAGAAATATTAACTAAATATTGCCACAAATTTAGTAACAGGGCTGATTTTCACCTTGATGCAACGCATAGTTTTAAACCAAATGATTCGGCAATAGAAACCCTAGATAAAGTATTCCAAGATTTTAGTGAAGGGAATAAACCGTTAGTTGTCGGTATTAACATCGGTATGTTAGGCAATTATGCAGAAGAAGGTAATCACGATAAAATTAAGCAATCTATAAAAGGCTTTTTAGATGGCGACATTTCACAAGATGATTATGTTTATCTAAATTTCGAAAAATACCCCAAATTTGAATTACAGCAAAGTGGCCATTCATCAAAGTTTGCCAAACAATTGTTGCAGAGAATCTGTGCTGTAGAAAACAATATTATTCGTCAGTATTTTGATAAAGAATTAGCGTCATCGAAAATAGATAGAAGGCTTTGTGCTAACTATGAGTTGCTCTGCGTTAACGAAGTACAAGACGTCATTGTTGATTTGTTATTTAAAGCTAGGTTAATCAAAGATCAATTTTTAACAGCAAGATCACTTCTAGATTTCATCTTTCATTTACTTGCTGGACCAGGTTACTTAGCTGATAACTTATTTGTTGATTGTGATAATGAACTGGTAAGTAAAATTGCAGAGTTTGATCCAGCAAATACACGATCTAGAGTAGTTGATAAATTTATCTTGTCACATAGCTTAAAGTTACCAGATGAAAGATTCGATCAATTCCTAACAGACTTAACTGCAAAAGGCGTTCGTAAAGGCCAGAAATCAGAAAGCTATTTACGACTATTTTATATATTAAGAAATGCTGAGTTTTCCAATAATTATCACAGTGAATTTAAAGCAGATTTCCATGAGCAGCTTATTGATAAATATTCGTCTATTTGGCATTTGCATACCGCCTATGAAGGTTTTCCTGAACAGCGTTCAGCTATAAAAGCTTTTTATAAAGATATCGCTATTACTGCAATTCACAAATATAACAATCGAAATGCCCCAAATTTAAATAAGGGTGAGTTTTTTATATGTGAGCGAAATGGTTACCAGCTAGCAGCACATATAGATTTAAAAGCAGATTTGAATTTTATTATTGGTTATATGGAAGAGCAGGTTTCGCAATTTCGCATGTACTTTAAAATAGCTGATGAGACTATTTTTATTGACGCCAATATAAACTTATTGCACTTAATGCAACGCATAGTTGATGGTTATCGTCCTAACAAACATGACAAAAACACTGTAGTGATCCTTGATGAAATAGTAGATAGCATTGCAGAAGTAGCTAACAGCGCTAATACCTTGTATATCCTGCGTAATGACCAGCGAATTAAGATATCAAATGATGGCGAAGACTTTGAAGTGAGTGGATTATAAAATGACGCTACTAAGACCAGATTTACCTAAAACTGTGGCAGATGTTAGCAATAGAAATGCCTTAAATAGCTTCTTTCCCGTACGTACAAAAGACGGAACTGGTGCATTCAACTGGGACAGCGTATTAGGTCATGTTGTTAAAACTTCTTACCGTAAAGATTTAGCTATGGGAGGTATTGATGAGTTCAAACAGCGTTGTCAAAATGCCTTTTTTGCAAAACTTGATGATGATGAGTTTTGGCCTATTGTTGAAAAAATGTATTTTGAAGCAGATGATCTCTTTAAAATCGCCCCTGAGTTTTTACTATTTAAAGCACAAAAAACCTCAGGTAGTACACCAAATGCAAGACTTGGTAGTATGTTTTCTAGCTTGCTGCAAAACTTCTTCTTTAGCGACAAACCTTCTATAAAATTAAATTTTATAGAAGAAGAGCTTTATAAAGAATTTAATAACTATCTTACTGTAGGCAAATCAAAAGACACAATAGTTAAAACAGCTAATGAAGCGCCTTATTTGCCTTTTTTAGCAAAACACTTTCAACAAGACCTATCGTTTTTAGGCAAAAGACCAAAATACTTACTTAGTGTATTTAAAGATTTTTTGCGCCTTTATACTTTCCTTTATACCTCGCAGTTAGCAATGAATATTAAAGACTGGCGATCTGGTGAGCCTAAAGCCAAACCAACGTACTTTATTCTAGATAATGAAAAAGCCAGTGATGAACGTACTATGGTGCATGAGTTTGGCTATAAACCAATGCAATCAGCCTTATGCAATATATTCCCATATCTTTCCATGAATGAAGGACTGCAAATACCTAAAACTAAGATGCAGCCTCTTTGGGCAGTAGCTGAGTCAGTAACTGAATTTCCTGAAACGGCTGAATGGTTAAATAGCTATGCCCAAGTGTTTAAAGAAGAGCGTGGATTAAAGCTTGCATTAGAAAGCTCAGATGATCCTTTATCTGGCCTGCAATCATTACTTAACTTGTCAGTTAATCAATTCTCTCGTGGTGAATCACGTCACGATATTAATGTGAAATATGTTCGCACCATTGAAACCGAATTGTGTGGTCACTTTATTCAGAGCCGTGGCAGAGCCGGTAGAGTACTAGTATTTAATCAAGATTATTTAGTACTACTGACTAATTTAGCTATTGGTGAATTAGACCGCTTAAGATTTAATGAATTGATCAAAGCCTTTGAATCCAGAGGTGTATATTTTGATAAACAAAGCCAACAAGCGCTAATCGAGTTTTATGAACGTATTGGTAATGTTGAACGTATGAGTGATAGTGGAGATGCAGTTTATGTCAACAAAACAATTTGAGACCTTTCTAACTGAACATTTCCTTAAAGAAAGTGCTGATAGAATACAAGCAGGGTACCGTTATCAGTTCCAGTCACCAGACAATAAAAATAGTAAAAAGCTTCATCAAGCTTTTATTGCGCTATCGCAATCTACTATTAACGTTAAAGGCATTGCAATTAATGTGCTGACTTGTGGTCAAGTAAACTTAATTCCGGTATTGCATAATGAAAACGGTGAAGGTTTCTCAGAAAATTTTATATCCCATTTACGCGATGAAGTTGCAGGGCAGCAGGGGGAATTAAAAGGTACGGCGTTGCTTGTTATACATAACAGTATGCTCGATACCTTAATTAATTCAGCTGAAGATGTCGCACAACCGGGCTGTGTTTGGCATGTAGAAATTATTAAAGAATCGATGAAGTCACTGATCAATGATCATGATGACTCCCATCAAGTTTCAGAATGCTTGCTTGAACACCGCTTCAAACAAATATTAGACGATGGCGCAACTATGTTCGGCTTTGTTGAGTTATACAAAGCATTACTCGATGGTGACCTGAAGTTTGGTGAATTAGGGCTACTTGAAGATCCCGCTATTCTGAATTGGAGTGGAAAACAAGAACAAATTAACGAGCGTTTAGACAAAAATAAAAAGCTCTATGAGAAGCTAGACTTCATCACCCATCATTTTCCAAACGAACTTGATGAAAAGTTAGCTGAAATAAATTTTAGTGAAAAATTTATCAGCAAAAATTTTGGTGGTGATAAACCAGAGCGTTGGAGAACCGAGCTAGAGTTAGGGGATTGTTTTCAAGAGCAAGCTAAAAACCTTAATAATTCTTTAGAGCTTGAAACAGAAACCTTAAAACAAGGTGAATTAATTTCCCGCAATAAGTCTGAAAGCAAAACAGGCATGCGCGACAGACAGTTAATTTTAGTATTAGAGCCAGAGCAAACAGAATTTAACCTAGAATTAAGCTTTTTAGGCGGAAGCGTCGATAAAAAACAATGCGTTATTCAACACAATAAATTAGATGATATCAGTGTTACTACTCGAGATGGTGATAAAAGAAGTAAAGTTAAAGTATTAGGACAATTCAACCAGCAGCCACTTTACTTTTCATTAATATTAAAGCGTGAAAAAACAGCAGAGCGTTTTAAATTTCGAGTTTTAGTGTTACCCGCTAATGAGTTTTACATTGACTCATTTAGACACTGTTACTTAATTGAACCCAATAAAAGCCGCATTACGCTACAAACCGAAGATAATAGTTTTTGTATTGCCGAACAGGGAAATCAGGCAAAACTTGAAGAGGTTGGTGACGTATTTGAAACGGAAACTATCAGCGAAATAGATTTTGAACAAGTTGCTAACGAATCTGATCGTTTACATTTCATTGTCAAAAGTAACAACTCAAGCTTAACCTTTAATGTGGAAGGGGCTATTGCAACTGACTCATTAACACTGCCGCTATTGTTAGATCAAGACCGCTTTGTACGCTTATATCAAAATGACTATTTTGGGACATTTAAACGCACTGAGGGTAAATTATCAAAAATTATTTTAGATAATAAAGAAGTTGCGCCCAAAGGACGAAGATTAACATTATTACAATGGGAAGCTGAGTTAGTAGATAATCAATTACTTACCCGTAAAGATGATGAAACGGCGTGTGTTTATCTTCAAAATATTGAAGGTGACTACCCTGAGCTTTACCTTGCTTACAGAAATATTTTTGACTTTTGTGTTGAGCATAAAACCTTACCAAGCATTTTAGGTTGGGGCAGTAACTTTAGAGCGTTAGTTAGTGACGTAGTTACTTCATACTTACAAGCGATTGAAGAAATTGGCATTGATATCATGTTAAGCAAAGCGCAAAAGCGTTTGGTTAATATCGGTTTTGCAAACTACAATGATGAAGAGCTACTTACACCATTTCATCCATTAAATTTAGCTTACTATCTTAACTTAGCTAATAACATAGTCGCAGACGAAGAAGGCAGTTTTAAAGGGCTACCTAAAGTCACTATTAGTAGGCTAAATGCACAAGGGTTATTACCCTTTGTTTATGACCCAGCTCATGGTTTTTCATATAATCAGCTTGAAAAAGATAATTGTTTTTGGCTTAAGTTAGTACCTCAACAAGACACTAGTTATGCTTACGTTCGCAAACTAGTTAAAGAAAAAGTAGGTGAATTTAAAGATGCTTTTTCAGCATTATTTAATGCAGGAGCCCGCTCAACCTTAATCATTAACTCGGTAAATAATCAACAAAACCACGAACTGTTTTTAGGTTTAGTCGATTACGTTAAAAACCAAAAAGACAAAGTTTGTCAAATACACGTGAACTTATACGACGACAAACTATCATTCACCGAATTTGATAAATTTGCAGAGACGGCTAGTTATGACGAAATTAAGGCGTTATATGAGTTAGACAAAGGCGCTATCCGTGAACAAGCTGACACCATCATTGACTTGTTAAGAACGCGATTAACTTACAGTAAGTTTGAAAACCGAAAAACTACCGAACAAGCTTATGCGCATTTAAGTTTCTTTAGAAACAATAACAAAGTTGAGCCAACCGACGTTAATGTAGCTGAAGAGTTAAGTGGCGTAGTTTGTCATGGTCTACTGGCTGGTGAAGCTGCTGCAAGTAAAGAAGATAGCTACTTTACTGGTTTTGGCTTAAAAGGAGTTGATACAAAAGCATTACCTCATTTACGCGTAGCTAAAAGTCTTGCGAGCTTAATTAAACCGTCGAGAAAATCGAACGAACAACATAGTTTGTCTAAATCTATGGCGTTGGCGGTTAGTGACAGTTTTAAAACATTATTAGATCGCTCATATCAAAGTTCAATATGGACAACAATCATTGATCCTAAGGTGACATTAGACTTTTTTGAAAATGCTACCGACCTAGTGCTTATTCATTATTCAGACAATTATACCAACTCAGTTAATTACGATGCCATTACGGTGAGTAAGCAAACTGAATTGTATAAAAAAGTACTAGAGCAAGACGAAGGCGGTATCACCGAAGAATTTAATGCATTTAACGGTGAATGGTTATTAAAAATGATCAAAGCTGATGGCGATGCTCGTAAAAATGAAAACGACCGTAAAGAGAAAAAAGGCATTATTGGCGCTTACAAATTTGTAAATTGCTTATTGTCTAAATCAGATATTACCTGGGTGCCATTATCAGTGGCTGAAATGATCAGAGTAGCAGGTAATATCGGTTTAAAAATGAGCGATAGTGACTTCTCTCGTAATGTTCAAGGTTATAAGTCAGGAGTTATCTCTGATGACGTCTTGTTTGTAGGCTTTAAAAATCAGCAAATATATTTGCTCCCACTTGAAGTTAAAACTGGTGTTAAACAAACCCACAATAAAGGTGTACAACAAGCGAAAGAGCTTAAACGTTACTTAACTGAAGATATACTTGGCCGACAAGACTTTGCTGGCAGCTTATATCGAGGCTTATTTATTCGTCAAGTTCTCATGCAAGTTGATAAATATAAACTGTATAACTTGTATCAAAAAGATTATTTTACGGACTTCATTAACCAACGAGAATGGTGGTTACAAGGTGATTACAGCCTTGCTGAAATTAATAACTACCCAGAGGGTTTCTTAGTATCTCACGTAGAAAACGATACGTTCTTTGAGGCTGAGTTTACTGAAGTAGAAAATATTTTAAAAATTCAGTTGCCCATTAGTTATTTACGAGGCTTTGTTAGCACGCCACTGCAAGAACTAATGCATGACGTTTGCCCCGAAAAGCTTTGTTATATTCCTAAAAAATATATTTTGAATCCTGGCGTTTCATATCAAGAAATACAATGTGATAAAAAAAATAATACCCAAATTCAAAATAGTATTAATCAAGAAACTTATACCAAAGATGTTTTGAATGAAGAGGATTGCAAAAAAGAAATATTAGTCAAAAGTGATGAATCTTTAAAGTCGTCTTCTGTTATCCAAAACACGCACGAAGGGATAGTTGAATTACCTGAAAAACAGGTGAGTCGCCGTACGTTGGTTGATGAATTAATAATACCAGATGACATTAAACTTATTATTGAACGCGTAAGAAAATATTCGGGATCACCTTTTAATGTTCAAAAATTAATGAGTGTAGAAGAATATAAACTTGAATGGCAATTGGACATTACGCCTAAAATGGTAACAAGCTTTAAAATATTCAAAGCAATGCTTAATGATGCAGTTTCAGGCTTTGGTCCATCTACAACCTTTTTTAATGAGAGTATTAATGACTCGCCTGCTCAAATTATTTCTGAGTCTACTGACGTAATCCATAATAAGTTAAACCAACCACAAGTAAATAAAACTAACATAGATAGTGATAATGATTTTGCAGAAGCGGAAATAAGTAAACTTCAACCTACAGATATTTGTGAAGGTGATTGGGATGATATCCTCGAATTTACTAATAAAAACAATCCTAAAGACGCCGTAACGCAATTAGCAGCAATTAAATTTCAAATGAATAAATTTTATGCTGTCCTTGACACTAAATTAGATGGTTATCATAAAGAAGTCGTAAAAATCAAAGAGAATGCTGATTGGTTGTACCCTGGAGATTATGAAAGTCAGCTTCAGTTTGTTCATGATGAAATTAGTAAAATCAAAAGTCCTAATGCTATTCCCGTCGCAACGGACTTAAAAACGGTTAGTACTAAAATTTCAACAATAGAGACGCATAAGCCAGCTGAGATAGATGATTCTGACTGGGAAGAAATATTATTATTTGCTAAAGAGCTAAAACAACGTAAGCAGATCGCTATAGTCGAGACAGTAAAAAAACAAGTTAGTTTTTACAATGAAATTAAAGAACTTCGGCTGAAAGAGCCACACGAACAATTAAATCAATTTGAATCAATAATTGCAGAAGCAGAAATTACTTACCCTAGTGATTATGAGAAACAATATCGCTTTATTAAAGTACAGCTTGATAACAGGTTAACGGAAAGTCCTGTGTTATCCATCCCTACTGATATACCCAAAGATATCGCTGAAAATATAGTTAAAGCGGCAAAAGAAGCTTATTTTGATGATAAAGAAATGTTTGATATTTTCATTAAAGAGCAAACAGAAGCCTTTTTAGCAATAGCTACTTTAAAACCGGCAGATATGCCTGATTGGTCCTGGGACACTTTAGTATCGCACACAGAACAAATATATATAGATGATTACTCTGGTCAGTTAAACGAAATTAAAAAACACATCAGCGCGTATATTAATATTGAAAATATGAATTTACCAGGTGCTAGGCAAAAACTTCACGACACTAAACAAGAAGCGAGAGAATTGCATCCTGGGGATTATTGCAATCAATTAAAAGTTATTCTAAACGAATGGAAAAAGCTTGAAGCTATTCACGAAGAAATGAAAGGGCAGCTTCAAGCCAAGGCCGAATTACTTGATTTAAATATTGATGGAATAAATAGGAGTGATTTAAAAGCCATTAAACGTTTCTCTGAAGATACATGTCCAGATGATTTTATTGGTCAAAAACTCGCTGTTCATGATCAGGCTGCTTATCACTTAAAAGTTCATGAAATAGTTTTTGATGAACACCCTGAGCTATTACAAGAGGTCAAAGATAATGCTGATAAACTCTCCCCTGGAGATTATGAAAGCCAATTTGATTACATTAATGAACAATTGGAAAAATTCAAACTAGAACAGATTAAAGATCAAACCACACCTGTAATTAAACCTACAGATACCTTAAAAGTATTAATTGGTCATAGCGTACAAAATGAGCAAGCTATATTGTGGGAGCCTACTAATACTGCCAAGTTCATGAATACCAACTCAGGTATTATTGGCACTATGGGTACAGGTAAAACACAATGTACTAAGTCAGTGGTAACTCAGCTTTATCGTAACCAGCATAATAATGTTGATGGTAAACCTATTGGTATTCTTATTTTTGATTATAAATCTGATTATGTTGACGATAAATTTATTGAGGCCACCCAAGGTAAGAAATTTAACTTACATAAGTTGCCTTACAACCCATTAAGCTTATTTGGTGACACACCAATGTTGCCAGTGCATACAGCTCGCGGCTTTTCAGAAACTATGGGCAGAGCCTTTGGTTTAGGTCAAAAGCAAACGCTTAAATTACGTAAGTTAATTGGTGAAGCGTATGACTTAGCCGGAATTATAAAAGGTGACCCGAGTACATGGCTTAAACCAGCGCCAACCATTGCTGATGTGTGGGCGTTATTTGAAGAAAGCGAACCAACAGAAGACTCGCTATACGCAGCACTAGAAAGCCTGCATGAGTTAGAAATATTTGAAACTGATATTACTAAATGTACTTCGCTTTATGAGCTAGTTGAAGGTATTACCGTGATAGAGCTGGCGGGTTACCCAGGTGAAATACAAAACCTAGTAGTAGCACTAACACTCGATTTGTTTTATTCACAAATGCAAAAACAAGGCAAGCCAGAAGTACAAGGTGACTTCAGACAAGTGACTAAACTACTACTGGTGGATGAAGCCGATAATTTCATGTCACAAAACTTCCCAAGCCTTCGTAAAGTGCTGAAAGAAGGCCGTGAATATGGTGTTGGCGTTATTCTGTCAACGCAAGATATAACCCATTTTAAAACCAGCGAGAATGACTATTCAGCCTATATATTAAGTTGGATCGTTCATCGTGTTGGTCAAATAAAAAATCAAGATATTAAGTCCATTTTCAACAAAGATGATAAAGCCGATCAAGAGCAATTAATGAAAACCATTCGTGAACTTGATAAGCACTACAGCCTTTATGTTGATGGTGATAAAAAAGTACAAAAAATTAAAGATAAAGCGTTTTGGGAGTTATTGAATGACACCTGATGAACTTAAAACTGCCATTTTAGGCGTAAAGTGTTGGCAGCGTAATGATCAGCGTGCACCTAATAAGCCCATAATGATGGCTTATGCATTATCCCGTTATTTAGATGGGCATGAACAATTCTTTTTATACGAAGAAAGTTTACATCAAGATGTACACGATTTACTTAAACGATTCGGACCGCAACGATCTATTTATCATCCTGAATATCCCTTTTGGCGTTTGAAAAATGATGGTTTTTGGACGGTAAATAATGATGACGAATGTAAATCTCGTAAAAGTAATACTGATCCAGCAAAATCAGAACTATATAAATATGGGGTGACTGCTGGTTTTGATGATGACGCTTTTTCAATTTTAAATGGCAATGCTCAATTAATACTTGAACTGATCGAGTCAATCTTAAGTGAGAACTTTCCTGAAAGCATCATTCCCGATATAGCCGCACAGTTAGGTATTGAACTTAATACACTCCATGTAAAAAAACGTGATCCTAACTTTAGAAAAAATGTATTACGAGCTTATAACTATCAATGTGCTGTTTGTGGTTATGACCTACGGATGGATGATGTTTCTGTTGGCCTTGAAGCTGCACACATTAAGTGGAAGCAATTTCATGGCCCATGTGATGTAAATAACGGGTTAACGTTATGTTCGTTACATCATAAGGCTTTTGATAAAGGAGCTTTTTCAATAACAGAGAATTTTAAAGTTAAATTGTCAGAGAGTCTAAATGGTGGTGAACAGGCACAGCGCTTATTTTTTGATTATGAAGATAATCAAATACGTTTACCGAAGAAGGATAACTTGATACCTAATTTAGGGTACCTAAATTGGCATCTAAAAGAAGTGTTTAAGTAGATATTACTTGGATTTAAAATTAATAATATGTACATGGAGTGAAAAATTTTGTGGGATAATTTGAAAATTGCGTTTGAAAGGTATGGTTATATTATTCGAGAGTGCCTGGAAACATTAACTGAAATGATAAATGCAAAGTTTTTCTTTTTTGCAATTGTAGCTGTGGGTATTGGTACTATGGGTATTTGGGTGCCTGTAGCATTTGAATTGAATTTAAATGAGCCTGCCTATATTTTAAAGCAGGTTGTAGTAGACAAAACTTTAGCTATAAGTGGGCAGGTAAAAGAGGTGACTTTTACTTTGAAGGATAATACGCCACTCTCCCTATATATCGAATATATTGGAGATCTCAAAGAAATAACTTTTGAAAACTTTTCTATCTTCATGTACGTAATAAGTATTTTAGGGGTAATAGCAGCAGAAAACTTTATTAAGCATCAAAAACCAAACGGTAAGGACTCAGAAGCATTACATTCATTTTCTTTATTTATTTGGTTTGTTGCATTTGTCTTGTCTTTTTGGGCACTAAAAGAACCTAAAATATTATCATGGCAGCTTATTTGTAGTTTTGGCTTAGCTGTTTCTTTGTGGTTGAGTATATCAGTGAAAAGCGACCACTTTTTAGATATAAAGAAGACAAGTAAGGAATTAAATGGTACTAAATCAGAGTCTAAGCCAAACTTTAATGGAGGAGGTCTAAGTGATTAACCTTAAAGAAAATGAGTTTCTTGCAATTAAAGTTTCTCAACCCTTTGGTGAGTTTTATAGTGTGAAACTGAATGCTGATTTTTTACTTGAGAGGTCATTCTCTAAAACAGCAGATTTTTATGGAAAAGATATTTCAGGGGGACAAAGATCTATTAGAAAAGCAAGACTTAATGAGATCAGTGATTTTATTGATAGCGATGAAGCAAGTTTCCCTAACTCAATCATTGTTGCTGCTAATTATGATGAAGATGATATAAGGGTTAGTGAAGATATTAGCTGGACTGTTACCGTGATTGATGAAAAGCTAAGTTTATATAAAATAAGAATTCCATCGGATGACAAAGTGTGTTCAATAGTTGATGGACAGCACAGACTATTTGCATTTGAACAATCCAGAGCTAAAAAAATAGAGTTAACTTGCTCTATTTACTTAGATCTAATTCCATCTCTACAAGCTTCAGTATTTGCAACAATCAACTTCAATCAAAAGCCGGTTGATAAAAGCTTAGCATATAATCTTTTTGGCTATCAGTTGGATAACCTCGAAAGCAAGCATTGGTCCCCTGATTTATTGGCTGTAAATTTGTGTAGGCATTTTGCGGAAACAGAAGGTTCATTCTTTTATTCTCATATAAATTATCGTTTGAAAACTAGGAATGTTAAACAGGGTGATTGGGTGATATCTACCGCATCTTTTGTTGATGGAGTTATTAGTTTAATTAGTAAAAAGCCTAAAGAAGATAGGTATAGTATAAATAAAAAAGAATTATTGACACTTGCAGGGAGAAAAACTTTAAGTCCAGACGCTGATTTTTCGTTAAGAAATCTCTATATAGAAGGTAATGATGAAGCTATTAGCCAGGTTATAGGTGCATTTTTTGATGCTGTACGAACTGTATTTTCTATTGATGATGACTCTAAAAATGTATTAGTTAAAACAATAGGTATTAAAGCCTTATTTTCTTTATTAAATGAAATATTACTCATAAATGAAGTCAATAAAAGATTATTAGCTTCATTTCCTGAAATGTTATCTAAAGCTACAACAATTAATTTTGATAATACTGAGTTTTATGCATCTAGTACTAAGGGGCAAACAAGGCTTTTAAATTGTTTAAAGCATAAAGTTTTAGGAGTAACACTCGAGGAATTAGAAGTTTCTCAAAGAGGTTTTGTTTTAGCTGAATATAAAGACGAACTAGATTTAGATTGAAATACTAACAGAAAGTTAGCGTATGCAAGAGCAATGAATACAGATTTTGCATACGATATTTCGTTTATATGAGGCTTTTAGAAAATTCGGAGAGCGATTTATGATTCCTTAACGCAGCAATACCATCCTCTACATGCGCAGCCCAAGCTGATTGCAGGGCTTTACCTTCCAGCTCAGGGTACTTTAATTTCAACACTTGCTCGGTAATTAACTGGGTTTCGCCGAGCCAAGTGATTTTATCTAAAACTAAAGAACCATCAAGCTTCTTCTCATCACTTTCAGTGAAAGTAAAGCCTGACTCAACTGAGCGGAAAAAGGCGATTCGAGCTGATACATTAGGCGTAATATCAGTATTACTTTTTAGCCGCTTAAGTTGCTCTTCAACGGTTTTAGTTAGTTGCATACGATTAGGTAACATTAGACAGCCTCCACGTAGTTTTCTGTGTTTTTAGGTGTATCACTTTGTTGAGTTTCCCAAAAATAGCCTTCAGCTAATTTAGATGCTTTAGTTTCACCGTTAAATTGAATCTCAAAAGCGTGAGATATGCTGTCAGCAAATTTACCTTGGGTAAAGTAGTTTTCATCAACTTCAGTATCGGTTGAAAGAATAATTACTTGATGGCTAGCATCAGGGAAGTATCGTTCTATCAATTTGTCTCTGTGATGCGAATCTAAGCGGCCTAATGGTGTATCAATAATGATAGGCAGCTTACGACCCGATGTTTTACCTAGCGCCTCTAAAATAGCAATAGCGTATATTTGCTTTTCGCCGGCAGAAAGCTCTTTACGGTTAATGGTATTTTTATGTTCGTCTATTAATTCAACATCAAACGTTGTGGTGTTTATACGTGCTGAAATTTCTAAGTCATCTTTACGGGCAAGTTTTTGATAGCTTTTTATAAATTCAGACTCAAGTTGTTTAACTCTAATTTCAGTTAACTCTTTAGCAAATTTTTCAAGTAATGAATTGGTATTCTGTGCATTGGTTACTGCTTCAGATACATTACTGGCTGTTTTATATTTGTCGTGAATTTTCTGAATGTTTTTAGCTAACTCAACAGCCTTTTCTATTTCAGACTTCGCGTCAGTGAGCTTATTATTACGCGCTAATATTGCTTTTGTTTTAGCTTCGTTTAAATCTGCTATGTCTTTAAGTTTATCAGCAACACGAGACTCATCAGGCGCACGAGCAATATTTATTGCTGCACCGTCTAAGGCAAATTCTATACTGGTAAGTTGTGACTTAAGTTGTTCAAATTCTTTACGTGATTTAGGCGCTAAAACTTCAATTTGGTGAACAATTTGGCCACGCTCTCGTTCTGATAAGTCAAGCTGTAATGCTGATCCTTCTAATGAATTTTCTGTTTTTTGATAGCTACTTAAACAGGCTTTTATCGCGCTTTCAGCACTTTGTTTGGCAGAAGGTTCACCCGATAAACTTGCTAATAATTGTGTTTTATATTTTTCAAACTCAGTAATAAAGGCCTGCTTCTGCTTTTTTTCGGCTTCGTCGTCTAACGTTTTGAGTAATCTGCTTAACGTGTTTTTTGCCAAGGTAAGCGGTAGGGCGCTTTCCATTTCTTTACGAATATTCGACTCAAGATTAGATTTAGTGAGTTGTAGCTCTTTAACTTTGGCTTCTTCTTGTGATTTTGTTTTAGCCCAAGCGCCACCTAGGCTCATCACATCGTTTTGTGCTTTTTGAATGTCGTTATTAATCGCGTTAATTGGGTTTACTAGATCATCAGCTTTATTAACAAGCGTATCGTAACTTTCTTCTCGGTCTTTTCTTTGTTGCTCTAGCTGAGCTATTTCTTTTTTAACTTTGTCTGGCATAGACTGGCTTTGATGTGGTTTTAGAAAAATGTTCAAGTCATTTTTTAAACGCTCGATAACATCAATGCCTAATAACCGACGAACAGCTGTTTGTAATACTGCGCCAGATTGATCTTCCGCTAAGTCAGCAATTTTTTCACCATCAAAAAAGAATAAATCAGCAACACCAATTGGTATTAATTCGTTTAAGAAGGCTTGGCATTGTTCATAACCTAATGCAGCTTCTTGTACTTCATTCTTGTATAGCGATAATTTGTCTTTTTGGCCTTTTTTCCAACTACGAATAACTTTATATTCGTTTTCTTCACCCTGTTGGCTATAGGTAAACACTAATTCAACGGAGGCATTATTGTGCTGCATGCCATTGCCTTTGTGAATCAACGCTGCCAATTGCTCGTGGTACTCTGTTGTGGTCATATTAAAACCAAACGCTGCACGACCATAAAGTGCGACACGAACACCGGTAAGTATTGATGTTTTACCTGCGCCGTTTAAACCACCAAATAAAATGATAGATTTATCGTCTGAGGTTGGTGCAAGGCTAATATCGTTTACGCCATTAAATACACGGAAGTTATTTAGAGTAAGGCTTTTGATTATCATCTTAAAACTCCTTCTTTAATAACTGTTCAACAGTTGATAGTTTGTCATTGAGTGAACTTATTTCTTCTTGAAAAACATCATAGCCCGCTTTAGTTTGCTGACCTTGTAGTTTTTCTTTAATTTCGTCTAGCGTGCCCCAATCTTGTTTTAAGATGGTGGCTACTTTATTTTGTACGCCGCTACGTCGACTAAGACCTTCCATTGATATTTCTAGATCTAATAGCTTCATTACCATTTGTGGTACAACGTTATATTCTTGGCCTAAGTCGGTAAGAATATGAGCACCTTGTTTATCAAACGTTGAGTTGTCGTTATAAACCCAGTTTAAGTCTTTTCCATAAACGCTACGGTAAATTGCTGGTAATGAGTCATCCCAGTCTGGTTCATTTGGATCGTTTAACCACTCTTGACGAATAGCGTGAAGCTCTGGTTTTGTGACTAGCTCAACTTTGTGACCAGCTTCATTAAACTGCTTTTCTTGCACTAATAATTTTCTCAGCCAGCGTTTACGATATTTTAACCAGTAAGGGCCAGGCACATGTGCACGTTCCAAACTTATATCGTCGCCATCTTTAGCACGTTGGAAGTTAACTCGGCCAATGCGGCGTTTATAATTTCTGTATCTATCTTTTTTGGCAATAATATTTGTTTTGGCTAATATATTTCTAAAGATAAGAAGCGGCTCCATCCAACCTTCACCATTTTGAATAAGACTCTCCATTGCGCGGTCCCTTGTTACTACCGTACAAGTCCAGCATCCAAAGCGAGAGTTACCACAAGATGGCGTGCTATCATCAATAACCATAGGGCATTCGCCTTGGTCAGAAGCATCTTTATATAAGTTCCAAAGGGTAAGATTTTTAGCCGCCCATGGGTTTTGCCATTCGAGGTCGTATTTATCAGCCCATTTTTTACCAATACCCAGTGGTGATGTGGTTACTTCAAGGCTACAGGCTCTAAGTATTTTCCAAACATCGTCCATACTCCATGTATCTATGGGAGTATATATATAAGCATTTGCTAAGGTGGTATGGCGAGCAAAACGTGAGTTTTCTATTTTATGTTTTGCGATAACTTGTGCACGAGATGCGCTTTCTTCACTACGAGAGCCTAGTGTTACAATAACTTCATCATGTTGTGATATTTTGCTTTTAATAAAATCACTCACAGGATTGATTTTCATGCGCTCTGTACACCAACGGAAACTTTTGGTTGGAGCTGGGTAACCTTTACCCAGTAAACACGCCCAAAAGGACTGATTCGCTTCAGGTAATACTTTGTGCGTGGTAATAGGTAATTTATCAAGCTTTGCTTGCCTATGTATGGCTGCTAATGAATTATCTATATGGTCGACTACTTTTGGCGTTTCTACTAAGGTGTCTGATGCAACGAGGTAAATGTTTTTAGTGCGTTTTTCTTTTTTTAACGCTAAAACAGACAGGTATACAAGCGTCGCAACAGCCGATGAATCTTTACCACCACTATAACCAATTACCCAAGGGCGATTATCTAATGTATAGGCAGATTGTACTCGATGAACTATATCGATTAACTTTTGACTGTAATGAGGTTCGTAATCAGCGACCTTACCATTTTGAAATATCAGCTTATCTAGGTGTTTTTCACACTCTTGCGCATTTCTTACAACTTTGACATCTTTGTATTCACTAACATCACAGAGATCAAGTTTACTTTCTAAAGCTTCTTTTTCAATTTCAGATGTGGTTTTTTTTACTTTTTTAGTAAATGATCCTTCACTGTCATCAATATATTGGTTTATTAAATTTACGCACAGGCTTAAGGTGTTTTCAGCTTGTCTTAAATGCAGCTCAGCATTGAGAGCGTTTTGATGCTGCTGCTGTAAATTATTATAAATATCGCTTGTAGAAAAAAATGATTCAATTTTTGAATCGTTAATTAGCTCTAAATATGCCGACACAGCTTTTTGTTGCTGTTTACTCAACGGTAAATTATCTGAGTTCTCTTTACTGATTTCTGATAAATTTTTAATATTATCAGTAACTTTATCGTTTTTAGCTATTTCAGAAAACAATGAATAAACAATACTTATTAATGATTTAAGTTTAAATTCGTTCGCTTCGACTTTGCTCTTTAATAAAATTTTATCTGCCATATATTTCGGTAAATGTTCTTTTAATTTAGGCGGTAAAGTTTTCCAATTTTTGTATCGTTTAAACCCAGAGAAATACTCGTTATTTATATAGTCGAGTTGCTCGTCATCTAAGTTGTCTGCTTGAAATATATTGTTCATTATTTTGCCTGTAATTCTAATGCACGTTCTTCTGGAGATAACACTAAACCAAGTTCAGTTTTTAAAGCGTTGGCAATGAGTTGAATATTTATTGTTGCCTTTGAAAGTCGACCTTGCTGATTAATGCAACGGCTTGCAAATGCGGTATTTGCTTTACGCCAGTCAATTTTTTCTAGTTTTGATAGAGTATTTTGCCATTGCTCTGGTTGTTCGGTTAATAACGTATGCCCCATAACCCCTAATGCATGTAAGCCTATGCCATGTGCATGAATGAAATCTTGTCTAAATTGATAGGGCGACAACTCTTTATTACAAACCATATTCCATTCGGGAGTAAACTTATAAACTGTGCTCCAAAATTCACTTGCTAACGCTAACTCTTCTGCGGTATAGCTTTCTTTTGGACCTTTTCCCATAAGCGCTCGGGTCGCTTGTTTTATGCCACTTAATGTAAATAATTTACCGCTTTTTAAACTGATATTCGATTTTTCCATTTCAGTAAAACCTTTGAAAGGTAAAATATTCGAAGAAAGTTGACGGGCAACTTCTGAGCTTGGGTCTCGTTTATCGTAACAATCGGCTAAAGAGGTACTCGGTTTTACGGCATATTTATTTAGATCAACAAACATTTGCTGACTTCGTTTTTGGCCTTCATCAACAAAAAAGAGTACAGGGATGTTATCTGATCCTAAATCTGGATTTTCTTTTAAGGCTAATTCAATCGCTTTTCGTCGATGCTGTCCGTCGTTGATGAGGATTTGGGCATCTAGAGGTACTTTTAAGGTACCTAAATTTGGTGTGTTTTCAAGACCACTATCTTCAAACGTCACACTAGCGTCTACCGAGACTGTTAATGCTGAAAAAACATAATCATCAGGATTATCAACAAGGTATTTCACCATTGCAGGTATACGCGATTTATTAAGTGTTCGTTGAGCTCTTAACTCTGGCGGCACTTCTTCTTCATCAAAGACAAATATTTTGGGGATTGTGCGTAGTGGGCATGTCGCAATATAAAATGGACGTCCAGCTTGAGTACCCCTAACAGCGGGAAATGAGAAACAATATCCGGAATCATGCGTATTATTCATGCTAGCAACCTATATATGTATTACGTTATGTTAAGTGTAGTACGTAATAATTATTACGTTATATCGTTTGTTAATATTAACACTAACGTTATATTTATTCGGAATAATAACGTTTAACTGTGAGTAAAACCAGTGCTTTTTATAGTAATAGATGATTATACGTTACTTTGGTTAAAGCTTGTTCAATTTATAAAACTTGTTCCCTTTTAGTTCTATTCCTTGGTATTGGAATATTTTTTGTAAAAGCTCCCAATCAGGTAATTCTTCTAGCGGTAACCCTTTAAGTTGCTTAGTTATTCGGTTTTCAAACGTTTTTTGTTTTTTATATTCAGTGCTGCTACTTGGTGAGTAAGTTGATTTATCGTATAGCGGTGGGTAAGGGTATTCATCACCATAAAAGAAAAAGTCGATATCTAAATCGAGCAGGCGGATTTTAATACGCTCGGTAAGTAGTGGCAACGCTTTGTTATTAAAATCATCGTATTTGAGTAGGGTAACTTTACCTGAACGAATATGGACTTTAATCACATCTATATCGTCTATGTCACCATAGAGTTGAATGGCGCAACCAACATATACTCTTATTACGGCAGGCATTTGATTAAGTAAAGCTCGGTTGAACGAGTATGACTTACTGTGTATTAGTTTTCCACAATTAAACTCTTGGTATGTTTGTCTACAAGCATCGGCGATGTTTTCTGGATTTCCTACTGAGAAGAGTAGTGATTGTGCTAGGACTATGGCTTGGTTATATGATTCAAAGAGTGCTTTGATATCTCGCTGTAATCTGGCAGGCATGTGAGATTTTGCTTTACGTTTTTCAAATAAACTCAGGGCAAAATATACCAGTACATGGCTGCGCCGCTGTTTTTGTGCCTGTTCGAAGCTCGCAGGGCTCATGTTGGCAGCCATTAATTCAAACGCTTTTTTATGACTACCCATTACGCGACGTAAATTATCGCTGCATTCAAATTCATCGTTAGCGGGAATTCTTCCTAATGCTAGGCATTGTCTCCAAAAGTCATCAAGTAGGTCACTATTTTTTTCATAGAGTGATTTTCCTTGTGCCTTTGACGGTAATTTTGTTGGCGAAGGTCTAGTCGTTAATTGCTGCCAAAGTGTATCAGCAGGTTGTTCATTACTTTGATATTGTCTATTTAAGTAAAATTCTTCTTCGAGTGTTTTATCTTTGAAAATGGCAAATATGCCTTGACCTAAAGCAACCGTTTTAGCTTTTAGTGCTTGTTCAATGTACGATCGAATTTCGGCTTGGTTATAATACTTTTGAAAAGTGTTCCATTTAGTTATCACCCCATCTTTATAGCGAGTAAATTGCTCTAACTTGGCTGCGCCCGCTACCATCACAGAAACAACCAGTAATTTATCACTTAGCTGCCATGCATTTTTAAGGGTTTGTGTACGCTCGTTCACGTCTTCAATAACATTTAATACAAAGCCTAAATTAACAATGTCGCTATTAATTTTCTTACCTTCAGGTTTGTGAACTGGATCCCAGCTATTGATATTTAAACCATGCGCTTCAAGCTCCTTAGCATCGTCGCCCTTGCCACAACCATAATCGAATATGCTGTAATCACCCTCTAAAAGGTTATGTCGTGCGAGTCTTTGAAAAGGGGCCGAAAGTTTGTCTCTGTTTATTGCTGTTAAGTGTCTAGCAATGGTGTTGGGCTCAATATTATCTATTTGCTCTTTCTCATCTGCTGAAGAGGAAATTGTTGCCAGAGGTTTGAGTCTGCCTTCGGTATTAAGTTGGTAACCTTTACGGTTTATAAGGTTTTGCCATTGTTGTTTAAAACCTATTGTTTTGGTGTTTTTGTATAGCTCAATTGCTTCACCTTCCATGGTTATTGCTTTGAAGGATTCTATTAACGGATAGTTTGCTAAAACAAAAGTCTCTTTACGATGCAAAATAGGTGGGTTATCTGATTTTTGGTAGTTAGCTTTCCGTTTAGTTAGCTCTTCTAAGTCGATTGTTATGCTTGTATTGAGTGCAGGGTAGGCGTATGCATCAAAGTCGGGATAGTGGAGCAGGGTTATTTTAAAATCACGTTTGTATAACTTTAGTAAGTTCCACTGCTCGGTAATGTTCAGTTTATTGATGGTGTCGAAAATATAACTTAGCAATGTGTCTGATAATACTGATTCAATTGCAGAGCGGTGCAGGTAAATAGCAGTGGGTAACTTTTTTCCGTGCTGTAGTGATTTAACTTGCTCGCGGTATTCAACAAATTTCATTAGTAGGCTATTTACCTTGGTTCATGTCTATTAGATTCTGCTCAATTTGACTTTGATCTATTTGATAAAAAAAGGCATTACCTTGCTTTCTAAACGTTAGTTTACCGTTTTCTCTAAGGTGCATTAATTCACAGCCAGAAATATTCAGTAGTTTTTGTGTTTTTTTACTGGTTAGCCAGGTGCAATTTAGATCGTTATTTGTCATGGTATTTAGATATTAGACTGTGGTTTACAAATACCACAGTTTTTAATTGGCTCACTTTTTATTCTGTTAGTTTGTGCCCACTCTAATTATTCATGGTAATTATGAGTGGCAATCTTTATATAGTCATTTCTGGTAAAGCTATTTTCAGTATAGTCTTTTTTAGTGCCGTTTATGGTAATACAGGTAGTTTTATGAATTGCAACGTAATTAGAGTTTAGTGCCCGTAATACATTTGCAACAAAGCTTTGGGGAAAGTTATTAACCAACGTTAAGTATGACCTGTCGTCGTTATCAAAAATTGCCACTTTCATTCCTTTGGAATCTTTTAAAAGTCATTATAAGTTAATGGTTTAGTTAATCTGTTGAGTATTACTTTTAAAGTTAACATGCTATCGTTTGGACAATGAAAATATACCTTATAGTTTTGAGGTCATCATTATTTATTAGATTTAAATGGAGTAAATATGTCTAATTATGGTAAATACGGGTTAGTTGCTTTAAACGCTGTTAATAAACTTAACAGCATGAAAGAAATTGCCCCCAGTAACGCATGGGATGAAGCTGCTGCATTTGTATTTCCAACTCAGTTAAGTTCAAGAAAGAAAGGGTGTCCGCGTTCCTCATTTTTAGGCTTATGTGAAGAGGGTAAAGTTAAAGGTGTTAAATCTGGCAATTATACCAGCTCTAAGGCTAATAAAGCTTATGCAAACGATGCCGCTGAGTTGCTAAAAAATAGCCCTAAGCTAACCACAAAAGAATTATGGGGTAAGGTAATTAGTAACGCTGAGCCTAAAGCCCATAATAGCCAAATGAATGTTGTTGCCGCTTTGTTTCATGAAGGGCACTTAATCGCGTAAGGTCAAAGCCAATAAGTAGGACGGATTAAGGCTGGTCTTAGGAATAAGACCAGCCTTATTATCTCTTAGCCTTTGTTGTTAGGGTTAAGTTGTTTTCCACGGTTACCTTGATTTTGATCGTGTTGTTTATTCGTGCCACTTGAACCTTTGTTCTTGTTGGTTTGGTTAGCTGTATTATCTTTTGGTGCTATTTTTTTAGACATGAATGTCTCCTAAATTGTTAAGTTATAAATTATTTTTTGCGACTAAGTTTGAATGCCGCCTTCGTTGTTTTAGTTTGTGTTTTAATTTTTGTCGTGTACACAAATCAACCGCTTGCCATTTATGCCCAACAAAGCTGATGAGTAAGCGGTAATTTTTACCAATGCGTATACGATATAGGTTCTTACAACATTTCATTTTTTTTGCTCCTAAAGCTTGAGGATGAGTACCCTGAGTAATTTGCTCCATAATGAAGGCTACTTTTTCTCTTTTACGCACAAATAGCCTCCTGCTTTTTATAGCGATTTAAAAAGGCGGTCCAGTCTATTTCTACTTGTTGTAGTGCTTCATCTACACCTGTTTCGATAATACTTTCACTGTAGTTGTAGCCATTGTTGTTGATTTTGTTTTGATAAAACTTTCCTTCAGGGTTTATCATCAAATATGAATGGGTCATGGAGCTGTTATCTTCAGCAGATATAAAATTATCTATTTTTTTATGACGATTTAAGAAGCTATTAAAGGTCTTGTTTGTTATTTGTAATGCATTGTTTTCTACAGGGAGTACTTGGAGTACTTTCCATTTTGTAGGGGCAATGGCAGAAATTAATTGAGTAAAATCTTCATACTGATTAACCGAGTTAACGACGGTATTAATTTTGATTTGAATGTTAGGATTTACTTGACGTAAAAGCGTCACTTTATGAAGTAAGTTATCGGACGATATTGACTCACCTTTGCGATCTACACGACCAATTTCTTTTTGGCTAAGGGTTAATTGACTGTCGTAGCTGATCCCTATCATTGAGAATAGGGACCCGTATTGTGTTATGAATTTATCAGTTAAAAAATGTCCGTTTGTGATTAGAGATAATTCGAATCCAAGATTCTTAGCGGTTGTTAATAAGCTCGCAAAGCGTTGTTGTAATAACATTGGTTCGCCACCAGCAAAATTTAGGCGCACGTTTTGATATTGTATTTGCTGTTGAATACGATTTTTAGAATTTTCTATAAAGTAACTTGCTAAAAAGGCTAATAAAGTTTCAGCTTTATTGCCATTAGCATGTAGCTCATTTGGTTTATTCCATTGGGCATAGCAAAACTGACAAGTATAATTACACTTTTCAGTAATATGGTAGTTTATGACTAAGTCATTTTTGTTTTTCATTATGAACCTCTATCAATTACACGTTATGTGTGACTTCGAGATTCATAATGAAATTGTGCCGGGCACAACCTAGCAATAATATTAAATAGTTTTGAATTATTGCTAAATGGCTTTATTTATTACCGCTTCACTTAATAAATCATGTATTAAATCGGATGCTTCTTCTGCCTCTTTAATTTCCGCATTTACTTTAGCGAGTAGAAGTTCGACCGGGATAAGTTTGATAACAGTGATACTGTTAAGTGTTACTAGTATTTTTTTTGTGCGGAACATATCTTTATTATAAAAGTATTGTTCAGCTTCATGGTAAGTCTTTAAATATTGCTGCCAAGGTATATCTTGGGCTAATAAATGCAAAATATAGTTTTTGTCTCTAATAGGAAGCGGCAATTTTTGAGTAAATAAATCAAAACTAGCATCCATTAAGCTTGCTCTAACTTTGTTTATATCTTCTGTACTAATTCCACAGAAAAAGTATGCAGGGGACTTGTTATCAAGTTTTTTAAAAAACTGGGTAAAGTTTCGGGTTTTCGTCGAGTTTATTGTATCGTAGTAATAGTTAAGTAATTTTTTAGTCTGTGCACTCTCAAGTAGAGTCAGTAATATTAAGCTGTTACCAACAATGGCTGAAACCCCTTTTTTAAGTAGGTGTTTTTCATTGTGATAACCTTTCTCAGTCATCATTATGTGTTGACGAAACTTAGCTTCACGTTTAGTAAAAAGTGTTTGTAATAAATCATGAATTTTATCGGGCAGTTTATCGGACAGTTTATCGGATTTTAAGAAAACACTCGCATATCTGTTAATTGTTATTGGATCGGCTTCATATGTTATATCCCTTATTAATGACATAAGCTATCACGCAACATAGTTTTACTCACTTTTGAATCACTTAATTTGATTAGGATTTTAACTGCAGTCATGCCTTTTTTGCATTGATATATACCATTGTTATAAGTGTATTCATTATGGTATTTATTATTTATGTACTGTATAACGCCTAAACATTGGCCAATTTTGATAGCTTCAGCCTTGCTTAGTGTTAGCACACCTAAAAGGTTTACTTTGTCTTCAACCACCTCTTTGCACGACTCAACAATATCAAGGGGGGATCCATGTTTAATAGAGGCTACTCCAACACAACTACCTAAGTTAATTAGTTCAGCTTTATTAAAAAGAATAAGGTTAAATGCACTAATGCTTTCCTCTTTTTGAGTACATTCTTTAAATAATGTTTTTTTTGCGTTTACAGTTGTCGAGCAAACTAAGAGTAGAAATAAAACAAAACATCTCATTACACTAGCTCCTTTTTACAAAAACGAAAAGCGCGATAGGTAATGATTAGGCCGATTAGGTAACATAAAACCCCTAAGTTATCAGCAAAGCTTCCATCACGTATTTCAGAAAACATCTGTGAGGTTTCTTGATATTTCAGTAAACCATAAGCCGCAGATATTATAAATATTAGTAGAAGTAGTTTTAACTGGTTTACTAAAGCTTTCATCATACTGTTTGAAAGCATAGTCAGTTGATAACCTTTAATAGGCTTTTGTTTTAGATTGTTTTTTAGGTGTTTATTAGCTCTAAATATTATGAAAACAGTAATTAAAGCTGAAAAGCGATCCACCCATGTTTGACCTGAAATATCGCCAAGTCCAACAACTGTTTCTGTATAAGTAAATACCGCATAAAAATTGGTAAAAAATAATGCTGAAATTGATATTAATAGCAGTAAGGTTTGACCTAAAAGATAAAAGTTACTTTTAGGTAATGCACCAAATATGTATAGCATTTGGGGATTAGCAATCCAGAAAGCATTGCGCTTTGCAAAAATATAGCTGTTTTCATGTTTGTTTAACTCTATGGGCCTGTTTATTGTGTGCTCTACTGGTTTTACTTCTTTGGTAAATGATTCGTCATCAACTGTACTGCTAAATGTCACAATTTAAATCCTTTTATTTTGCGTGTATTGAACTTTTCTAATGATAACAATGTGATAATTGTTTGACAATGATAAGATAATTATAAAAAGTGAGAGGTGATTTACTTAAGGGGGGATCTTTAAGATTCGATTATCACTAAAAAAGAAATTAGTGAATAAGGTACAATATATGAGTTCTGAAAATGCACTAAATTACTTTGAGCAGAAATATTCATCCTTACTCGAGGAAGGCTGTAGTTGTGACGCAGCATCATTGGAAGTAATTGATGCATACCTTGCTGGAAAACCACTAAGAGCAAAAACGGCGAAGAAAGTTAACAAAGCACATTTATTTTGGTCTTCAAAATTCATATGGGATTTCAGTATTGAAGTTTTAGGTTCTGATTCTTTTGTCCTCGCAATATCTCTATATTTCACTCAAAATTACACATCTAACTTTACCTTGATGAGGCATATTACTAAAACTTCACCAGAAGCTGTTTGTAAGGGGATACGACAATCTGAAGTTGTATTAAGGCCAAAAAGTGACAAGTGGGTTGAGATAACGGAATTAGGTAAGTGTTTGCCAGATGCATTGATTGAGTTGATTAAAGTCTGTGAAAGTTTTCAGTTGGCTCATAAGCAAAGGCTAACTTTGCTTGCTGAATGTCAAAAGCCTTTTGAAGAGCTATCAATTTTTGAGATATTAACCTATTCAAGTTTATATGCATTTAAAGGTTTTGTGGAGCCTAATTATTCTTTGGATGGTGAAGTGATTTCTATAAATGCTAAGTTTAATGCTTTGACGAAAATAGTAGAGTGGAAGCTTGGTAGTGCGGACACAATGTCTTTCAAGCTAACTGATAGGCGAATTACCGAATCCCTGAAAATACATCTATCACCAATTATCTTTCCATCTGATGAAAGTTCAGTAGTTTCTGAAACACTTTTGTATCAATTCTCTGAGTTAATTCAGGCTCAAGTTGAACTCAATGAGTTTTTGTTACGAAGTGTTGTGCCCTTTTGTTTTAATGATGACAAAAGCTACTCTTTAAACGGCACACAGCTTGAGCTTACTGTTCTAGATGACAGTGGAAATAGAGCTTGGGAGCTAAACGGTATAAAAATCAATCAACTCGAGGGTTACTGGTTTAATCGTGGACTTAACGAGTTTATAAACTTAGGGATGGCAGAACAACAAATTGGATCAAAAGATTATCACCAATGGAACCAAACAGCTTATATCAAAGCCCTTGGCTCTGCTTTACAGTTAAATGAAATCTACGGTTTAGATAAAACTGTATCAACTGATAATGGTATGAGCGTTGATGTTTTCCAAGCATTGTTATCGCTGGAGTTGATGATTGCTTTTTATAATAAAGATTATATAGATGTGTTTTTTAGAGAGTATGAAAACACAGGGCAATGGCAGGGAGCTTTGGGTATGTTAGCAATGGGGGGCTTGCTTGATCGTAGCAATAGTGAGTTTAAAAATAGATTCCCAATTACCTGGCTTAATTGGAAGCAAAAAGCTAAAAACATAGTTGGCTGGACAATATCTGATGTTTTTCCAAATGGAAACTTAAAAGCAGCTGAAGCTATATTAGATTTTTGGACACTTGACTTTAAAAAATGGAGCTGTGAACTTAAAGGTGATGATAATCAAAAAATCCCAGAATTACCCGAACGTCCAATTTTCAAAATCGGTAATTATAGCGTGCAACTACCATGGATGATGGCATGCCAATTAACGAGTGTTAATGCTATTAATAATCTTCGACGTTTTGCAAATACCAGACCTGAATTAAAAGATGAAACTTCTAGAATTGAAGGGCGGTTAGCAAAATCTTTTAGGAAACGTGGCTTTACAGTGTTAGCTAGTTATATGCCTTCCGGATGTGACTCTATAAATCCCGGTGAAATAGACTTGATATGTAAGCTAGATGATCTTGTACTCGTTATTGAGGTGAAATCAACTTATAGAAGAAATAGTCAAAAGGAAGCTATAGGTTATAAAAACAATGCATTAAGGAAAGCAGGTTTACAAATAAAGCGTAAAACTGATGCAGTTAAGTACCTTTTATTAACTGATAATCATTTTAAATCATCACTAGGAATTGGTGAAAATACACATTGCACAGTTATTGGTTGGATTGCTGATACGTGTATGGAGTTTGATCATGAATATTTTAATGATTTTTTAAAAGTTTCTGTTGAAGAACTACATATAGCGTTAAACGATGATGCTAGTCTTTTAATGGAAATGACTGAGATATGTGGCGATGACGAAAATGATAGAGAGGCTGGTTCGTTATATCAAAAAGGCTTTAGTGTAGATTCTTTTGTTGCTGTTATTGGAGGCTCTAAAGTTTGGGAGCGGATATTAAAAAAGATTAAGTAATAATTTATTGAGTACCCTAAAGTGTACACAAAACAATAATATTTGCCTCTACCCCTTTAAATTCAATAGGGTTTCATAATCGTGCCAGAGGATCGTTGGCTGGTTCATAGTGTCACTCTGTGTAACGTTACGTTCTTTGTTGTTCATATAAATCAACTATTTAACTCTGTTGTATGTGTTGTTGTGTAACATTGGATATCATCGTGTTTTCTACCGTTATAAATAAAAGTGTCCCATTTGTGTACCCATGATAAAAATTACAAGGTAATAAAAATGGCACTAAGTGATTCAAAATTAAATCTTTATTAAATAAAAAACAATCCAAACGTTTCGATATAGCTGACCGTGATAGTTTAAGTGTACGTGTTTCGGAGTTCTGTACCATTACTTTTCAATATAGTTACCATTACCATGATAAACCATCTCGTATTGCATCGGGACGTTATCCTGATATTTCATTGAAACAAGCGGGTGAGAAGATACCAGAGTTACGACAATTGTTAAATGATGGTCTTAACCCAGCTGTTCAAAAAAAACGCTCTAAAGAAACTCGAAACGCAACGTTAGAGGAATGTATTGATTGGTTTTGACAGTACAATTTTAGATCATTAATTAATTCATGGACACACAGTAATCTTATCCTTGCCGCAGATATCTGTTTGAGTTATGTGTTTTTGAATATTATTCATACCTTCCTATCACTACTTTTGTGTCCAAGCATGAACTTGTGTACCTAAGACAATATATGTCCCACTACTTCTTATAATGACCTCATCAATTCGACATGTTTATGTATTTGTCACATATCACATCGAATTATTTGTTATTAATGGTTAAGCAGGAGAGTCGCATGAATAAAGTTATTCAAACAATTTACACAGTTAAAGCGTTGGAACGTCTAGGGGCAATGGAGAGACGTAGCAATAAAATACCACAGGCAAACTTACAGCTTGCGCCAATGTTACATTGGGTTGCTAATTTTTTCTATTGCTATGGCTGCTTGGTAATAGGGCTAATTATATTTGCATTAACTCCATTAGAAAGTGAAATATCAGGAGTGATTATTAGTTTTGTGACTTTTTTATATTTCAGCATGAAAGAGTGGTATGAAATGTGGGAAGACAGAGCCGAAGAGATACGCGAACTTGATATCGCAGAGGTATACAGTTGGAAAGAGTTATCAGAAGCTGAAATGCATAAACTTGCTTTGAGTATTCAAAACAGACCGTCACATGTTTTGCTAAGTTATATCCTTTACTTTGTTCCGCATACCTTATTTTCAGCACATTTTTATTCAATGTTCTGAATGTTTACAAATAGCAGTATTTAAAAACTCATTTACTAAAAAAAGGTGAGCACTATGCAAATTTCAAATGATGTAGCGAGAGCAGAAATGCTGAGTTTTTTTAAGGCTAGAGCCGAAGATAAGCAAATTAACAGTACCGAAGATTATGAGAAGCACTTATACAAAGTCATTGTTCAGCACCTGAATGTCTTTAGTGGGGAATACTTGTTAGAACAAGAGCTAACTGAAGGCAAACAGGAGGGATTTGAATACCTTACATGGATGGCAGCAGTTGAGTGCTACGAAATCAAACATGACTTACCTAGAAGGTTGAGCCAATTGAGATTTGACTTAGATCTTAAAGTTAATAATAAACATAAAGATGTAAATTTGATTGATTTGAATAAAGATATCATTGTCTTGAAGTCTCGTTTACCTGCTGAATATAAGACACTTGGCTCTTACAGTGAATATAAGTTCCATTTATATAAATTTATTAATGAAACTTTTTCAGGTAAAAAAAAACTGATTACGATATATGTTATTGGGGCGACTTAGTAAGGCTATATGAGTTAGAAAATAGATTGCCGTTAATTTGTCGTGAGTTAATTAGTTTGGAGAGATATAGAGGAATTAGAAGGCTAAGACAAAAAATGACTTAGTGGTGAGTATAATGATTTCAAATTAGTTTATAACTACGAATAAGGCACTTATGAATACAGTCAATAATCAAGTATCTGAAGATTACTTTATACACCGCATTAAACCTGAGTACCAAAAAGAAGCTAATATTTTGCTGGCTACTACTGGTGTTCTTAACAGTTTTTCTGGCAAGTACACTTTAGCCATTTCCAACTGCACTATGAAGCCAGTAGCACTATCTTCAATGAATCATCAGCATTGCCTTTATAAAGCATCAGTGATTAATCAAGATGATGTTGTCGTTGATACATTTAATTGTGAGGGTTCTCCAAATCAGTGCTTTGAATACCTTGCACATCGTTTTGAACAATTGCTAACAGGGCACGAAGATCAAATTTATTTAAAGCAGCATGCTGAATTAACTCTAGATGACATTCTAGTCACTGAGAACTGTAAGCCATCACAAGTCTCAATTGATAAGCAATCATCATTATCAGTGGTACAGGAAGAAGTTGATGAATGGATTAATACCTTGGGTGTCCGTTACTTTAGCGAGTTAACTAACTTATCAAACCTAATTGAAGAAGTGGGAGAAGTAGCTCGTTTAATAGGTCGTGAGTATGGGGAACAAAGCTTTAAGAAAGGTGAAAAACCAGAGTGCATTAAAACCGCCATTGCTGACGAGTTATCCGATGTGCTGTTTATTGTCGTGTGTTTAGCAAATCAGCTTGGTATTAACTTAGATGAAGCCTTTGCTAAAAATATGGATAAAAAGACCAATCGTGATACTACTCGACATAAAAACAACAGTAAGTTGAAGTAAGGTGACATTTATATGAAAAGTGATGTGACTCATTATACAGGGAATGCAAAGGTCATTTACATGCTAAGCCTTTGGCTTACTCCTGATATGTGGGAAGATAAGGCTCTATTTGCTGAAATCAAAGAAGTAATTCAAAAACTGACCGAACAGTCTTTATCTCAACTATCTGAGCGAGAATTGTGTCTCACTCAAGAACTTACTAATGCCCTTTTAGAAGCAACTTTAGCCTCATTTGATAAAGCAGACGACATCCAAAAAGATGAGCTTGGTTTAGTGCTCAACGATATAACCAAATTCGTATCATTCTTGGAAGTGAGCACTGAGACTCACTAATTTCATGCTCAACTCCATCGTGAGACAAAAGATGTCTTAGCTGGTGTTTACAATGAACATATAAATCATTATTGTTGAGGTTGCGATGGAATATATTACGGTGTTTTTTGGTTCGTTATTAACGGTTTACATGCTTGGAATAAACTCTCAATTGGTTAGAGATAAAAACTGTATAGGGGCTTTTTCTTTAGCTTGGTTCATTTCATTGTCCAATATGCTTTATATAAAAGTGTTTGTGATGAGCGATGAATTTATGCTGACTTACTTATGTTCAGCATTAGGCAGTGGTATCGGAATTGTTTTATCAATTATCACTTATTCAAAAGTACATGAATTGTTAAGTAAAAAGACTAATAAAAATCAGGTTATTAGTTCTTTGTTAATAAAGGGAAATGAAAATGCCTAGAACATATGCTTGTTACCATGAAGCTATAAAAACAATAATCCAAGACGGAGAGTCTAATAAAATTACATTAGCGGCGATTATTAAACACTCGGATTTTGTTATAAAAAGAGAACACGCAGAGTTAGCTGACTTTAATAAATTTATAATACGAGAAATCAGATACCTGATAGAGACTATAGGTAAAGTACATAATACTGACAAGAGCAAATTAGTAGAAGAAAAAACAAAACGTGGTAAAGCTAATTATTATTATTGGTTCTCATATGAAGTAAGAGAGGAAGAGTTATATGGCGAAGGAGTATCGAAAGAAGGTTATTTTGCCAGAGCAGTTGTTTTTAGCTTTATTGAAGAAAACTTAAGAGAATTTTTTCCTCCAGAAATTATGGCATCGTTAAAAGATGATTTAAATAATGCCCATAATGAATTCGATGTCCTTGGCGGAATCGCAGGGAAAATGAAATTTATTCCTTCAGGTGTGGAAGTGTGGCCTTCTTATGATATTGATGAAAGAAACCCGAAAGATTGGAATTTAGCCTACCACGCATTAATGGAAGAGTTTGTTATACAGGCTGATTATAATTCGAGTCTTAACTCAGGGATTGAACGAGTACATTTATCACCTCAACGTGTTCAATATGCAAACCATAAAGTTGTGCTTCTTTGTTATATACATGATTCAGGGGAAGTTAAATCATATGAAGTTTCAAGATTGATGAATGTTAAAAAATCTGCAGATTATAAATTCAAGACAGTAAATTTTAATGATATTGAAACAGAATATGAATTCGAAGCGCTTGTTAATTTAGGTGTTAAAAATTATTTCGATAGTGTGAAGTTTGGTAATGAACTTAAATCAACTCCATCAATTAATGGGGTATATTTAGTAAAAGCAAAGATACAAGTTCCAGATCATTTTTCTGAATCTAAAAAAGGGCAACCAGACCCTTTTGCAATAGCTAACTTTCTTAGTACTTTTGCAGACTCGATGGAGGTTCTTGAGCCTGATTTTTTAAGAGAAGAAATGAAACGAAGGGCAGATAACATATCTAAGTTGTATTCTGATAAACACGACAGCACTCCTATAATCAAAAAAAGCCATCATGTGCAAACAGGAAACCTTAAAAAGCTTAAAGAAATAGACGAGGGAAGATAATGATACAGGGTAAGGCAAGTTATGTCTTACCCATCATTATAATGATGCTTGAACTGTTAACTACAAATGGATGTACAAATGACTAAACCTCGTTACTTAACTAAATCTCGTTTCAAAATGGCAACGGAATGCCCAACTAAGCTTTTTTATACAGGTAAAAAAGAATACCCCAATACCATGCTTGATGACCCATTTTTGGCAGCCCTTGCTGATGGTGGTCATCAGGTTGGTGAATTAGCTAAGCAGTATTACCCTAATGGTTTTGACATTACCACACTTGATTATGATGAAGCCGAAAAGCAAACACTAGAGCTACTAGCACTTGATGAAGTGGTAATATTTGAACCCGCTATTCGTTTTAATAACTTGTTTATTCGTGTAGATGTATTAGTTAAAAAAGGTAATCACTTTGAATTAATTGAAGTGAAGGCCAAATCATACTCAAGCCAAAAAGATAAAGACTTTCTTAATACTAAGGGAAATGTTTCATCTAAATGGCGACCATATATTTTCGATGTGGCGTTTCAAAAACATGTTTTAAAAAGTGCTTTTCCAAAATCAACGGTTAGCAGCTATCTAATGCTTGTAGATAAGTCAGCGATTTGTGCAACTGATGGTCTTAATCAAAAGTTTGTATTGGCTAAAGATGAACATAATCGAAAAGGTGTCACGATATCATCAAGCCTTAATGCTGAAGATTTAACCAATAAATTACTTACCAAACTTAATGTCGATAAAGTTGTTGAACTTGTTTATCGCAAAGAACTACAAACAGGAATGCCAGCTTATTCTTTTAAAGACAACATCACAGCACTTGCTAAGTATTATCAAGAAGATAAAAAAATAGCACCTGTTATCGGTAAAAAATGCAAAACCTGTGAGTTTCAATGCTCTACGGGTGATGAACAAAAGGGCAAGCTAAGTGGTTTTAAATCCTGCTGGAAAGAACAACTTCATTGGTCTGATGCTGATTTCAATGATAAGACCGTACTAGATATTTGGAACTTTAGAGGTGCAGATAAACTTATCGAACAAGGCATAATCAAGCTTGTTGATGTTGAGCCTGAACATATTGGTGAAGTAGAAAATAAAAATGCCGCTTTAGCACCCAAAGAACGCCAATGGCTGCAAGTAGAGAAAGAACAGAACAAAGACACTAGTATCTATTTTGATACCGACAGTATGCGTAACGTGATGGCTAGTTGGACTTACCCGTTACACTTCATTGATTTTGAAACCAGTGCGGTAGCTATTCCATTTTATAAAGGTATCAGTCCCTACGAGGGCATAGCATTTCAATTTTCGCATCATATAGCTCATGCTGATGGGCGAGTTGAACATGCGGGTGAATTTTTAAATACCGCAAAAGGTGAGTTTCCTAACTTTGAATTTGTTCGTGCTTTAAAAGCACAGCTTGAAAACGATCAGGGCACTATATTCATGTACTCACCACATGAGAACTCATATTTGAATATGATTTATAGACAATTAAATAATTCAAATGAGTTAGACAAAGACGAACTTTGTGAGTTTATCAAGTCAATTACTCGCTCAACAAAGAGTAGTAAAAAAAACTGGCATGGCGACCGTTGTATGGTGGATATGCTTGACCTTGTTAAAAAATATTATTACGACCCAGCAACGAATGGTTCAAATTCGATTAAATATGTATTACCAGCCATCTTAAATAGCTCTAAGTATTTGCAAGAAAAATACAGTAAGCCCATTTATGGTAGTGAAGGTGGCACTGAGTCAATTAACAGTTTGAACTTTAAAGAAAAAGTTTGGATTGAATTTGATGAACAAGGTAAAGTAAAAGACCCATACAAACACTTACCGAAAATGTTTGCTGATATAACAGATCATGATGTTGAATTGCTATCAGAGGGGGATGAATTAAACAACGGTGGTTTAGCGTTAACCGCCTATGCAAGATTACAGTTTACTCAAATGAGTGAGTATGAACGTGAAGAATTGAAAAAGGCGCTGTTGTGCTATTGCGAAACAGACACGTGGGCAATGGTGTTGTTGTATCTTGAATGGAAGGAAATGATTAATGAATAAAGATAAATTTGTAACTAACCCTGAAGTTATTGACTTTGTTGCATGGGCTGTAAATCTTTTACCGTCGCTTGAGGTAAATCTTAATATATCTAGGAAAGGAACTGGACGAGCTATAGGTACAAATGGACCTGGTGTGCAAGGCATGTTTGTCGGGGTGGACGCTATAACAAGTGCTTACCAATGGTTAGGTAGGTGGAAGGATGCAGATGGTAATTACACTGAATCTTGTGATTGGCATTCCACCAAGAATTCGTTAAATGAGTTGAGTCAATGGCTCAGAAATAATATTCAAGCAGGAAGCTCCATTGAAGTAATTGAATGTTGTAAGCAAATATTAATTTGGGGAGGGGATAGAAACCCTGCTGTTGGTGCCGGAAGGTTCCTAGGAACACTTAAGGATGAGATACGAAATTACTTGATTGATGCTAGAAGCCAACTCTCACTAGAGGTAGCCGATCTTAGGGAGTTAGATGGAATCTGTGAAATGAATTCAATGCTAACAAAAGTTCACGCTTTAGCTGCAGATGATGGCCTTCCTATTTACGACTCTCGAGTTGCTGGTGCATTTGCGTGCTTAGTTGAAATATATAGACAAAATATGAATACTCCTTGGAATCAAATACCTGAATTACTGGTTTTTAAGGCAGTAGATTATGCAGATCGTAGAAGAGTTCTAGGGATGAATAATCTGCGGAGTCCTGTAGTAGATCCTGGGGTAATCACTAGAGCAACAAATCCAGCAGCAATTGAAACACGATCTTGCGATTGGGCTTCTTCAAAAATTAGGCTTGGCTGGATAATGGAGGAAATTATCTCTGTCTCGGAAAAAAAGGAACTATTTATGTTTCACGAGGCAACATTACTAAATAATACTCGAGTAGCTAAAATGCATGCCTTAGAAGCTGCTCTATTCATGATTGGTTTTGACGTTGATTGCATTAGGGATGTTAATTTTAGTTAGTCCTTATTTATGTTTTTCTGAAAAATTTATTTAATTTATTTAATTTATATAATAAGTAGCTTTTGTAAGACAAAGTTTGTCTAGCTTGTTTGGTATATTCATTTCTCTCAAGTCAACAAGGATAATTTATGAGTTATATCGATAATTTAATAGCAAACTGTGAAGAAGCGAAAGTTGCAAAACCAACAAGAGAGTTTGTTTTAGGTGGGCTTTTAGATTTAGATAGAATAAAAACAGCAATTTATGTTATTGAACAAGTATCTGGCGATATCAGTGATGCTTTCAATTCACTTTCAAATTATAAGGCAACGAAAGATAGAGCTTGCCCAGCATTAAATGCTCCATCGAAAATTATGTATGTTGGTTCTTCTACAACAGGAGTTAAAAGTAGAATAAAACAACATATTGGTGATGGTCATAAAGGCACTTATGCTTTGCACCTTAAGCATTGGTTTAAAGGCGACTATAAAATTACGATTATGGAATTTGATAAAACACGGGATGTGCTTCAAATCATTGAAGATGACATTTCAGAACGTTTATCTCCTGCATTTGGAAAGAAGGGCGGTAACAATAAGTAAGTTTTCTAATTAGTTTGACTAACTTGTACAGGAAACGTCTCCTCAGCGACCTGTTATTTATGGCATTAATTTTTAAATACAAAAAAGGATAAATTTGTATGATGTTTAAAAAAAGTAAATTTCTTATTTCTTTAGCTATAACAGCTACCCTTGTTGGTTGTGGAGGTGGTGGAAGTTCATCACCTGACAAGCCTGACCCAATAGTAGCGAATACAATCTCTCTTACAGGTAAAGTTATTGATGGGTACGTGTCAGGTGCTACGGTTTGGTTGGATTTAGATGGTGATAGTAAGTTTGATAAGCAAACTGAGCCGTCAGTAGTTTCAACTGAATCAGGTAATTACAGTTTTGAATTCACTGAAGAACAAGCTTCTTGTGTACCTTACTCTACTATGTATGTCGATGTGCCTGTTGGTGCTATAGATGAAGATTTAGGCGAGGTTACTGAGGCATATCAGATGTCTTTTCCTCCATCTATAGAGCCTTTATCAGATGATGATATTCGTAATATATCGCCATTAACGTCTGTTATTTGGGGGCAATTACGACGTCAATTAAAAGGGAGTGGCAAGGGAAACTTAACTTGTGATGAACTTAAGGCTGATACTGATTTACGTCTTGAGCTTAAGCAAGAAATTGAAGATGTAATACTAAATCTGATTGCTCATTACAATTTATCGGCTGATCAAATTTATTCAGATTTTATTGCGAATAATGACAGCGCCGCTTATGGCAAAGCTCAGTCTATTGTTACGGGCTTAAAAGCTGCTTATAAACATAAAAAAGCCTTGGAAAAAGAATATCCAACTGCTGCCGAAATTCGAGTTGTTATCTATCAAGACAAAGATAAAGATGAAGAGTACAACTTTACTGATGCTTGGTATCGCGATGAAATTATTTATATGGGCACTGAAGACTTTATTGAGTTTGTGAAGCTTAAAGATACAGGGTCATTAAAAAAAGTTGATGTTGTTTTAGCTAAATTTCATGAAGTGGGAATTAGCTGGGGCGACCAGTCACTCAAAGGTTGGCTAAGTATTCGAGAAGATGTATATATCAATGCAGACCAAACATATCGCTGTGGCAATATTGAGCGTGTTAGCTTTGAAAAAGAGGGAATTCACTATGAGCTTGGGAATTCAATACCCACAGTCACTTTCCCAACACTTGAAGAGTGTATAAATACCAGTTTAGAAAACCCTTATGAGCGTAACTTTAACTTACGTTACTCTGAAACTGATTATGAGTATGGTGCAGAGTTCTATTTCAGAGACATGAATGCTGACTTTCAAACTTTATCTAATTGGGTAAATGTTAAAGAGAAGGTTGCAGATCTAGATCCAGCAGATTTCTTTACTGCTTTTGATGCAATGCCTTATCGATTTGATGATGAAGTTGCAGTTGATGTTAGTTACTGGCGTAAAAGCAAGGCAACAGGTAATGTAGTGATACATAAAAATGATGAAGGAAAGTGGCGTAAAGAAACGAAGCAAGAGGACGGCACAACTTTTTATGAATGTAGTGTTGACGGCGTTAACTGGGGAGACTGTCCTTAATCGCTTTTTTATTTAGGTGGCTTTAATTAAATACCAGCTTCATGCTGGTATTTTTATTTTTGGCTGATGATATACCTCAATGCTCAATGGCTTTCTAAATATTACGCCACTACATAGGGTATTTAAAAAGGTAAAGTTGTTTAGCAATATAGATATAAATTTAATAATAAGCCTATTCGCTTAACATTAGGATATTACCCTAGCATGTCATTGAGTGATGTACGAAGTAAAGTACACCACTTAAAGGTTTGTTATTAGGCCACTCCAGTCGCGTCACGTAGTTTTAATTCAGCGATATAAATTTAACTCTGTCGGTTACTAATCAAGAAGCGTATTTTATCGTTCTTGATAGGTAACCGATATATCTAGTTAAGACCTATTGTTGGTTATCCATTTTTTCAATAGATATTGGTATCGATTTATATGTTGGGGTACCGCATTCGTCAGCGATACTTTCTAACGGCACTAAGGGATTTGTTTCTGGATAATAGGCAGCCACACAGCCTGGGGGGATAAGGTATTCAACAATTTTAAAATTAGAGAGCGAACGTTCTATGCCATCGTTTGATACCGTTGTTATTTTGACATAATCTCCATTTTTTAATGCCTGTTTATCTATATCTTTTGCACTCATAAATATGATATTACGTTCACCATATACACCACGGTAACGATCATCCATTCCATAAATAGTGGTGTTGTATTGATCGTGTGAACGCAGTGTTTGCAACGTTAGTACCGGCTTTTTAGTCATTAACTGTGCACGCTCATGTACTAATTGGTCTGGTAATCTAGCATCACTAAAAATGGCTTTTTTTATTGGAGTACGCCAATGACGTTGTGCTGCTGAATTTTCTAGGTGGAAACCTCTACCTGCTTTTATTCGGGAGTTATAGTCATCAAAACCGGGTATGACAGCACTTATTTCTTTACGAATTAACCCGTAATTACCGGCCAGCGTATTCCAATCGACTATTTTATCGCCTACTGATGCCATGGCTATTGCAGCAACAATAGCTGTTTCTGAACGAAGAGTGTTAGCTGCTGGTTCATTTTGACCCGTTGAACTGTGTACCATACTCATTGAGTCTTCCACCGTAATACACTGTTCGCCGCTAGATTGGCGATCTATTTCTGTACGGCCCAAGCACGGGAGAATTAGCGCACGTTTACCTGTTATTACATGGCTTCGATTTAATTTAGTACTGATTTGTACGGTTAAGTCACACTTTCTTAGGGCCTTGTGAGTACGCGTGGTATCAGGTGTTGCCGCAGAAAAATTGCCGCCCAAGGCAATAAATACCTTAGCTTTACCCTCAAGCATGGCATGAATAGACTCAACGGTATTAAAACCATTATCACGAGGAACATTAAAAGAGTAACGATTCTCTAGTGCATCAAGAAAGTCCATTGACGGATTTTCATTGATCCCCATAGTACGATTACCTTGCACATTTGAATGACCGCGTACCGGACATGCGCCAGCCCCTGCTTTGCCAATATTACCCCTGAGCATTAGTACGTTCAATAACTCTCGTACTGTAGCGACAGAATGGCGGTGTTGGGTAATCCCCATCGCCCAAGTGAAAATAACCTTATTACTGCTGGCATATATTGTTGCTATTTGTTCAATATTTTCTCGAGTCAAACAACATTGGTCAAGAATTTTGTCCCATTCGCTTGCCGCAACACTTTGTTGATATGCTTCAAAACCATGACAATGTTTATTGATAAACTCGATATCGAGTACTGATTTATCATGCTCAAATCTTTCAAATAAACATTTAGCGACGCCACGTAATAACGCCATGTCTCCGCCTAAGCGAGGGGTGAAATAATATTGACTGATGGTAGTCCCCGTTAAGAAGATCATTTCTTTTGGGCTTTGTGGGTCTGAAAACTTTTGCAATCCACGTTCTTTTAAATTGTTAACGGAGACAATTTTAGCTCCGCGTTTACTTGCCTCACGCAAGGTTCCCAACATACGAGGATGATTAGTGCCTGGGTTTTGGCCGAAGACAAAAATGGCGTCAGCTTTAGAAAAGTCGTCCATAGTCACCGTACCTTTACCTGTACCTAGACTATTTGTCATGCCTATGCCAGAGGCTTCATGACACATATTAGAGCAGTCAGGAAAGTTATTTGTGCCTAATACTCGACCAAATAACTGATATAAGTAGGCCACTTCATTACTCGCTCGACCAGAGGTATACAATAATGCTTCATTGGGGGAGGAAAGTTGCTGCAGGCTAGTGCCAATGATTTTAAAAGCTTCTTGCCAATCAATTGGCTGGTAGTGATCACTTATTCCATCGTAATACATTGGTTGGGTTAAACGGCCACTTTTCTCCAGTGAATGATCATCCCATTGTTGTAATTCTGTTATTGAATATTGTTTGAAAAAATTGCTATCAACACGTTTACTGGTGGCTTCCCATGCAATGGCTTTAACGCCATTTTCACAGAAGTCTACTTTCCCGGCAGTGGTAGAATCACCCCATGCACAACCAGGACAATCAAAACCACCTGGTTGATTTGCTTTGAGTAATGCTTTAACGCTTTTCGCGGCATTTTCACTTTGAATTAAGTGTTTAGCTGAGCTTCTTAGTGCTCCCCAACCACCAGCAGGTGAAGAATAGGCAGGATTGTTTTTTGATGACTTAGACATATAAATCCTTTATTAGGCGTAACGTTTTAGTTGCCCATGTTGGAAGCAAAATAAGGCTATTTGAGATTTGCGAGCTGAATTAACAGCTAAGTCAGTCGGCTGTGCTAGCGTGACTAACGTTGTCAGAGATAAGCGAGCAGCCTTGGCAATTAAATCATGACTGCAGCGGCTTGTTATCAAAGCAAAACCATCATGAGTCAGTAATTTTTTATGCGACAAACAACCTAGCAATTTATCTAACGCTGAATGACGACCCACATCCTCTCGAAAGGCGATCATTTTAGCAGATAAATCAAAAAATGCAGCGCAATGATTTCCTCGGATACTCCCCGATTTTTTTAAAATACTAGGTAAGGCATCTCTTGCTTGAATAATAATTTTCTCAGAGGGTAATTGAAACGATTTTACCTCTTTTTGATGAGGCTGATTTAATGACATAGCAGCTTCAATAGAGTCTAGACCACAAAGGCCACAGCCACTTGGCCCAGCCATCGTTCTGCGTCGTTGCTTCAATCGATGCTGAACTCGTGCTAAAACCAGAATATCAACTTGCCATCCAGAGATATGTGAATGAACAATGATATCTAAAACTTCGTTAGCCGAATGAATTAAGCCTTCGCTTAAACTAAAACCAAGTGCAAAGTCTTTTAAATGCTCAGGAGATGCCATCATTACCGCTTGGCTAATGCCATTAATACTAATTGCAATAGCTGCCTCAGTAAGCTGCGCTTGATGCAACTCTTTCTGAGGAAGTTCAGCAATTTTTTTAGTGCAGTTAAGATGCTCTATAATAACATTCTCCAAAGTGTTTTTATCTTAAAATAGTGGCGCTTTGCCATACTATCGACAAAGCCATTCTATTATACAATAGGACCGTAAGGTTTTTAATTACCTCCAGCATATTTTCTCGAACACTCAGTGTTTTAAACCATTACACTTAAATCTGTAGTATTAATTTCTCTACAGACATCATCATCAATTTCAATACCATATTCAACAGTAAATTCTTTGTATTTTAATGTACCCAATCGTACTTAAATGTATGGGAGAGTTACTTTAGTGATCTAATTAAGTAGTTGATATAAAAATTTATAATTTTTTTTGACGTCCATCTTTGGGGGCATTAGGGGGGTAGAATTTGAGTCTCTCTATCTGCACCAAATACAGGTTCAATAAGAACCAATGAAAACTGAAAGCTCCAAGTTATATAGGGTTTTCAGTTTTTTATATCCAAAATGATTTGATAATATACTTTACACTGTCATTTTATTTTTAATGTGCTTAGTGCCAAACACGACTATTGGATACCTTCCAATTCTGGATTAACAATGACTACTGTGCTTTGACTTTCTTCAACAGGTTTTTTAATACCATCAAAGGCATATTGCTCGCTTATTTCTATTGCTTCAGCCACATCTAGTAGCTCTTGAACAAGAGCATCACGGATCACAACTAATCCAATGATTGAACCAATAAATATAATTGTTGCCAAAAATACCATTTCAGCGGTAACTGCAAAACCTGCCTGCTTTCTAATATTAATCATAGTAATTCACCCCTGAATTGATATTCTTTGTTAGCTATGGGCTGTGAATATTACAAAGCATTATTTATGCCAGATAATATATCAAGAATTATTAAGGTGAAGTGTTAATAATTCTTGATAGCTTTGACAGGCGTCACTTATATACTTTTTTCTTTTATTATCGAGTAAATATTTGTCAAATATGTATTTTATTAAAGTATTGTGTGACTGATTATTAGCTTTTTTCATAAAGTATAGCTAATAGTTAGAGTCTGTGTGTTTGATGTTAATCGATATTTATACAGTCGACAAAGATACTGGAGGAGCTAATAACTGTGAATTAAATCTCAATACTTATATTTTGCTTAAACGAGCGGCTTATTTTCTCTAGAACAAAAAATTGATGGATTTTTTGAAGTTGTTTTTACACTATTTGGAAAACTTAGTATGGGTAATTTAATATATTACTTTTAGCAATTTGGTTTTTATTCTGATTTGCAATTTGCAACTCAAATTGACTTTTATGATTATATCTAAAATCAATAATTTTTAATTATTGATTTTAAACGTTAAATAATAGGCTTTATAATGGAACGTTAATTGCTTTGATTAAGGATAATATCGTTTTTTCATTAAAGGTGAACATCATTTTGGAAAATTCAAGAATTGATATATTAGAATTGGTTCAATGTGTAGGAGCTATGTTGATAGCTCAAATGGGGCGACCCGTTTGTTGTCGATTGCTAAACCAAACCAGTTTTAGTCGAGCTATGGTTGACCTTGATGCAAATAAACTGACAAAACAGCTTGCAGAAGACATTCAACAGGCTATAGATAGTGTCGAATATGGTGTCACTATAAAATTCAGTGTTGTTGATGATCACATGCATTTTGATTTTTACTGTGATGACCAAAGTGAAAAATATTTTAGCACTATAATTTCTGGTAAACCTAAACTAGAAGAAAGCCTGCCAGAGCTGATTGGTGAGCCAATTAAAGTCCGTATTCAATCAGACGACAGATCATTACAACATTGTTTTCGTTCGTTTGAACAAGGCCTTAATATTGAATGTATAGCGCAATCATCAAATGAAACAGCTGATTCACCTTGCCATATCGAAATTAAAGATTGTCGAGCTACGTCTGACGTTTATGCTAACTTAACTAAAACAAATAGTCATTCAACGATTGTATTGCGTACTATGCAACAATTGCAGGAGCGTGAGCGTACGGACGAAATTTCACTATATTGGCCATTTTTTGATAGTGATTTACATAACCTTTTGGGTGACATTAAGCATTTACGTAAACTTAGAGTTTTTGTTGCAGACGATAGTCAACCCAGTAAAATGACGACAATAATCATGCTAGAACATCTAGGTTGTATTCTTACTGGTGCAGATGATGGTATTGAAGCGTTGGAGTTGACCAGCAAACAGCCATTTGACCTTATATTTTTAGATGAACGGATGCCCGGTTTACTTGGTAGTGATGTTGCAAGCCAGTTACGTGATGGTAATGGCGTAAATGCTAATACGCCGAAAATTTCGCTGACAGGGATCACCGACAGAGATTCTGTTGCTGAGTTATATAGAAAAGGTATTACTCATCATATTGAAAAGCCTATTACAAAGTTAGTGTTAGAAAATTTTTTACAACAATATCGTAAAATTCAACTTGCACAAGTAAATGAAACTATTGGAGTTTAAAAGATGAATAATTTATCCCATACCGCACTAGTTTTGATAGGTTATCAAAATGATTATTTTTCACCACAAGGTATTTTATATAGTGTGATTGAAGAATCATCAAGAGTGACGGGAGTACTTGAAAATACGCTTACGTTACTTAGTGAGTATGGGCGTGATTTTGGGATGGTGATCAACACGCCCATTCATTTTACCGCTGACTACAATGAGCTAGCAAATCCTATAGGTATTCTTAAAGTCATCAAAGATGTTGGAGCCTTCAAAGAAAATACGTTTGGAGCAGAAGTTATTCCTCAACTGTCTAAATTTGATGATTTTGTTACTATAATTCCAGGTAAGCGAGGATTGAATGCATTTTCTAATACAGATTTAGCGAAGTTACTTCATGATAAAGGTATTACCGATATCGTGTTTGCAGGCACAGTTACTTCCATCTGTATCGATTCCACTGCGCGTTCCGCAATAGATTTGGGCTTTAACGTAACAGTTCTGGATGATTGTACCTCTAGTCGAACACCTTTTGAACAGAACTTTTATTGCACCGAAGTTTTTCCTTTATATGCCAATGTTTGTCACTGGTCACAATTAGCTTCAACTAAATAGCATAGGATGTCAGCGTGGATAACAGCAAAGAGCTCCAAGTACAAATCCAATATGCCCTAATTGAGAAGCTATCAAAAAGCCAGCAAGCTCACGCTAAATTACTGTCGTTGTTAGATGAATGTATATTTGAATGCGATAATAACTTTACGCTGACCTATTTAAACTCAGCCTGGAATAGGCAATTAGGGTATACCGATAACGAATTATTGGGTTGTGCTTTACCAACTTACTTGCATGAAAAAAGTAAAGAATCTTTCTGTAATAACATGGCTGAAACAGCATGTGAAAAAAGTGATCCTAAGCGAGTTGAGGTTTTACTTAGAGATAAATCTGGTGAATACCGATGGTTTGAAATGCGTATGGTTAGAAACGCTGAAGAGGGGTTTATAGGATCTTTGTTCGATATTCAAGCTCATAAAGATATGGAAACCCGCTTACGCTTTAAAGAAGAAGCACGAAAATTATCTTTGGTTGCAAGTCACACCAACAACTTGGTGATTATAACAAATGAATGTGGTGAAGTTGAATGGGTTAATCGCAGCTTTGAAAAACTATCTGGGTACTCTTTTGAGGAAATTAAAGGCCAGCGACCAGGAAAGTTACTACAAGGGCCAATGACTGATCAGAACGTTGTTACAGTTATGTCTGAAGCCATTAAAAATAAGGAGAATTTTAACGTCGAAATTATCAATTATAATCGCGATGGTGAGCCTTATTGGATCGCAATGGATGCATCACCAGTAAAAAGTAAAAATGGTCAAGTTAGCCACTATATTGCGGTCCAATCTGATATTACCCAACGAGTAAAAGCTGAACAGTTGGCATCTGCTGCTGAATACAGTTATCGACTAGTAGTCGATAATATTAGTGAAGTTGTTCTGCGCCTTCAACCAGACGGACGCATTGCTTTTATGAATCATGCATGGAGTGATTTAATCAAGTTGCCTGAAAGTCAATGTATGGGTAAAGAGATCACTGAATTTGTTAGTGGTGTTAACCAACCAATTGTTATTAAGGCTTTGAACCAATTTGCCAATGGCGTGCACAACACATGCAGATTAGAATTACAGATGAGATGCGCTGGCGGTTCCCATACTTGGGCAGAAATGAGTATGACGCCAATTGTTGATCAAAATGGTGCCTTAATTGCTATTGCCGCTACGCTTGTTGATGTTGATGAGCGTGTAGCAGCAGCATATGCATTAAAAGAGGCCAAGCAGCATGCTGAAACCCTTGCTGTTGCAAAAAGTCGTTTTCTGGCTAATATAAGCCATGAAATTCGCACCCCACTAAATGCCATGATTGGCTCAAGTGAAATATTACAAGATACTGGGCTTAATCAAGAGCAACAACGCTTTGCTGATATGATCCAATCGAGTGGAAGTGCATTATTAAGTATTCTTGACGACGTGTTAACCTATTCACGTTTTGAAGCTAATGCAGTCACACTTGAGCATCGAAAATTCGACTTAGGTATTTGTATAGATGAAGCTATTGATATTTTGTCTGACAGCGCGGTTAAGAAAAAGCTGAAACTGATTTTGTGTATTGATGCTAATGTACCAATGAACGTCATAGGTGATAATGTTAGACTTCGCCAAATTTTAATTAATCTTCTGGCCAATGCTATTAAGTTTACGAGTATTGGAGAAATTAACATTCATGTAGCATACAAACCCACAGAAAATAACCAAGGTGTTCTTTCAATCAAGGTTATTGATACGGGTATTGGCATTGCTGAAGAAAAAATGTCTCAGTTATTTGAACCTTTTATGCAATCTGACGTGTCTACCACTCGTCAATTTGGCGGTAGTGGTTTAGGTTTGGCCATCTGTCATCAAATTTGTGAAGCTGCAGGAGGAACAATTAGAGTCAATTCTAAATTAGATAAAGGTAGTACTTTTTGTATTGAAATTCCAATTGAGATTGATATTTCTGTTCCACAAAATCAATTACCTTTACTACCAGATAACTGCAACAATATTGTTTGGTTAATTGGGAATGATAATAATCTAAACGATGCAATTAAGCAGATATTCAAACGTTACAAAGTAACATATAAAGTGTTTAGGTCCACCTCAGAATTACCTGATCCTTCTATTGGGTTAGCTGACTTTTTGGTAGTGACTGAGCCGGCTCAAAGCGATAGTTGTAGAAAGTATTTAAAGCCTTACTTCAGCGATGGCTCCACACCTTGTTTGATAATATTGGATCTGCTGGGCAGTGGTAAATTCACTCATTGGCACAGTAAAAATGAATTACTGGTTAATGGCCCGATCAAAGTTTCTCACATTAGTAGGATTTTGGAGCAGTTGCATGAGATGTTAGGGAAGGCTAGTATCAAGTTATATGACGCACTCAGCGTTAATAAGAGTGATATTAATTTTGGTAATGCGACTATTTTAGTTGTGGAAGATAACCAACAAAATCAAATTATTATAGAACAATTTTTAATATCTTGCGGATGTCAGGTGCTAATCGCTAACCAAGGCGTTGAAGCGTTACGCATGTTGAAAAATTCTGAAATTGATTTAGTGCTCATGGATATCCAAATGCCGGTAATGGACGGTCTAACCACGACTACTCATATACGCTCAAGCGATGAGCACTTTAAGCATGTACCTATTATTGCGGTGACTGCTGACGCAGTCTATGGTGACAAAGAGCGTTATATGAAAGCTGGTATGAATGATTTCTTGCCTAAACCTGTTATTCGCAAAGAATTACATCGCTTGTTAATTAAATACTTACCTGAACATAAAAAGCAAAAAAATAATGAAACTAAAGTTCAACGATTGTTAGAAATGCGCACACTTGTTGCAAAATGCCTCTTATAATCTACATATTTGCAAAACGCAATTCAATATAAGAATGTTCAATTTCATTTTCCATGTAGATAAATTCCTTTCTGATAATAAATTTTAAATATAATTTATAACCTACTGTTTTATAATAATTAAATCTAAATCCTTAAACTAATCTCCAACTTGGTCTAAATGTTGCGATATAGCTAGTAACCGCCGTATCAACAAACACCATAAGTATGTAGCTGCGGACGAATGTAACAGGAGAGCATTATGAAATTTTTTAAATTAGTTTTGATTAATTATATTTGGTTATTAGCTTTATTCTCAACGGTATGTGCAGCTGATGGCCTGAAATTTGTAGAGACCGCAGACAGTAAAAAGTCCAAAGAAACTAGGGAACTAGTGCAGTGGACACACAGTCGATTAGTCTTCAATAAACCGCTTGAGCGAATTGCTGTTGGGCAAGAAGAAACTTTACAAGTAGAAGTACTGAGTAAAAATGAAGCTTTAGCATTGGCCAAAAAAGTGGGCCGAACTAGTGTTATGGTTTGGTATACTGATAATACATCAGAAACTTTTCTATTTACTGTTACTTCAGATTTAAGTGTATTACATCACGCCATTAAAGATATTCATCCTAACATCTCGTTGACACTAGCTCCTGATCGTAATGCGCTAGTGTTACGTGGAAAAGTACCTACTATTAAATACCGAATAGCAGCTGAAGCGGCGGCCCGTAACTATTTCGAAGCAGGTCAAGGAGACAATGATAATGTTTTGCTGCAGTCATCGGCAATTGCATCATTGGTTAATAATTTGCGTATGCAGGACAAAGATGTTCAGCATACGCTAAAAAGAAAGACTAAATCAGCCGCTATTATAAACTTAATCAAGGTTGAAATATTACCTGAAGATATTGTTACTCGGGTGAAAAATAATATTAACTTAGTGGGGGGCGAGTCTGTCACTGTGACACGTGTTCAGCATGGAGATGTTCCTAATGCTAATCAAGACACTTTATTACTAAAAGGTTATGTAGATAACCAAGTTGAATTAGTTAGAGTACTTACTGTTGCATCTAGACTCGTGACCGGAGAAGAAAGCAAAAAATCTAAAGAAGCCATTATTACGATTCTAGCGAACGAGTCAGGTGGGCTGTTTACGAGTAATAGCAAGAAAAGCTCAGCTGGCCCGGCAGGACTTGGTATTAGTGGTGCGTCTGGATCCAGCGGAAGTTCAGATAATAACCTTGCTTCAAATATTGGCCGCGCGAAATTATTGTCCATTGCTGGAGGTAAATTATTATCGGTGATTGAAGTACGAGATTTACCGCTAATTCGCGTCTCGGTTCAAATGTACGAAGTTAACCATCGTCGCTTGAAACAGTGGCGTCCAGATTTTTCAGTACTTAGTAAGGGCTATGATAAAACGAGTGGTAATTTTGGCTTAGCAGGAGCTAGCCCTAATGAATCATCATCGACAAAAGTTAATAATGCCTTGCAGGTGTTAGGTGGCGGGCTAGTAAATAATTTGCAAGTAGCAGGTAAAGATTTTGCCTTTGATTTATTGTTTTCAATGTTAGAAGAGGAAGGAATATCTAAAACCTTATCTCGTCCTACTTTAACTGTATTAGCTGGTGAATCAGCTGTATTTTCAGCAGGTGGTGAAGTGCCTGTACCAACTGCATTTGCACCAAGTGGCATTGTAAGTGGTGATGAAGTTGGGGCGAATACTTCTGGTGTTTTTAGTGGGACAACATTTAAATCATTCGGCGTTCAGTTACAGGTTCGCGCTATGGTCGACGAACATGACCGTATTACTTTGGACTTAAACCCGACAATTTCTACACCTGATACGCTTCTAACTCAGGAAATTTCGAGTAGTACAGGTAGCGGATTAAATACCTCAGCGTTTAATGTTAGAAGTATTAGCACATCAACACGTTTGCGTGATGGACAACCTATGGTTATTGGAGGGCTGGTCAGTCGTGACATTAACAATAATCGAGACTTTATACCTGGTGCGAGTCGCGTGCCGGTACTTGGAAAATTAGCAGAGTCAACTTCCGATTCAGATACAGAACGTGAGCTATTTATCATTGTTACACCTACCATCGTTCGTGAGATGAAGCATGAAGTCAACTTATGGCAGTTCCCTTCAACTGAGTTTCTACTACAAAAATCGGTTTTTAATGTCAACCAGGCATTCAATGCCTCAGAAAAGGAGACAGTAAAATGAATATTAAAAAATTATTTTCAATTTGTATGATATTCAGTGGTTTATTTATCACTGGCTGTGCGAACAAGAGTACAAGTAACCAAGTTTATGCGCCCAATGAGCAGTTAGATGAGCTTTTAACTAGGTATGTAAAAATAAAAGTACCTAAGCCTAAGTGTCAAACTCGAACGCAACAATTAATAAAGTGTCGAATGACATCATTTAACCGCGAAGAAATGTGTTTGAATAACCTCGCAAGCAACTCTAATTGTAAAAAAGCGAAAGATCATAATTTAATCGATGTTAAAGCGTTAATGATTAATCTTAACTGTCATGATAATAGCAAACCGATAGTTGATTGTTTTCGATTTGCATCTGAATTGAACGCCTTGTATCTGAAATATCCAAATCATAAGCGAATTATGATGACTAGTGCATTAGTGGAATTTGAAATTGGTAACACTAATACAAGCCAGCAGTTATTAGATTTGATTTTGTCTAAGCGTGGTGCATTTCCTGAAGCGGCTATTTTGCGCAGTAGAATAGCAATGGAAGAAGGGAACTTGACTTTAGCCAGAACAATAGTCAAACGACAGTTGAGTGTAACACCCTATAATCCGCACCTTTATGAACTTCAAGCGGCATACTATTATCTTGAAGGAAAATATACTAAAGCATTACAAGCTATAACATCAGCCGAACGCTTTATGGAAAGTGATTGGCGTATTAATTACCACAGAGGCATAATTTATGAAGCGCAGCAGCAGTGGTATAAAGCTTGTAAGGAGTATACCGGTGTACTAAGAGAACAGCCAGATAACCAGATGATGAGTGCAAAAATACTGTTACTAAGAGAACATATTGGTTGTTATGTTAATCCAGCTTAGCATTTGAAATTGGTGGTAACCCCCTAATACTACCACTTATTAAATAAGCCCAAACCGTTTATTAAGCGCTTGGGTTTTTTATTTTTTAGCGCACAGTCATCACAATAATTGTCGATAAATTTCAAGTTATTCATACTAATTTCATAAAATTTTTCTCATGTGAACTGGTTAAGATAGACCAGCCAACCAATGCTGCACGCGTGAATGTGAGTACTTAAGTTCTGTCTGGAACTAAAGGCTCAATCACCGTAAATCGTGAGAGATCATTCTAGCTCATAATCTTGATTTATTTTTTCTTCATACATCAAGATCAAAACTTCATGGTATTTATTCATTAAATTTGCTTTGCAAATTGCGAATCAATTTGTCACTTCAGCTTTAGATAGTGATCCTCTTGGTATTGTAAACTTAAATAGTCTGAATATGGTCTTTGCTCAACATGTTGTTTAATAAGGAGTTATTAAGGTGTTGTTATTTGATTTTTACATTTACTTACAAGCTGGCACAGCAATCGCAATAGTCTATGTAAGCTCAAATTAATTGGGCTTATAAACGACTAATTTTATAACCTTAGAGGTAAACACTATGAAAGCGATTAAAAACAATACACCGAGTAAAAAGAAGCAAGGCGGATTTGTAATGACTTCAGAGTTGTTGTTGTTATCTACTACGATAGTCATTGGTCTTGTGGTTGGTTTAAGTACTATGCGTGATGCTGTAACGGCTGAAATGGAAGATGTTGCAGAAGCTATTGGTTCACTCGACCAGAGCTACGCTTTTGATGGTATGAAAAATGGTGAGGGTACTGCTGAAATCAGTGGTTCAGGTTTCATCGATGCAGTAGATGCTAACGCTGGTGACGGTCAGAAGTTCGAATTTATAAATACTGACTTTTCTGAATCAGCTAATGATATAAGTGGCACTGCAAGCACCGCCGCGGCTTCTGCTAACAATGTTGGTAGCTTGAATTAATCCGTGGCTCAAAGGGCAGGATAAGTATTTCGCTCCTGTCCTCGTTTTTCTAATCTGATTAATGAGGTGACATATGAAAGCTAAATTAACCGGTAGTGCTACAGGTGCCATGATCCTTTTTGCGGCATCGGGTATGCTAGCTTCAGTGCTAGGACTGCGTCAATTTGACAAGCTGACAACTGAGCCTGCGTGGATAGTAAGTAGCAATCTACAGTCAGGTCAAGTGATCACTTCAGGACTGCTTAAACAAGTACGTATTGATCTGGATAACCTTGTAGGGACGATTCAAAACTCCCGTCGATTGATGGGCCAAACATTAAAAGTTAGTAAGAGTGCGGGTAGTACAATTTCCCCGAGTGACTTAAAGGTCAAAGAAAAAAAATCTTTATCTCATGCTATTCCACCAGGTCGGGTGTTATACACCCTAGAGCATATTCAAAAAGGTATGCCTTACGAACAGTTAAGTGATGGTGATCGTTTTGATGTGGTTGTAAGAGCTCGAAATGGTGTACGTACGGTTGCACGAGATGTGCAGCTCATTGGTATCAACCATCCTGCAGCCCGAAAGGCTGATAATAGTGGTCTGAAAAATATGTTGATGCCTAAAGGTAAACAAGCAGGTAATCAACCCGGTTTGTCGTTGGTTGTTGCCGTAAGACCATCGGATGTGTATCCCTTAACCAGTATTAGAGCAAGCGACGCTGTAGCGATGATTTTCCACAGTGCACATGATATGGCAAAAGGCACTCAATATAGTATTGATCCTAAACAACGTTTTCGTAATGTTGAAATGGTAGCAGGTGTGCACCGCACAAGAGTGCAGGTTATTAATTAACAAAACTTGTAGTAACAATAATATTTCTACTCTCTCCTGAGTAATTTTCCGGTTTAGTCTTACATTGATTGAATCGGATTTTTTTTAATACTAGTACACCTTTTTATATTTAATCGTTATACCCATTTCATAAATTATTGCTCACAGGGAAGTGAGTACTTAGGTTTTGTTTGGAACCAAAAACCTGTGCTCACAGGGAAGTGAGTACTTAGGTTTTGTTTGGAACCAAAAAGGCTATTTGCACATCCCTAACAGGTACTTATTGACCCATCGAAACTTCTTATCTGGATCTACAGCATTACCATAAGTGAAATTTATAAATCATTTTTGATAGAGGTAACTCGTTATAATTTGATTTGTATTTTGCAAATCAAATTACTTATTGCGGTAATCTTCGTAAATATGTATGACTAAATGTTTTTGTTACTTCCAACTTACTACACTGTTTTTTATTGGTTTTTTATGTTTTTTGTGTGATTTTATTGTTTTTTTTTATATTTGGCACAGCAATGGCAATAACCTTAATAGGCTCATTAAATTAATAACAAATGATGAGCCGATATCTTTTTAACACTACCAGAGGTAAACACTATGAAAGCTAATATCAATAAAAAGAACATGAAGAAAAAGCAAGGCGGTTTTGTGATGACGTCAGAATTATTGTTGTTGTCTACGACTATCGTTATTGGTTTAACCGTAGGGTTAACAACAATGCGTGATTCTGTAACTGCTGAAATGGAAGATGTCGCTGAAGCGATTGGTTCACTTGATCAAAGTTATGCCTATGACGGTATGAAAAACGGTGAAGGTACTGCTGAAATCAGTGGTTCAGGATTTATCGATGCCATAGACACTAACGCTGGGGATGGAGTGAAATTTGAATTTATCGCGAGTGATTTTTCTGAAACAGCCAGTTCTATTAGTAGTAGCGCTAGTAGTGGTGCTAATTCTGCTGCCAATGTTGGTAGTTTGATAAACTAAAATACTTAAATAGTAGGGTCAGTCACCTGACTGGCTCTTTTATCTTTAAATTAATGAATGAGGTGATGTATGAAATACAAATTAAATACACCTTTTGCCTGGAGCGTATTCGCATTCGTTACTTTAATATCCATAGCATATTTTTTACTACCATTAAATCATTTGTTCACAGTTTCAGCTTGGGTAACTAAAGTAAATATCTCAGCAGGTCAATTGATTACGTCAGATTTGCTAGTTAAAACTAGAGTTTCTACTAATAATATCTATGGTTCAGTTCAGAACCCTGATGCACTCGTTGGTAAAATGTTAGTGGTGAATAAAGAGGCAAGCAGTACAATTTATTGGCATGAGTTGGCTGTATCCTGTAACAGATTTTGTGTAACTTCCAGTTTTAAATAAAGTCCTTTAAACGGTCTTCGAATTCAATCATAAATCGATTCAAGGCCGTTTTCCCGTTTCTTATTGAGATTGTCCATCTCTTGGATGCCGAATCTATTGCAAGATTAACTACTTTCTTCGCTGAGTCATCAGAGGGAAATCGTTTGCGAATGTCTTGAGGGTATTTATCATCCCAGCGTACGCAGACGTTATCGAGTTCAAGTAATACCTCTTCTTCTGTCACTGATTGATATATTCGCTTTACATCACCCGTTATTGCTTTGTAATTCCCCCAGGGTGCATACTTCATCGAATTTCTTACCATATGAACAATACAGAGCTGAACTTGTGCCGGAGGAAATACGGTATTAATCGCTTCAGCAAAGCCTTTAAGACCATCAACAGATACCTAATAACTCTTTTTACCTTTAATGTTAACACCTAAGGCCAGGTAAACCTCTTTATTGATAACCTGTTTATCTTGTCTGATTTTAACCACTAAACAGTCAAGATAAACAATAGGGTAGACTGAATCTAGAGGTTGATCTTGCCACTCAGTGACTTGTTCTATTACGGCATTAGTGACAAGAGATATAACGTGGGTGAAATATCTGCGCCATACATTTCTTTGAACATTTTAACGATTTCTCTCGTCGTCATACCTTTGGCATAAAGATACAAGATTTTATCGTTCATCGACGTAAATCGCGTTTGATTCTTTTTAACCAATAAAGGCTCGAAACTACCTTCTTTATCACGTGGTGTTTCAAGTTCTACTTGGCCGTCTTCAGTGCGAATGGGCTTCGAATAGTAGCCGTTGCGGCTATTTTTGTGTTGATTTTCTCATGAAGTGCATAACCAAGATGCTCTTCAATCTCTGCGTTTAAAAAGGCTTCAACGGTTATCTTGGCTGCTTGCTTAGCAAATACCCTAGTTCTTTCTTATTCATAGTCTGCCAATCCTAACCCCTTTTGGGGTACTAATGATAGGCAGTTACACAGATTTTGCTACAGGGTCGTTGGTTGGTTCAAACACTAGTATTTATTAACTTTTTATTGCCATAAAATATTGCTAACAAAATGATAATTATTGCTTAACTGTTAATTTATTTTTTGATAACTACTAATTTTTAGCTATACAATGCGCCACATATAGACCCTTTAACTCCGTTTTCTAAGTTACTTCCACAATAAAAAGTTAGTTTTCTTCTCGTTTCTATTACGAAACAAGCGATACATCTCCATTTTAAACAAAGCTGTCGGTTTAGAATCAATAATCATAAATTTTAAAATTATATGAGTCTGACTCTTTAAGCGTATGGGCATTCATTTTTAATAGGCTATATTTTTCGCAAAAAAAAGATTTTCTTTTTTGAATAGCTCAAATGAGGGTACGTAAATAAATAATACAATCTGATTTGCAAATTGCAAATCAGATTGTGAACTAAGCTTTTTAGCTAATAACCAATACAGTGATGATTTAATTTTAATTAAAATTTATTTTATTGTTTTATAAGGATTTATTTGGTTTTATTTTGGTTTGTTTAAAAGCTGGCACAGCAATCGCAATAGTCTATGTAAGCTCAAATAATTTGGGTTTATTAATTACTAACTTACACAACATTAAAGGTAAACATTATGAAAACTCTTATAAACAACAAACTAGGTAAGAAAAAACAAGGCGGATTTGTGATGACTTCAGAGTTGTTATTGTTATCGACTACGATAGTCATTGGCCTAGTCGTAGGTCTAAGTACGATGCGTGACGCTGTAACGGCTGAAATGGAAGATGTTGCTGAAGCAATTGGCTCACTAGACCAGAGCTACGCTTTTGATGGTATGAAAAATGGTGAAGGAACGTCAGAGATAAGTGGCTCTGGTTTTATTGATGCGGTTGATATAAATGCAGGTGATGGTCAGAAGTTTGAATTTATTAATACTGACTTTTCTGAATCTGCCGCCTCTATTAGTGGTACAGCGAGTACAGCTGCTGCTTCTGCTAGTAATACCGGCAGTTTGAACTAATCAGGCGTTTCACGGGCAGGTTCAGCCATTGCACCTGTCCAAAATATTCCTAACTTGATAAATGAGGTGACATATGAAAAGTAAATTAACCGGTAGTGCCACGGGTGCCATGATCCTCTTTGCAGCATCAAGTATGTTAGCTTCAGTGCTAGGACTTCGCCAGTTTGAAAATATGACAACGGAGCCGGCATGGATAGTCAGTAGTAATCTACAACCGGGTCAAGTACTGACTTCATCACTCCTTAAACAAGTGCGTATTGATGAAGACAATCTTGCAGGCACTATACAAAACCCCCGTCATTTGATGGGTAAAACATTAAAGGTTAGCAAGCGAGCAGGGAGTTCGATTTACCCAAGCGACTTGAAAACTAAAGAAAAGAAATCTTTATCTGATGCTATTCCAGCTGGTCGTGTTTTGTTTACCCTAGAGCACATCCAAAAAGGTATGCCTTACGAGCAGTTGAGTGACGGTGACCGCTTTGATGTGGTTGTCAGAGGCAGGAATGGTGTAAGAACCGTTGCCCGTGATGTGCAGTTAATTGGTATTAACCACCCAGCTGCTAAAAAGACTGCAGACAGTGGTTTAAAAAATATGCTAATGCCAAAAAATAAGCAGGCAGGAGTTACCTCTGGGGTGTCTCTAGTTGTGGCGATAAGACCGTCTGATGTATACCCATTAGCGAGTATCAAAGCCAGCGATTCGATAGCGATGATCTTTCACAGTGCACACGATAGGGCAAAAGGTACTCAATATAGTATTGACCCCAAACAACGTTATCGCAATATTGAAATGGTAGCAGGTATTCGTCGTTCAAATGTGCGAGTGAACAATTAAAATGCCTTAACAAGGTATTAAGTAAAGGTAACACATCATGAATAACTCAAATAAAATTTTAGGATTTACTGCGCTAGACAAAGAGAATATAGAATCAGAGCGCTTTCGTGAGTTACGTCGTTTTTTACATAATCGCCTAATTGACGGTATGGAAGAGCAGAACATACATCTGTTAAAAGATACTTCGCAGGTTGAACGTCGCCTTGAACGATTGATTGAAGAAATACGTCCAAGATTAAATCCAGGTTTAAGCGTATATGAGAGACAAGCATTAACCCTGCAAATTATGCAAGAGTTAACGGGCTTGGGTCCAATTTCTGACTTAATGAAAGAACCTGGTGTTACCGATATTTTAATAAACGGTCCAGATGAAATTTGGGTTGATAGAAACGGACGATTAACAAAAACTAAGTTACGTTTTGATAACGAAAGTCATTTACGTCGCTTTTTGGACAGAGTGTTAAGTACTCAAGGTAGGCAGCTAGATGCACGTCAACCTATGGTAGATTCTCGCTTGCCTGATGGTAGTCGATTACATGCAGTGATCCCACCGCTTTGTGAGTCGGGACCAATCGTTTCAATTAGACGTTTTCATACCGAGGATTTGACTACTCAGCAACTAATTAATAGGGGGTTTCTAAGTAAAGCCATGATGGACTTCTTAGAACTTGCCGTATCAACAGGTATCAATATAGTAATAGCGGGTAGCGCAGGAGCAGGAAAAACCACTTTATTGAACGCTATATCAGGTTTTATCCCTACAACAGAGCGTATCGTAACCGTTGAAGAAACGGCTGAGCTTCAGCTAAAGCATCCCCACGTTATCTCACTCGAGTCTAGACATGTTAATAGCGAAGGCAGTGGTGCAATTAATCTTAGTGATTTAGTTAGAAATGCACTTCGCATGAGGGCTGACCGTATAGTGGTTGGTGAAGTCAGGGGGGTTGAAGTTTTGGATATGTTGCAAGCGATGAATGTTGGTCATGACGGTAGCTTAACTACCTTACATGCTAATAGCCCACATGATGTAATCAGCCGCATGGAAACACTTGCGTTAATGGGTGGAGGCTTTTCAAAAGAAGCTATTCAGCAGATGATTCGTTCTTCTCTACAATTAATTATTCAAGTTATGCGCTTCCAAGATGGCAGCCGCAGAGTCGTAAGCATTTGCGAGTTAGTTCATGGTGAAGATAAAGATGAAATTCGAGAGTTGTTTAGTTTTAAGCACGCAGCAAACAGTGAACCAGACCATATACATGGTAAGCATGTTGCAACAGGTAATAGTACTGAACTAGCGGCTAAGGTAGCAGTAAAAGGCTATAAAAGTGAACAATTCAATCGATTATTAAAGGTGGACTAGTGATGATAAATATAGAGTTTATCGGTTTATCCCTAAGTTTATTGGTAATGCTAATTATTGTATTGCATTGGTTTCGTGAATCTAAAAGGGGCAACGCCAATTTTTCATATGCTGTTAAGAGCAAACCTGATTCGTCATTGTATAATCATTTGCAAACGCTTAATTTGAATCTACCTCCAGCACTTGTTATTGCGGGTATAGCAATCGTTGCCTTCGCTATTTTTATGTTACTGCTTGAGATATTCCCCAAGCATATTCCTTTGGCGGCTATTGCGGGAATGGCGGTAACGGTGTTTTGCTTTAATAGCATCAGTGATATGGCGAAAATGAAAATAAAACGAGTAGAGAAAGGTTTAGCTGAAGCTATGGATATGATGAAAGCGGCTTTAACGAGTGGCCAGTCGCCTCACCAGGCTATTGCTTTAGCTGCACAGTCAGGTCAAGGAACTGTTAAGCATCAACTAACAGAAATGTTAGGACGCTTGGATATGGGCTGTTCGCCAGAACAGGCTATTAATCATCTAACAACCAAATACAACTGTATTGCAACTCGACTATTTGCACAAGTTATTATTGCACGCTATCAATCAGGAAGTGATCTCACTTTTATGCTTGATTCTGTTAACCGCATTGTTCGAGATCGACAACGTCACCAGTTACAAATTGACACTCACTTATCCGGTACTCGTTATGCTGCAATATTATGTGGTGGTTTACCCTATATATTGATTCCAATTTTACTATGGCAACAACCTGACTGGTTCGACACCTTATTAAAGCATCCATCTGGACCAACATACTTGGGCGGGGCGCTATTTTTACAATTTACTGGTTATTTATGGTTACGTCGTATATCGAGGATAGAGCAATGAATATATTCAACTGGCTGGATTTACTTTTTTTACTAATGTTAATTATTTTTCTCTACTTTTTAAAACAAAGTCTTACCAAAGAGAATAAATTGATTGATGATCCCTTTAATAAGTCCAAAAAAGCTTATTTAATTTATCCAAATAAATTGATCCGCCAATGTGGTATTTCAGTGGCTGGTTTCTGGTTATGGTACTGGTCAGTAAAGTGGTGCACTGCTGTAGTACTAGTAATAATTGCTATTGAGTTGTCATTTAATTTATGGATTATTATCAGTACGGGTATTGTGTCCTTTTTATTGATGGACATGTATCTACTTATAAACCGGAGTAATCGTCGACGTAGAATTAATCTGTCATTAGTCTTTTTTATCAATTTACTGATTGTTTTTTTGAAGTCAGGTTTATCGTTAAGCCAGGCATTTCGAAAAGCTGCTCAATTTGGCTTGCAAAAAGACAACCCTTTGGCAGCAGAGCTTGAGTTAATTGCTTACGAGCTAGATGCTGGCCGTGATCGCACTGCAGCCTTTGATAATTTGTCTGTCAGGACTGGTGTAGAGGCGTTAAATAAATTATCGGTAATAATTAAGGCTGGGATTGAAGTAGGTAGCCCCGTTGGTGACGGATTACAATCATTAGCTGACTTTCTGAGGTTACAACAGGACCAACAACTAACAAGTAGAATTAACCGCAAAGCCCTCGAATCTACTTTGCCGATGGCAATGGTCTGCTTCCCGATGTTTTTTGTGCTAGTATTTTTTCCTGCTGGACAGCAGATCAGCGAAATAATGAAATTGTTGGGTGATATCCTATAATTATAAGATATGCTGTTTTAGCGGTGCTAAATAATAAAAGGAAGTAAAATGATTGAAGTTAGATTGCCAAAAATAATGAAGGAAAATTCTCGATTAAAAAAACAAGCAGGTTTTGTTTTAACCATTGAGCTGATCCTGATTATTACTATTTTAGTCATAGGAAGCTTTGTTGGCATAGCTGCTGTTCGCAATGCATTATTTGAACAAAAGATTAAGCAACAAGACCGAACCGTGTTGGTGGCAGATAGTAATAGTCAGGTGTTAGGCGAAGTGATAAATTTTGATGAACATGATGCACCACAATTGTTTTTTATTGACCGTACCTCTACAGACAGCACAACAAATTACCGAGCACTAATAGGTGTTCGTGATGACCGTTTCACCAGTAGAGAGCCAATTTATTACACTGAACTAAACTGCCAAGGCCCTCCTTGCATCAAGCCAACCAGTGCTGAGACTTTAGATAATACAGGCATTAGCCGTTTACCTAATACGGGTTCAGTGAGCTACTTTCAAGCATTGCAGGGCGCTCCTAATTACGCCATTGGTCGCTCACCTAATGGGCTGCCAGGATTTTTATATAAAGAAACCTTTGAAGCTTGCCCGATGCTAGAAATTATTGGGGGAATTGGTTCTCCTATTGGATCACGTTATATTTCACAAAAAGTGTTAACCGGTGAGCCATGCGAATCACCATTCATCTTACCTACTTCGCTGGGGCAACCGGCATTAACTTGCCAAGCATCTGAGGTTGATATTTCAATTAATAACGTAACAGATAATCTTCTTGAAAAAAAAATCAAATTGGGTATTTGTGATGCAGGCTGTGGCACTAATACACAATTGCAATGTAGTTGTCCATCTGGATATTATTCTGTTGCTGATGGCTCTGTCGATGGCCAGTGCTGCCCGACGGGTACAAATTATGACGACCCTTCATTTTGTAGCGGCTTGAGCCTGAAAAAAGCAGAATCTGTCATTAATATAAATGATCCTACTCAAAATGCGTTAGAGCAATTTACACCCCCTTTCCAGGTTAACTTACCAGTCTTAGGCGGTAGAGTTGATGGCGACCAATGGTACAACACTGCGCCAAAGGGTGAAGGCAATAACTGATAAAGGTTGTTAAGAAAAAGCAGGGAAGGATGTATAACTACATTCTTCCCTTTTTTTTACAAATGGCAATTTGGTAATCAGTCTTAGTAATTTGATTTGCATTTTGCAACTATCAGTATTTAATAAATGTAAATACTAGTGGTTATGTTTTATTAGGTTTTATTTTTCAGTGGCTTATGTGTTTTTTTTGGTTTGGGGTTTACGTTGGTCTACGAATTGCTTTGTTAGTACTATCGACTCAAAGTAAATTAGGAATGAAATAATATGAATATGTCACTTTCACCAATAGATACACTTGAAACAACAATTGTTCACACGCCATCAAAGTTAGATGACTTGACTTGCATTATTGAAGACGCATTACAAAATCAGCACTTCTCTATGGTTTATCAACCACTTTTTTGTATGCAAAATAGTAAATTAACAGGTTTTGAAGCTTTGGTTAGATGTCACTCTCCTCAGTTCGGGTTTATTTCTCCTGATAAGTTTATTCCACATGCCGAGAAAAATGGTCAGATTATTGAACTGGGAAGTTGGATATTTAAACAAGTACTGTTGGATCTTAAACGTTATCTTCAATATGGTTTAAAAGATATTACCGTTTCAATTAATGTATCTGCTGTTCAGATAGCAAATACTGATATTTTTGAGCAAATTATGACCTTAGTGGATAAACTAGAAATACCTACACGTTGTATTAAATTGGAGTTGACTGAAACTGCACTGATCCAAAATCCCAAAGTTATCGCTAAGGTTTTTGACGCCTTTCAAAAAGAAGGGATCGAAATATGGGTAGATGACTTTGGAACTGGTTTTGCTTCTTTAAGTTTACTAAGAGAATTCAAAGTTAATGGTTTGAAAATAGATAAAAGCTTCGTTGATGGTATCGCGACATGTAACGAAGATTTTACTCTATGTAGTGCAATCGTAGCAATGGCACAACGACTAGGCATGCATATTGTGGCTGAAGGTATTGAAGATGAAGTGCAACTGCAAATACTTAACCAATTAGGTTGTGATACTGCGCAAGGCTACTTACTAGGACGTCCAGCATCATTTGAAGATAATTTACGCCGTTGGAGTTAAAACAATATTCATAGGTAGTTTAGATGATGAATATTAAGATTTGTCTAATTTGCAATTTGCAACGCATTTTGTAATAGTGTTTAAATAGTGAGCAGATTTTTAATCAGTGAGTAGAGTATGAGCTGTTTAATGGATGAAAAGGTCATTCAACAAATGATCGAAGATTTAGATGAACTAACTTGTCATAAATTGATTGGTTTGTTTATAGACGAGATGACCATGTCTTTAGTCGATTTAGAAAATGCATTTATCTCGATGGATTTGAAGAAAATTGAAGAAGTGACACATAAACTTAAAAACTCGGCAGCACTTTATGGGGCTATGACTGTAGCAACAATGGCCAGTGAAATAAATGATAGGTTATGCTCAACCTCAAGGCTCTTTAGGGATACAGATAACCAGCTATTAGATTTGATCAAACAAACTCTGAAACTGTATAACAACAAATATGGCAAAGAATTTTAGTAAGGGAATAATATGTCTAAAAATTCACAAAAAACCTTGGTTTATATTGTAGAAGACAGTGTATCAAGTGGAGCCCTTTACAGTTCTCAACTTGAAAGTATAGGTTATGAAACTAGGCATTTTGTAGATGGTTATTCTGCCTTAGCCGCGATTAAAGAAAAAATGCCCAGTGTTATTATTCAAGATGTTTGCTTACCAGATATTAGCGGTTTAGATGTACTGCAATTTGTCAAGCGTCAGAAGTCACCTGCACGGGTTATTATTATCACTTCTAATAGTTCTATTGAAGTAGCTGTTGATGCTATGCGCTTGGGCGGTTTTGACTTTATAGAGAAGCCGTTTACTAGAGAAAGAATGGTGACTTCGGTTTATGATGCAATAAAGCAGATTAATCTGGAAACAGAACCCCCTGCAGTTGAAGATGAAGTTTCAGATCAACCAGATACGAGTTTTCTTGGTGAATCATTAGCGATGAAAACTGTTTTTCGCTTGCTAGATAGTGCTGCTCGTAGCAAGGCAAGCGTATTTGTCACCGGTGAAAGTGGAACAGGTAAAGAGGTTTGTGCTCAGTACTTACATAACACCAGTGCTCGGAAAAATGGTCCCGTGATTGCAATTAACTGTGCGGCGATACCAAAAGATTTATTTGAATCAGAGTTTTTTGGTCATATGAAAGGCTCTTTTAGTGGCGCTCTGGCCGATAGAAAAGGAGCTGTAGAGGTCGCTAATGGTGGAACGCTATTTCTAGACGAAATTTGTGAAATGGATTTAAATTTACAATCTAAGTTACTTCGATTTTTGCAAACAGGTACATTTAGTCGTGTTGGTAGTAGTGACGTAATACAAAGTGATGTTAGGGTTGTTTGTGCAACTAATCGTAATCCAGCAGCCGAAGTTGGCGAAGGTCGCTTTAGAGAAGATTTATATTATAGATTAAATGTTATTCCAGTTCAGTTACCTGCTTTAAGGGATAGAGGTCCAGATATTTTATTGTTGGCTAACGCTATTTTATTGGATAAAAATGAAGCTAATGATAAAGGATTTCAACAGTTTTCATCAGATGTTCAGACATTATTTATGAAGTATGACTGGCCGGGTAATATTCGAGAATTGCAAAATGTGATTGAGAATATGGTCGTAATCAATACTGGTACTGAGATTACAATTGACATGTTACCAGAGAGTTTCAGACAAACTAACCTTCAAGTTACAACTACACCAAGTGTAATTAAATCAGAAACCAAGGCAAGTACTTCTGTTGGCCCTACCAGTATTCAAGAGATTGTTCCCATGTGGATAGTTGAAAAAAACACTATAGAAAAGGCAATCGAAGTTTGTGATGGTAACATCCCGCTGGCCGCCGCACACCTAGGCGTAAGTGCGTCAACAATTTATAGAAAAATGAAAAACTGGGACTAGTTGCCCAGCTTTGTTAACCTGCTAATTTTGGGACTTTACTAAGTAATAAAAACTGGTAAGTTGTAGTCCTATATATGATTGTACTATGGGTAATATTTGAGTTTAATCGAGCCATGGATAACTTAACAAATAGCCGTTGAGTAGTGAAACTCTTAAATCTAAAATATAATTTTTAGTGAAGTCATATTCAGTTAGTTCAAGATACTTGTAATATATTTATATAATCTTTAAATAAAATGTATCAATTAATTTATATATTCTTAAATGCAAAGCAATTTGACTTGCATATTGCGAATCAAATTGCATGTTCAATAATTCCCATCAAATTACACTGAGTGAATAAGTATAAAAAATATTATTTATCAATAATTTAAGTTTTTTTTTGATATTGTTAAATGCTGGAGTATTTCTTGCTTTTGTTAAGTGCATGAACAAATTTAAAAAGCATAGGTGAATAGATGAAGATATTAATTCAATTTTTAGCAATAATTTATATTACATGTTTTATTGGCTTTGCTAGTGCGGATACAGCTGAGGTTGTTGAAGCTAAGCCTCTAGTATTTGGGATAGTTCCGCAGCAATCAGCAGCTAAGTTAGCTCGTAACTGGATTCCGTTACTTAAACTGATCAGTAAGAACACAGGTATTGAACTCAAATTTGCGACAGCTCCCGATATTCCAACGTTTGAAAAGCGATTAATTGCAGGTGACTATGATATTGCGTATATGAACCCATACCACTACGCTGTATTAAGTAAGGAAGAAGGCTTTAAAGCACTTGTACATGAACTAGGGAAAAAAATTAAAGGCATTTTAGTTGCTAATAAAAATAGTGAAATTAACAAGATCGAAGACTTATCGATGCAAACAATTGCTTTTCCAGCGCCAGCATCTTTTGCCGCCACATTGATCCCCAAGGCAAACTTAGCACAGAAAAACATTAACTTTCAAAGTAAATACGTTAATTCACACGATGCTGTATATCGCAATGTTGCCATGGGCCGTTTGGTAGCAGGCGGCGGAATAATACGCACGTTTAATGCATTACCAGAGCGCTTTCGAAAGCAATTAAAAATCATCTGGACATCAGACGGTTATACACCACACGCAATTGCTACTCATCCGCGGGTTACTGAAGATACTCGACAAAAACTACTTCGTGGTTTTTTAGATATTAAAAATTCTGATGCTAGTGTGAAATTACTAGTGCCACTAAGAATGAAAGGTTTTACACAAGCAAACGATCAAGAGTGGAATGATGTTCGTAGTTTAGATATTAATCTTCTACTTGGTAAAAATTAAAAAGCTTACTTTTTGGCTCAGGGAATTTCTATGTCATTTCGAGTTAAAACAATATTATTCATAGGCATTACAGAAACTCTATTTTTGTTATTGTTACTTTGGCAATCTCTAGCATATCTTGAGCAATCAGGTGAAGAGGCTTTATATAAAAGAGCCAGTGAGACCTCTCATTTATTTAGCTTACTCGCTAAAAATGCAGTGATCTCATCAGATATTGCTGCATTGGACGAAATTACACAGCAAATAGCTGTGCTCGGAGGTGTTCAATATATTCGTGTATTAGACAGTGACGGTATTCTTGCACAATCTGGAGATACAAGTAGTTTAGAGGATGGCTTTTTCGAAGATACTCTAATTTACCAGGTAGATGACCGTATATTTGATACGCAGGTTTTAGTAATGGAGTCAGGAACTGAATTTGCCAAAGTACAAGTAGGTTTACCCGTTGACCCCTTATTGTTATTTGTAAGTGAAGCGCGCTATCGTTTATTTGGTATTGCTTTAGCTGAATTGGTAATGGTTGGACTGATTTCGCTAATACTTGGTAGTTACTTAACCAAAGGTTTACTTGTTTTACAAAAAGTAGCACTTGCTGTAACAAAAGGTGATATGTCGTCCAGGGCGGATACAGAATCAAAAGATGAACTTGGTGTCACTGCAAAAGCGTTTAATGTGATGTTAGATAAGATTAATGATGATCAGAAGAAACTTAATGAAAACGCTATTAATCTCACCAAAGCAAAACAAACAGCAGAGAATGCATCCCAAGCTAAATCTAGATTTTTATCACAAATGAGCCATGAAATACGCTCACCAATGAATGCAGTGTTAGGTGCAGTTAATCTAATATCGGAAAAAATTAAAGAGCCCCCTGAGCATATTCGCTTGCTAAACACAGCGCAAAGTAGTGGCAGAGCACTATTAGAGGTTGTTAATGACATACTCGATTTTTCTAAAATTGAGGCAGGTCATATGTCACTAAAATATAGTGAAGTAGAACTCTTACCTTTACTTGAAGATGTATTGAATTGCGCCGAAGCTAAAATAGCTAATCGAGACTTAACGATATTGGGTGATGTTGCACCAGGGACTGTTGAGCGAGTTATTACTGATGCAACACGTTTACGTCAGATACTGACTATTTTAGTCGATAATGCCTGTAATTTTACTCCCCGTGGGATTGTTTTGGTGACTATCCAACGAATCCAAATAGCAGATGGTAAAGATACACTGCAGTTGAATGTAAAAGACTCTGGTATAGGGATTAGAGAAAAATATTTAAATAAAATATTCGAAGAATTTGAACAGGTTAATTCGACATTAGAGGCAAATTCCAGCGGCACTGGATTAGGCTTAAATATAGCCAAAGGGCTTATTACCTTAATGGGGGGATCAATTACTGTTAGTAGTAAATTAAATCAGGGCAGCGATTTTTGTTTTACGATGCCCGTAGAGTTTGTTGAAGATAAAACAATAGATAAACATCAATTTGAAGGCCCAATGGTACTTGTTTCGGATAATCAAAATTTACAGGAAGTTTTTGCTAATAAAATTAAACAAATAGGGGGCACTTTCTTCGGCTTTAGCAATGTAGATATGTTACGTGAGCAGGCAACGCCGCAATTATTAAGTAAAAAATCGGTGTGGCTAATAGAGGATGGAGCGACTGTTAACAACAGCAATAAGATTTGGTTAGACTCGCTTGGTATTAATGTTCACTGTATTTCTAGCTTAGGTGAAACTTTGTCAAGTTCATACCTAGGCTTTAATCGTATAAATAAACCACTACTCTTTAACGATATATGTTCTTTGAACGATAAAAACAATACATTTTCAGTGACGAAATCTCAATTAACTTATAGTGCTCATAATGATAAAAAAAATATTTTATTAGTTGATGATATGGAAGCTAATCGATTTATTGCGGGTGAAACATTAAAGAATCGTGGCTACCAAGTTGTTTTTGCATGTAATGGTTTTGATGCGCTCGATATTTTAGAAACACAAGTTTTTGATGTTATTCTAATGGATATTCGTATGCCAAAAATGAATGGAATAGTCACAGTAGAACATTTAAAAGCAAGCGGTGGTATTAATAAAGACACCCCAGTAATTGCGATGACAGCAAACGCAGAAAAATCTGAAATGGCGAGATGTAAAGCTGCAGGAATGGAAGGCTTTGTCGGTAAACCTTTCGATACACAAGTGCTAATCGAAAGTATTAATCATTGTATCTACAGCACCGAAACACAAGAAAAAAGCAAAGCTAATAGCCCTTTAAATGAAGATGAAGTGTTGTCAGAAAGCGTACTTAAAACTTTGGCAGAGGATTTGTCCGAAGTCGCAGTTTTAACTTTGGTAAACCTATTTATTATTGATATTGAAGAACGAGTGCAGATGATAGAAACCTCGTTAGAGAAGTCGGATATTGAAGCACTTGGGGATCATGCCCATGCCTTAAAAAGCTCTGCGGGTTCATTAGGGGCAACGGCCATGTATAATTTTTGTAAAAGATTAGAACAAGCCAGTTTAGAAAAAAAACTTATGGAAGCTGAAGTTATATGCAAAGAACTAAAATCTATTAGTGAGTTAACGCTCAAAAGATATATCGACTTTAGCGCTAAATATGTATAAGTCTTTCATTTTATCATTAGATAAAAATAGATTTTAATATTCAAACTGTATTTGGAGAAATCATGAAAAAAGCATTAGTGTTAAGTTTAAGTATGCTGCTAGCAACACCGGTTAGTGCGCAATCAGAGCTGGCAATGTTACTTGAGGTTTTAAAAAATAACGGCACCATAAGTACCGAACAATATCAGCGCTTAATGGCTGAACAACAAGATGAAAAACCAAAAAATCAAGCACTACCTCTGGTTAAAAAACGGGTTAAAAATCAGTCCGAAGTTTTAGTTAAAAATGGTTTAAAAGTGAGCAGTGCTGACAAGAAATTTTCAACACATTTTGGTGGGCGTGTAGAAGCACACGCAGCTTGGTATAGTAGTGATGATTTTGATTTAGCTGATGGTTCGGCTATTCGTCGAGCTCGACTATTTTTAAAGGGTACCCTATATAACGACTGGCAATATAAATTGGATTATGATTTTGTAGCTGGAGGCTCTAAAGGCATAAAAGATGCTTTCCTAGGATATAAAGTTAATAATTCAGTTCAATTAATTGCGGGTAACTATAAAGTGCCATTCTCGTTAGAGTTCCAGGCCAGTTCTCATGCAAATACATTTATCGAACGTTCACTGGCTTTTGCATTATCACCAGGTAGGCACTTGGGGGCAGGCGTAAATATTTTTAAGGATAATTGGTCTGTGCAAGCTGGCGTTTTTGGTAACAAAATACATCTAAGTAGTGAAGGTCAAGATGAAGAGACTCTCATTGCAGGACGATTTGTCTGGTTACCCATTAAGAAAGATGATTATTTTGTTCATATAGGTATCGCGGGTTTGTACTCTAATAATGGTGATAATGACACATTAAGACTTAAATCTAATCCGGAAAGTTATGTTGCTAATACTCAGTTAGTTGATACGGGGGGCATTAAAGAGGTTGAAGATTACTCGCAAGTAGGATTCGAACTCGCTTTTAACTACAATCGATTTAATGTTCAGAGTGAATATATACAAAGCTCAGTAAAGACAGGTCCAGAAATCTTAGACTTTAGTAGTTGGTATATTCAATCGAGTTTATTTTTAACCAATGACCGACGAGCGTACAAAAAAGGTAAGTTTGGTATCGTGAAACCGCAAAGTATTCTTGGCCAAGATGGTAGCGGAGCATGGGAACTTGCTATGCGTTACAGTGAAATAGACTTAAGTTACGGTAGTGTTATAGGTGGCGTTGAAAGAAATATGACGCTAGCATTAAATTTATATGCGACACCTGAAATACGCTTTACTGCAGAATACTTAAAAGTGTTGGAAGTTAGTAAAAATAATCCAACGACAGACCATGCAAGCGTGGATATTGGCCAAGTAAGAATGGAGTGGGTATTTTAAGTCGGATGAAAAATAAAATTGAATGTAGATTGGATCGCTCCAAGAGGCCAATAATCTGGACTTGTGTGACTTTAAGAGGTCGAACAGCTTATATATCTCAACTAATATATAAGCTGCATTCTCGCCGTGGATTAATAATAACTATTGAGAAGTAATGCTATTCAAAATTTCTCTATAAAAGTTTAATCCTTTATTCCTGCATCATAAATTTCATCATCAATAATGGTTTTAGGGATCTCCGAGACCTGCTCTCCAATATCGTTAACATTGATAGATGGATAGTCCACACATTCTTCTAACATTTAGAAAGCATCCTGAATGTTTTGAGACTTGGTTTCAAAAGAATTAATAAGACACTCATGTTAAATAGCTAAATATATGACAAATATATTTTAACATTTATGGAGTCCTCACCGATAAGTGAATTAATAAGACACTCATGTTAAAAAACTAAATAGATGACAAAAGAATTAATAAGACACTCATGTTAAATAGCTAAATATATGACAAATATATTTTAACATTTATGGAGTCCTCACCGATAAGTGATATTTTGACAATATATTCATGTATTAAAGAAAGATGTAGTCAATTTGCTCCCAAAATAACAATTTTTTGGCAAGGCTATTTCTCCAAAATCATGGATCCATAATTCACACCTGTTTTAATGTTTTCAAGCAAAGAGTTTATTGCAATGGCTTAAGTTATGTCTTCGCTTTAATTGCTGATGCTCGCAGTAATCACTCAGCACACCTTCGTGGCCGATAGCACCATGAAATTGTGTTCTAAATTCGGTGGTGATGATTAACCAGTTGTCCGCAGAGATATTCAATCGCTTGAGTATCTCTGGTTGTTTTTGTTCGATGAAACCCCGTTTATCTCCGCTAATACAGCGGCCAGTTAACGTAATTAATTGAAGATAGTCGGCGAGTTCAAAAGGTAGGCCCTTTGGCATATTTTTCCTGGGGTTACCAATAAAGGGAAGCAGGGTCTTGGGCTGCTGGCCCTTTTTTGCCTCTTTACAACGACGCTTTATGCTCGTGTGGGCTGAGCTCTCTGGTGTCTTTGCGATATTGGCTCGAATAGGGTTTAAATCAACATAGGCCATACAAGACGCTAACGCTGCTTCATCTAATAACGCTTGGGATTTAAAGCGTCCTTCCCAAAATCTACCGGTGCAGTTATCTTCTTGGTTAGCCGCTCTTGCAATACTTTCATTGATATACCCCATAAACCAACTGATTTTCATCAGGCGCTTTCGATAGACCTCTCCGGTTGCATTAACCTCATCAAGTAAGGGTTGAGCTAAGCGGTCACCGTTGCAATACTGTTTGGTCAGTAACGTGCCTTTGTGTATGCGGTGCCAACGCACAAGTACGTCAGTCATTGTCCACTGCTTCGCTTTTTCTTCATCAATAAATAACACCACATGATAGTGATTACTCATCACCGCATAGGCACAAACCTCAATCGCAAAGACTTGCGTTAGAAAATGGATTTTGTCTTCCACCCAACCTCGCCGGTGCTCAAAGCTTTGACCTGAAAAGGTATCTTCACCACATAAGAAAGCGCGTCGAACACAACGCGCCACACAATGATAATAAGGTGTGTCTACTAAACTGATTTGTTGCTTCCTTGGCGTGGCCATAACTCACCTAAGATAAAGTAGCTTGATTACTTTAGCTTAGTAGAAAGGTAAAATTTGTTCAATTTAGGATGAGTGTCCTGTTAATTTGATATTTAAAGAAACAGCGATTGGGGAGGTTATTTGTATTTGTTTTAAGTTGTTTCGTTTGTGTATTAAATAAATTAAAAAAAGCAAAGTGTGATCACTTTGCTTTTTTGATTGTAATAATTTACTTATAGCTAAATTATTTGAAACCAGTATATGTATATGGTTTAAGTATACAACTAGAAACGGTATTCAGCACCGGCGTAGAAATAGGCACCATTAAAACCAAAAGGTGCTGAACGGCGTGAATAAGTAAACACACCAGGACTACTGACAACAACATTACCATTGGCGTCAACAATAGTGCCAGAGCGAGAATTTCCTATTTCATTTTTATCAGGGTACACATCAAAAATGTTATTTCCACCAAAGTTAAATGAAAGCTCATCGTTAAATTGATAATTCACGCGTAAATCTGTTAATACTTCAGCGCCATACGTTTGTCTTTCACCATCAAGAACCGTGTATTCACCGTAACGATTAAAGGCTAAGTTAACTGTGAAATCGCCAATTTTATATAAGCCACTTAAACTTATGCGGTCTTGAGGTTGCCATTCTTCAATAATAGAAATCGCCTGCTCTGAAAAAACATCCTCAGGTGAAATTCCACCTAATGCACTACCTGCTGGAGTATAAGTATCGGTAACTTCTGTTTCTGAAAAGTTTGCGGCAAATGTTAAGTCTAATGTGCCAGACATTACTTCTGTATTCCATGTTGCTATAATATCAACACCTGTTGTTTTAGTGTCAGCACCATTTAAAAAGAATTGCCCTGCACCTGCTCCAGAAGAAGCTAATGCCGCATCAAGCGCTGACGATAAACCGTTACCTAATGAATTACTCAACACAATGCGGTCTTCAATTTTGATAGAATAAAAGTCAACAGTTAAATTAATATCATCAGTAACTCTTACAACAGAGCCAATACTAAAGTTGGTTGATACTTCTTCTTTTAGCTCAGGAATACCAATAGCTTGCGCTAGAATACTGTCATTTCGGAAAGTACCAATTTGTACTGCAATTTGGTCCCCACCATTAGGATTTGTCTGGAATTGAGTACTAATATTATCAGTATAAAGTTGTTGCATTGACGGAGCTCTAAAGCCAGTACTTGTGGCGCCACGCAACGATACATCATCAGTAATTGACCAATTAGCAGCAAGTTTGAAATTAGTGCTATCACCAAAGCCGTCGTAATCATCATAGCGAACCGCTGTGCTAATAATTAGGTTATCAGTGACTTCTGCTTCTGTGTCAATGTAAAAAGAAATTACATCTCGAGATTCATCAACAGATTGTAGTGGGGCTGTACCACCAAATCCTTGTGTTCCTGCACTGCGGTCTGTCTCATATATGCTATTACCGAGTTCATCGGTATCATAGTCTCGGTATGAATATTCATCACCTGCTTTTACTCTGAATTCATCCGTGCGAAACTCGGTACCCATAGCTAAAGAAAACCAATCAAAATTTTGAGTGTAATCCATATTAATTGTTTGTAAGGTGAGTTCTAAGCCGTAAGCAAACGCTTCGCGAGGAATTGAACTACGAATCTCATTAGCGGATAGTGCAGAGGTGTAGATGAGTGAATTAGCATAAGATGAATTTATTGTATCCCGAGTCGTGTAATCAATATTATTTTCACCATAGGTATATGATAAATCTAATGATGAATCATTACTAAATTCAGTTTTATAACCAAAGTTGTATGAAACATCTTTTATTTCAGTATTGATTTTAGGTAAAAATCCAGCAGGAATAGTTGCATCACCATCTTGAAGCTGTGCGTTACCTCCGCCGTTCGCATTATGGCGAAAGAAAGCTGCTGATTCGTTATCACGGCTTGAATAAGTCACAAAACCATACAAATGACCATCAGCTAAATCGTAGCCAGTATTTATCGTTAGCCCTATTTGCTCGGAGTCTGCGTCGCCAATACGAAATGTTTCACGAGTGGCGGTAGCTTCACGCGGATCGCCTAATAAAAAATCGCCATTATCAAGCTGGGTACAACCTGAAAATTGACATGAGCCATGTAAGCCTGCTCTGTCAGAGTAGCCTCTATCACGTATATTTAACGTGGTATTAAGGAAACCATTATCGCCAAGTGCAAAACCCTTAGAAATATCGATATTCGTAGTTTCACCATCGCCAGCTGAGTTCTCGCCATAAGAAACACCGACGCTTCCACCTTCACTCTGATCTTTAAGAATAATATTAATGACACCGGCAATTGCATCTGAACCATATTGCGCAGCGGCGCCATCACGTAATACTTCAATACGCTTAATAGATGCGGCAGGAATAGCATTCATATCTGTACCAGCAGTACCACGTCCAACTGAGGTGTTAATGTGAATTAAACTCGCTTGATGGCGGCGTTTGCCGTTGATTAACACTAATGTTTGATCAGGACCTAAACCACGCAAGGTAGCAGGGCGCAATGCATCAGTTCCATCACTAATCGATGAGCTTGAAAAGTTAAATGATGGGGCTATGGCTTGTAACATTCTACCGACTTCTGTTTGCCCAGTGTTAAGCAAAGCTTCAGCAGACAAAATGTCTACGGGAACAGGTAAGTCTTCTGCAGAACGACCAGCAACACGGCTTCCTATAACCGAAATTTTTTCTACTTCTTGCTCACTGACTTGAGCAGGCTCTTGGGCAAGTGCTGTTTGACTTGCTGCGCTTAGCATTAGTGGAACTAAAGCGGCTTTGAGCATTGTGCTTTTATTCATTGTTATATTACTCCTGAGATGTTTATGTAGTTTTATGCTCAGTTGACCAGCGTTATCTATAACAGCGGTTAAGTTGGTGTTTTTTAAAAGTTGTTGTAAACCGTCTTTAACCGAATATTTGCCCTTTAACTCATTTGCATAATGTTCTTTTGTTAAGTCATAGGAAAATAAAATCGTTTTATTTGCCTGTAATGCAAATGAAATGAGCGCTTTATCAGCACGCTGTTCCTTCACTGTAAAGTTGATCAAGCTTTCGGCAAATGCTCCAGACGTGAATATAAGACAGGTACATATAAAAAATGTAGCGCTTGTTAACGGCCGAAATACAGAAAGTTGAAAACGACAAAATAACTTTTGCCAACCTTGCAGTGTTAATAAACAGTTCAGAAGGAAAATTCCTCTATAATATTTTATAAAAAATATATTGAGTTAAAAGATAGGGAGTATTTAAAGTTATTTCGTAGTATTTAAGCTCAAATGAATTGAGTTTTCATTTACTTTTTCAAATTGAATATTGAAGTTACTACTTAACGATTTAAGGAGTCCATCAATATCATTCGCCTTAAAGTAACCGGCCACTTTTATGTTATTGAGTTCAACATCCTTAATTTCAAAGGTTGTGGTGGTATAACGACTGATTTCGGCTAATGCTTCATCGAGTGGTTTGCCATTAAAAACTAACATACCTTGTTGCCAAGCAAGTTCTCGTTGAATTTGCTCAAATGAAGTTTTTTTATTTGATGTTTGAATATTATTTTCGATGGTGGCAATTTCACCAGATGTTATCAATAAACCAGGTAATTTTTCTTTAGGTAAAGTAGATAACATCTTTGCTATTTTATTTAATGGTTGGTTCGACTTGGTCATTAATACTTGACCTTCGGTGACAACAAGCTCCATGTTTTCATTAGATTTTCTTTTTACATTAAAGATTGTGCCTAACGCGGTAAATGATTTTTCGCCAACTGTTACGGTAAAGGGTCTACTTTTATCTTTGGCAACATCAAAGTTTGCTTCGCCTTTAATCAATGTTAATAAGCGATTGTTTTTTGAATAACTGACTTCAACTAAACTATTGGTATTAAGTTTAATTCTGGAGCCATCGGACAGTGAAAACCGGGTTTGCTGTCCTATCTCTGTTTGCAACGTTCTTACTTCAACAAATCTTTTTTCGATATTGTCATCAATAAAAGGTGTGATGTTCACAAAGATGTTACCCGCAAATAACAGAATAAAGGCAATGCCTGCTGCAACGGCATATTTAGTGATAACATTATGCTTTTTTTGAATCGGCTTTTCTAATGTAAATAGTGCACTTAACTCATTGAGTACACTTAAATCATCCCAAAGTGCAGCTAAAGAAAATAAGGTTTTACGATGAAAATCACTTTGATTCACCCATAGTTGAAAATCGAGTTTATCCTTGTTGGAAAGACCCCGATCAATTTTGCTTACCCAAAGACTTGCTTGTGCTTTGATGTCGGCTTTACTGGTGAATGGTTTAACTGTTGTCATACAATATTCTTTTTTAATTTATATTTTATTTTATTTTATAATTGAACGTGCGTTATTTTTTAAGGTTGAAGCTTTTGGTGTACTATTTTGCTCAATCCTTTCCATATATTCAGCGCACTTTAATAAGCCCTTAGCGACATGTTTCTCAACCGTACTTTCACTAAGGTTTAAATAGTTAGCTATTTCCTTTTGGCTGAAACCGTAAACTTTTTTTAATATAAATGTTTTGCGGACTACGATAGATAATTGCTCTGTCGCTCGGCAAAATAATAAGAAACGTTCCTTACTCTCAAATTGTTCTTCAAATTTCAGTGAGGTTAATCCAGTCAAAGCGTCAGCAGAATCATCTAATGAATCACTGTATTTATTATCCCACTTATTTACGTGATTTAGCGCAAGATTTTTAGCTGTTTTAAGAATAAAACTACGAGCGTATTTTATTTCTTCTTTGAGATCGGCTTCATAAGTTCGAATAAACGTCTCTTGTATAATATCATCAATGTCATCAGGACTGGCGATTTTATTGATATAGCGCTTAATATTAGCCGTGTAATTAACAAACAGCGTAGTGAATTTATTATTCTGAGCCATTGTTGTTCTTGTTATTCTTATTTTATTGTGAAACCGAGTGTAGGGCGGGAAGCAAAGAATTACAATGACATTAAATAAGATTTAGTTTGTAGATTAAGTGATGACAAATTTGTAACTCTTGTTGAACACCTTGATCTATTTACAGAAAAAAACTGGGGAAAATTTGAATACCTTACATGAACGGCAGAGGTTGAGTACTATGATATTAAACATGTCTTACCTAGAAAGTTATGCCAATTAAGGTTTGAGCTTAAAGGAAAGTATGTCATTTTTTGTTTTTAATAATAAAAAAAACTTCAAGCTACTTCAGTTTATGATGAGTGTCTTGTTAATTATCTTCTTCATTTTAGAATAAGGTCTCGTTAATTATTTTTTGTTTTTGATAATAATAATAAACTTCAAGCTTCTTCAGTTTAGGATGAGTGTCTTGTTAATTGTTTTATCTACTATACGCAGGCCCTAGTAGATAAAATAATTATATGGTTAATGGAGAAGGATAAATAATAAACAGATCAGCGGTAGATTATTATTTTATAAAATTTAAACGCGAGTATTTGTTGAGCGTATATGAAATTTGGTCTGCTGAACACAGAATTACCTTTACACTAGTGGTAGAATTGCAGCTTAGGGTAAGTCGAATTTTTCTATATCTAGGTTTGTGCTGTAAATGAAATGTATATCTTCAAGTGTTTTTGGGCGCTTTATTGGTAAAACTACGAAAATTAATATTACTGAAATCGGCTTATCTATTGATGTTGAAAACACCTTAAGCCAAATTAAATGGCAAGAACTTATAAAACCGCCAATGTTTCATATCAGCTTTTTTGGGCACATAATGACATTGCAAACAGCAGATAAAAGTTATGCTTATAGTATGCTTGCCTTCAATGCTAAACGCGAACATAAGAGCCAGTGTGAGAAACTTTGGGCGTTAGCCAACATTAAGCCAGTTAATGCCTTATTAACGACCATCAAAAAAATTATCACCACTCGCTATTTACGTCAGTCAAATATTGATGTTATTCAGTCATTAGTCAATCAAGAACTCAAACGTTGGTTTCCTTGGATTAACACCAGCAAAACACAGCCGATGGTTGCTAAGCAGCTGCAGCAGTTGTCGAATTACCATAACTGGCAAGAGCAAACTATAGACGATTGTCGTGAACGTTATATCAAGCAACAGCTTCAAGCCCACCAAGCCTTTTTTGATCGTGTCGAGTCTAATCCTTTAACGTTATGTCAACGGCGCGCCTGTATTATCGACAATGATAATAACTTGTTGTTAGCTGGCGCAGGAACAGGTAAAACCAGTGTGATGGTTGGCCGAGCCGGTTATTTACTTAACAGCGAACAAGCGCAGCATAGTGACATTTTATTATTAGCTTATGGCCGAAAAGCGGCTGATGAAATGGATACAAGAATAAAAGAAAAATTATCGACTGATAAAATTAGTGCAACGACCTTTCATCGTTTAGGTCTTAATATTATTGCTCAAGTTGAGGGAAAAAAGCCTAGTTTATCGGTATTCGCCGAAGATGAAAAAGCAAAAGCTAAGTGGATCCAAAGGTGTTTTGAAACCTTGATTAATGAGCAAGCCCAATATCGTCAACTTATCATAGAGTATTTCAGTAAATACTATTACGTTGAACGTAATGATTCTGACTTTGAAAGCCTAGGTGAGTATTACCAATATTTAAACGATAATGATATTCGTAGTTTAAAAGGAGAGAAGGTTAAAAGTTTTGGTGAGCTTTATATTGCTAATTGGTTATTTAACCACGGAATAGAATACCAGTATGAAGCTAGCTACGTTCATGATGTAAAAACAATCGAGCGCAGACAATACCAACCAGACTTTTTTCTACCTGAACTTAATGTTTATATTGAATATTACGGGGTAGATGAGAACGGGAATACAGCGTCTTACATCAATAAAAGTGAATATCACACATCTATCCAGTGGAAACGAGACACCCATAAGAAATTTAACACTCATTGTCTTGAATTTACCTATACTCAGCATAAAAAAGGGCAGTTAATTAGCGCTTTAGAAGCATTTTTTAATGCTCATCAAGTTAAATTTGAATTACTCCCTGATGAAGTGATACTCGAAAATTTAAAAAAAAGTGGGCGGATAACAACACTTGCCCAAATGTTTTGTCAGCTAGTAGGACTTTATAAAGCCGCGTGTTTAGACCATTCGTTAGAAAATAATGTGATCATCAATTCTTCTGATCCAAAACAGACCACGAAAGCATTAACGTTACTTAAACCGATTTTAATCGCTTATGATGAACACTTAACATCTCGCGCTGAAATTGATTTTGAAGATATGATTAACAAAGCATTAGGGTATGTGCAAGAGGGGAAATTTAATTCGCCATGGCGTTACATCATGGTCGATGAATTTCAAGATATATCAGAGCCAAGAGCACGGTTAGTTAAAGCCTTACGTGACAATAATAAAGCCTGTTCAGTTTTTGCTGTTGGTGATGATTGGCAGGCGATATATCGCTTTAGTGGCGCTGACATTACCTTAACCACAGGGTTTGCTCATTACTTTGGCGTTACCACTCAATCAGCTTTAGACCAAACCTTTCGATTTAATAATCAAATAGGCAAGGTGGCAACAGATTTTATTAGCCAAAATCCAGCTCAAATTAAGAAAAAAATACAATCGTTAAAACAAGTTAAAGCACCTGCAGTTTCATTACTTAAACGAGAGAATGGCGCATTAAACTCTTCAAAAAAAGGTATTGTTGATGAAATGGCCAATGGTGCAATCGATGATGTTTTAGCGGCTATTTCAGCTAAAGCGTGTAAGCCGGTGAGTGTTTATTTATTAGCGCGTTTTTGGTTTCAATTACCAGACAAAGTCGATCTAAATCGATTAAATAATCAATATCCGCTATTAACTATTGAATCTCAATCTTTTCATGCTTCTAAAGGAAAGGAAGCCGATTATGTCATTATTCTTGGACTCAAAAAAGGTGCTCATGGTTTCCCTTCAGAAAAAGTAACGCCAGCATTACTCGACGCCTTACTCGCGAAAAAAGAAGCCTTTGCTTATGCCGAGGAACGACGATTATTTTATGTTGCCCTAACGAGGGCTAAAGATAGGGTTTATGTTATTGCCGATATGACTGAAGCAAGCTGTTTTGTTAAAGAGCTTGTTAGCGATCATAACATCGAACTTGATGAATTTGACAGCACAGCCAGTCAATCATTTATAGATGAGATCAACTGCTTGGTTTGTGAAACAGGCACCTTAAAGAAACGAACAGGGCGTTTTGGCGATTTTTATTCATGTTCACACTTTCCTCGCTGCGAGCATAAAGAGAAATCCTGTACTAGCTGCCAAAGTCCGATGACACGAAAACGTCATCCAGGTTTTAAGTTTTGTTTGAATGACGCCTGTAAAAGCGTCATACCGACGTGTGAAAAATGTCATGCTGAAATGGTGTTACGCTCAAGTAAAAGTGGTGAGTTTTGGGGATGTAGAAACTATAAAGGTAATGAACCAATGAGCTGTAAAAATAGCCTTGATACCGACAAAATAAAATGGCCATAATTGGTAAGTTAACTAACGCGAAATAGTTGTTAAATGGGATACAGATAAAGCCAATGAATTCTCTATTTAGTCAGCCATCATATTTTTAATAATGATAATAGCTGTTCATAGAGTCCAGTTTGATTCATTAAAATCCTTTTTAATTTAACACTTTATTAGTTCCAGGATATCTGAAAAGTTATATGCCGTTATAAATAGCGTGATGAAATACTGAAAAATTCTCATACTCCAGTCATTGTCATCATCTTTGTTTGTATAAGATGCAGCATCTACTATTCATCACAAAAATATAGGTCAACAAACTTAATTATTAGTTAACTAGGTTGCTGACCTTCATTTTTACATACAAAGACTAGTGTCAGAAAATTTCTAGCACGTCTTTAACATGAGATACGGGTATCAAGGTAACCCCTTTAGTTTCTAAACGTTTATTGTAATTACGTTTGGGTAATATGATGACTTTAAAGTCGTTACGAATTGCTTCTTTGACGCGTTCTTCACCTGAAGGTACAGGTCTTACACTGCCATCTAACCCTATTTCTCCAAAGGCAATAGTATTGACCGAAAACTTATGCTCTCTTGATGACGATATCATTGCGAGGATCAAAGGCAGATCTGAGCCAACATCTTTGGTTAAGTTAACACCTGATACCACGTTTACGTAAATATCATTACCGCCAATATTGACTCCCATGCGACTTCTCAATATGGCTAACAGCATTTGCATGCGTTTATAATCAAAGCCAACACCACCTCTAATAGGATTTTCAGCTTGAGATTCGGTGACCAGCGATTGAATATTGATTAATAAAGTTCTTCCGGTATCGTTTGATGCATAGGCCATATTCCCACTCGATTCAGCACCATCTTTATCTAAAAAGATGGCCGATGGGTTTACAACATCTTGCATACCTTTGGCTGTCATGGCAAAAGTGGCTATTTCTGTGGTGTCACCAAAGCGGTTTTTAGAGGTTCTAAGCGTTCGGTATTTACTGTCAGCTTCTGGCTCTATTTTACACATACAATCGCCGATGTGCTCAAGTACTCTAGGCCCAGCCATATCTCCGGATTTAGAAACATGACAAACTAATATTACGGTAACGCCATGCTCTTTCGCTAGTCGGTTTAGCATAGCAGCGGATTCTTTGACTTGAGTAACACCGCCAGGAGAATTGGGCAGTGAACTAATAAATGCCGTCTGGATAGAATCAACAACAAGGAATTTATAACCATCGGTGACCATAACATTACAGATAAGCTCTACGTCACCGGAGTTCATTATGTCAATTTTAGAAATGTCGGCTTGTAGCCTTAAACCGCGGTCTCTTACTTGCCCTTTAGATTCTTCGCCTGAGGTATATAAAGATTTACCTATTTGACTTAAATGAGCACATGTTTTTAACAATAATGTACTTTTACCCGCACCAGGGTCACCCGCTACAAGAATAACAGAACCTTCAACAATACCACCGCCCAACACTCGATTGAATTCAGAGCTACCGGTGTCAAATCGAGTTAAGTCCATATCAGAGACTTCACTCAACTTATCTATCTTTGCATCTTCTTTAGAGTAACCTCGGTGAGCGTTTTTACTTGGTGTGCGCTGGGTTATTACCTTGGACTCTTTAAATTCTGTGATGCTGTTCCAAGCTGAACAACTTGAACATTGACCTAACCATCGAGGATGATTTTCACCACACTCGGTGCAAACATAAGTTGTTTTATCTTTTGCCATAATATTCTTAATAATTTATTTGTGGGGTTATTATATCGCGCTAGTCATACTGTTTAACTAGCCAGTTACTTGAATCAATACAGTTAATCGACTGACAAGTTTTGAGTATATTCATATCGCTCTCGCACATTTAACCATAAGCTCTGGTGAAGAAGCAAAAATATAGTCTATGTCCCATTGGGAGTCTTTTCAGACTAAGTTATAGCTATTTTATTAATGCTATTATATGGAATATGTATTGTCGTTAATAGATGATGAAACAACTTTAATTTAACATAAGTTATTTCATTTATTGGTGAAAAATCTGCTTGTTGATTTCAAATGAAAAATATTATTAAAGTTATTTTTTATTATTTGCAATTAATATATCGCGCGTAGACAAACACTAAAAAAGAGTGTTTTAGCCTTGCTTTAGATCATGTTATACCTATAAAGCGTTTGATTTTATTAATTTTATAGGTATTATCACAATCATATAACAATGGAAGTACGAGTTCAAAAAATGGAATTACTTGCTAGTCATTTAACATCAAAACTCCCCTTTATTATTGGTATTACTGGCCATAGAGACATACTGACTAATAATGCAGACGCAGTAAATGACAATAGCGCGGAACTTAAATCTACCATTCGAGCAACGCTACTTCACTGGCATCACCAGCTAAACTCAGTAGCTAAACTTAATACAACTTCTGTTAACGAAAGGCAAATAGTCACGCCAATTTGGCTTATGTCTGGTCTAGCAGAAGGAGCAGATTTATTATCTATTGAAGTGGCATTAGAATTACAAGTTGAATTAGGTTGTGAGGCGATAAAAATTATTGGCTGTTTACCTATGCCGCTGATAAATTTTGAACAAGACTTTCAACCCAATAGTAATAGTTACCACCAGCTTAAAAAAATGGTTTCAGCCCTCCAGAAAAATGGTAATGAATTACTCGAAATTAAACACTCGTTGGTTGATAGTGACTATCAAATCGCGATTGATGATCTAGATTATGGCGATCTCAGGAATAGCCTGTATCTTAATCAGGGATTATTTATTGCAAAATATGCCAATGTGTTAGTTGCTTTATGGGATGGATGTGATGCAAATGGATGTGGCGGTACCGCTGATATTGTTAAATATAAACTGGGTATGGAAGTTCATTGGCCTGATAATACTGAAAATCTATCATTAAAAGCCGTTTCTGAATTTGATGGTCAAATTGCGGGCCTTGTTCATCACCTTTTTGTCAAAAGAGGTAGCGTAACTAATAATATATCTCCGTTATTATTAACGGATCACCCCCAGAGTGATGCATTAGCGCATTTAACACCCAAAGTGGGCGAGCTCTATGCATATAGCTATGCTGGAAATGAAAACGCATTGACCGACTTTATCTCTACAGAGTTTATTCAGTTATTATCTGAGCTACGATTTTATAATAGTTATAGCGCATCAGAGTCGATTGACGTTGCTAATACCTTTACTGCCCCAGACGTCGATAATGGCCTTTCAATTTCAAACCCTATTTTTACGTTAGCCGATGATCTTGCCTTAATTGGACAGCAAAAGTATCGAAAACTTATTAAATTGTTTTTTTGGTTTGCCATTGTTGGATTTGCTTGTTATGAATTAGCGGGTAATTTAGTTAATTCAGAAGAGGGAAGTTGGGTCATTCTAGTGACCTTATTGTCTATTATCGCTTGTTGGCGAGTTATTCGTTACGCCGGTAAAAAGGAATTGAAATGGAAGTATCAGCTTAGTCGAGGTGTCGCAGAAGCCATGCGTATTAGGGGGTTTTTAAACTTGTCTAATATCCCGCCATCGGGAGAGCCTATTATTCCAAGACGTTATCGGAGCCACTTACCATTATTTAATCATGCTATTGCGATAACCGAAATCGATTGGTGGCGTTCATCCGCTGATAAAAACCTCGATGAGATTCGAGATACTTGGATAGGTGATCAGCGAAGCTTTCTTCAAAGCCGATTACAACTAGGTGCTAAAAATTTAGTTGAGCTTCTTTATAAACGACCACTTTATGCGGCATTGCTATGCTCATCGTTCTCAAAGAAGTGCTTTATTCTAGCGATTGGTCTTGGCGCGATTCTTTTATGCTCTATGTTAGCTCAGCAGATATTCAATTTTTCGACCTTAAATGATGCTAATAACATGCTGATGATGATTGTGCAGTATAGCCTTATGGTAGGTGGTGTTGTTGCATTGTGGAGTGAATTATTTGGTTATGAAAGCACTGCCAGTGGCTACAGCAGTATGGAAGAACTTTACGCTCGAGCTCAATCTTTATTAAAAGGAGATATGACATCAGCAAAAGAATTAATGCTATTAGCCTTAGCGAGAGAGGCTATGTTTGAACATGTAAACTGGTCTAGTTCAGAATCGAATAACGATATTAAAAATCGTAACTAACTCAATAATAAAGAATAAAATAGGATGTTAATTCAATGGCCAATAGTTACCAGCGCTATAAAACCCTTACGGATAAAGAGCTAGAAACAGAAGAAGTTAGACGATTAGACTTGGGTATCTATGAGATAGAGTGGGGCTTAGACAATAGCTTTAATTGGGTTTGTAAAGAACAAGATGAAAAGCAAACCATTGCTCGCCACAATGAACGTATCATAGGTACTATGGCGCTAATAAATATAGAGTATAAAGATCATTTTTTGACTGTTGATTTAGAGCATGCTATTCAAATTTCGAGCAACAAAGATGGTCGATTAGTTAAAAGGCTTAATGGTCATACGGGTAAAGTTATTGGTTTAATTGAACTTCCTAATGGTAACTTACTGTCTGTCAGCTTAGATGGAACGATTAAGCATTGGGACATGAGAAGTTATAAATGTATTGCAACCATTGAGGCTGATGTTAGCTGCTTAGATGATGTTGATTTTGCTAATGCGAAAACACTTATTATTAAGAATAAGTTGGACACAAAAATCTGGCGATTAACGGGTGAATTACTCGCTGAATTAACGGGATTTACTAAAACTGTAGAGTACATCAAGTGGTTTAAATCAGACACTTGGATTGTCAAACCTGAAAATGAAAATCCAAGTCAATGGTCTGCTAAGGGTGAATTGATTCATCAATATAAATTCTCTTTTTCTCCTCGTACCGATGTACTTGAATTAGATAATCTTCAACTGTTAATTAAGGATACTCATAATATACTTCAGTTGTGGTCTAAAGATGGGGAATTGTTAGAGAAACATGTTAAAGATGTTGGTATTACAGATTACTTCGATAAGTTAGTGACCGCAAGTAAGGAAAGCGAGAATTGGATTGAATCACATGCCAGTACTGATGATTATCCACTAACATGTAATAGTTTTGAATTTGGAGACTTCCACTTAAAAAGTGGTAAAAAAGAGATTGAAAACCAAGAATTGTTGTTCAAAAAAAGTAGCGGTAATCGCATCATTTGGGATTTCTTTTACCGGCCAATAGAAAGAAATATAAAAACGGCATTAAAAGAAAATATTGATTTGGCGCGTCAAGCTGAAGAAGAGTTAACACTACAAAAATCTAAAACCGAAAAAAGCATAGAAAAACATCGTAGTAAGCGAAAATTTGCTAAATTTACAGCTTTATTTTTCTTTTTTCTCGCCATTACTCTCGGCGGAATTGGTGTGGTAGCACTGTTTTTAACTGATAACTTTGACATGCTTGTCAAATCAACCAGTCCAATAGTAGATAAAATGCTTGAGTCCAAGAACACACTTAAACATATCAAGCTACTAGATTTACAAATTATATTTGCTACAGGTACAGGGGCGTTACTGTTCATTTCCTTGCTCTGGTTTATTCGCAATCGACGTCAGAAAAGTAAGCAGTTTAAAAACGTGGGTAACCTTTCGCTTATTGAAGTGATGTTAACAACCTACGGTAATTTGATTGAAACAATTAAGACACACCGCTCTGAGATACTCAATAATTTACCTAGTCATCAAGATAATGAGTTATTTAGCGGTGTTAAAATAAATAAACTTATTGAACAAAAAATCGAAAATGAAATTCAGCAAGCGGCCATGCAAGAGTGTAATATCGATCAGTCAGATATTACTTATCAACGAAGTGATGGTCAAAAAAGTGAGTCGATTGTTCTGCAAGATTGGTCGTATATCCAAGAAAATAGTCATCCTCGACTTAATAAGCAAAATGAACAAGCGGTTCGTTTTGATAGCAATGGGCAATTAGTTTGTGCGGTAAGATCAATACAATATATTTTCTTAACTAAAGAAAAAGTTGATGTTTTCTCCACCTACTATGATTTTATTGCTGATAAATACATTGGCCGTGAGTCAAACTCTTTTTACTACAAAGATGTCAGCAATGTCACACGTAAAGACGTTCATCGTAATCGCTTTGGCCAAGAATTAACGGGAAGTGAAATTACACTTTCAGTCACTAGTGGGGCAAAAATCAGTCTAACACTGATGAATGATGAGAGTATTAGAGAGTTTTCTGAAACCTTAGCTGAAAATGACGCACATAGTATCGAGCAAGACACCGCAGGTGGAATTGCTGCTGTTAAAGAACGACTTGCAGTTGAATCAGAAGAGTTAACCGTATACTACAAAGCAGAAATCGCTCGTGCTAAAGAAGCAAACAAGAGCGAGTTAGTGAAATTGTTAGATATCACTCAGCAAAAATTAATGAGTTATATCGAAGAACAATGTGATATTGCCAAGAACTATGATCCAGGTGACTCAATAGCAAAGTCTCAATCTAAAGATAGTTTAGTTGATTTAGCTTATAAGAATATCCGTACACAAATAGAAAGCCATAAAAGATCTGAAGCCGTCTTAAGTTAATTTATTACAACACATGAAGTTAACCGCATCGGAACATTTTAAAAATTTAAATACGGAAAATTAAAGATGAGAAACATATTTTTAAGTTACAGCACCAAAGATTCAGACGCAGCAACCAAGATTGTAGAAGGCTTAAAAGCAGCAGGTCATAAAGTTTGGTTTGCACCCAATAAAATTTTAGGTGGCGAGAATTATGCTGAAAATATTGAAGAGGGTATCGAGCAGTGCGAGCTTTTTGTATTATTAGCTTCAAAGCATTCTATTGGCAATAAGTTATTAAAGGTCGCAGCTTCAGAAGAAGTTAGTAACGAAATACAACTCGCTAAAAAACATGGCTTAAAACAAATACCTTTAAAGTTAGATGACAGTATAGTTTCAGGGGCTGCAGGTGGAAACAATTATCACTTTATTCGTAAGCAATGGATCGATGTTATTGTCTCATTAGAATCTGGTGACTTTGCTCCAATTGTAGAGCAAATCATAGCAACAGCGGATAACATTGAAACTAAAAGTTTGGATATGCAGTACATAGAAAAAGCGGAAATCGATTTGATTATCGGTGACTTTGAGCAATCTGTTCGAGCATTGGGTGAATACAGCTTTTTAGATAAATATGTTCCGCGAGTAGAATTTATAAGGTTAATTTCAAACTTATTACGTAAAGGTATAAAAAACCTTAATATTAGTGAAGCAGACGACTTCACTTCTGAATTCCAACGATTACGTAATACCCATATGGCATCTTCTGCAGCATATATGCTGGCGATATTGAAACTATATTGTTATCAACCAAAGGGGTTTAAAAATGATATTGAAGACTTCGCTACTTTAAAAAATTCAGTGAAGTCATGTAAACCAATAGATGTTAAATATAGATTTGTCGCAGATAAATTATTACCAGCAGATAGTCAGTTTGCCGTTGAATGGTTAATATAGTTACTTTCATATCAAAAGATGAGCAACATGAGCCTAATTGTTCTTAAATAACAAATAGGCTCAGTTAATAAAAATTTGCAAGCACACATTACTGCATTACATTTTAGTTTTACTTTAAAATTTTATGTATAGCTTCACATAAATTTACTGCGACATAGGCTTCAAAATTTTCCGCTGGATCAAATGAACGTTCATGGGTGATATTAATAGAGGCTAAATGCTTGATTAATATTTTGAGTTTTTCTTCTTTTGATTCTGCAGATTCATTTAAGGTATCGCTGATAGAAAATAGTTGTTCCCAAAGGTTATTATTCATCGAAAGGTCTCTCACACACTTATGCCGTAAATAAAGTTATCGGCAGAAAAAATTAGCTTTTAAGCTACAAATTGTGGAGGCGACTTTAAATGAAATAGATAAAAACGTCTACTCTTGTATTAATGATATTTATATTAATAATTAAAGGCTTAAGGTTAACTATTATTGCTAGTTTATTGTGCTGATAAGATAGCGATTAATTTTTTTAATCCTTTACCTTTGTTGGTTATTTTCCATGCCATAAATAAGTCTTGCAGTGGGCGCTCTTCTGCTAACTTAATAACTACCAGCTGGCCTGATTCAATATGATGTTGGATGAGGTTTTTGGGTAAGTATCCGATGCCAATCCCTGCAATAATCGCTTCAATTTTTATCGCAATCGAGCTAACAAAGAAATGTTGACTGCCTTGGATAATATTAACTGACCAGGGGATCTCATGTTGAGCTGAGTCATGAACGACGACATTTCTATATTTTGATAAGTGTGCTGATTCAAGCGGCCCTTTAAGAAAGGCTAATTGATGTACTTTGTTAACCACTAAAACATTTTCAGACACTGCAATTTTTATTGCCCTAATACCTTTTTGATTGGGCACCGGTGAAGGAGCGCCAATAACTAAGTCGACCTTGTCTTCAATTAATGCCTCCCACGTGCCGTTCATAACTTCTTCTCGCACATCAATTTCAATATTTTGATGGGCGATTAAAAATGCTTCTATGCCTTTAAAAATAGTTTTTATATCAATAATGGAATCGCAAGCAATGCGGATCTTGGGTTCCCAGCCATTAGCAATTGTTTGAGTTTGTTCTGAAAGGGTATTAATGGCCGTTAGTACTTTACGGCCCTCTGATAATAAATGCTTGCCGGCTGGCGTTAGCACGGCGCGACGGCCTTGTCGTTGAAAGAGTGTCACGTTTAACTGTTCTTCTAGCTTTTGAACGATATAAGAAAGCGCTGAAGGAACTTTATTCAATTGTTCTGCTGCGGCCGCATAAGTGCCACGCGTTTCAATAGCATCTAATACAAGTAATGCTTCAATACTAATAGGTGGCGTTTTCATGGCTATTATCCAGATATTTAATTGTTCAAATTATTTGAACATAACAAACAAATAATAGGGGTTATTCAATGGTAACTCAACCTTTACAATGGCTACATATTAAATCATTAGTCATTAAAGATTATTAAAATGTCATTTATAAATACCATCAATAGTATCACTAAAACTGAACAATCTTTATCAAGCTTACCGCTACGATTAATTGCCGGGTTAATTTTTACCGCTCATGGTGCGCAAAAGTTATTTGCTTGGTTTGGCGGTTATGGATTAGAGGGAACGGGACAGTGGATGCAATCTATAGGGCTTGAGCCGGGTTTCTTTATGGCATTAATGGCGGGTAGTGCTGAGTTTTTTGGTGGGATATTATTATTGATTGGTTTTCTCACTAGACCTGTCAGTTTTGTCTTGGCTATTACTATGATAGTGGCCATCTTTAGTGTTCACATCAGTAATGGCCTGTTTATGAGTAATAACGGTTATGAGTTTGCTTTATCGTTATTAGCGATAACGCTTGCGCTATTTGTGCAAGGTGGCGGAAAATACTCTATTGATCGTCACGTATACCGAAAGCTAATTAAAAATACTTAATATGTAAAATAGCTAAATCACCTGCCAGTAACAGTAATAATGGCTAAATCAATAAATTTAAGGAGTTTGTTATGGGATTAATCGTTAACGGTAAATGGGTCGACCAATGGTATGACACCAATAAAAGTAAAGGGCAGTTTGTTCGTCAAGATAGCCGCTTTAGAAGTCAAATTTCATCAGATGTTAATAGTCTATTTAAACCAGAAGCGGGCCGTTACCATTTATATGTTTCGTTGGCGTGCCCTTGGGCACACAGAACACTAATATTTAGAAAGTTAAAACAACTTGAAACAATTATTTCGGTGAGTGTTGTTGAAGCTAAAATGATGGAAAATGGTTGGACGTTTGGTGATAAGGGAGATCCACTTTATCACTTAGATTATGCCTACCAATTATATTTAAAAGCAGATCCTAGCTATGAAGGACGCGTGACAGTCCCTATTTTATGGGATAAAAAAACTCAGACGATTGTTAATAATGAATCCATTGAAATCAGTAGAATGTTTAATTCAGCATTCAACGAGTTAACAGGTAATGTTGATGATTACTATCCCGTTGAGCAACGAGAAGCCATAGAAACGGTAAATACGCGTATTTATGACACTATTAATAATGGTGTTTATAAAGCAGGTTTTGCGACGACACAAGCGGCGTATAATGACGCATACCACAGCTTATTTGACAGCTTAGATTGGCTAGACGTACTCTTATCAAAACAGCGGTATTTAGTGGCTGACAAAATAACCGAAGCTGATTGGCGCTTGTTCACCACACTGATCCGTTTTGATGCGGTATATCATGGGCACTTTAAGTGTAATCGCCAAAAAATCAGCGAATTTCATCATATTAAGAACTATGTTAATGAACTTTATCAAGTACCTGGCATTAAAGAGACGGTTGACTTGGAATACACTAAGACTCATTACTACGCGAGTCATTTAACGATTAATCCAACAGGTATTGTTCCTTTGGGCGCAGCGGAACACTTTGATGCGCCACATGACCGTAATCGTCAATACTAAGGGTTAATAGGTTAAAGGTTTGACTGGTAAATAAAGCTAGATAAATAAATACTGAGGAAATTTGATGATAAAACATTATCTTTATAAAAGCTTAGGTAGCGCTAACCATGGCTGGCTTAAATCTAAACATCATTTTAGCTTTGCTAATTATTACAATCCAAGCCGGATGGGGTTTGGAAAGTTACGTGTTGTTAATGATGATTGGGTTGAACAGGGCATGGGCTTTCCTTCGCACCCACACCGTAATATGGAAATTATCAGTTTTATTCGTTCAGGTGCGCTCACTCATCAAGACAGTACCGGCAATAAAGGCACAACGAAAGCAGGTGAAGTTCAAGTGATGAGTGCAGGTACAGGTCTTGTGCATTCAGAATATAATCGCACTAAAAATCCATTAACTTTTTATCAAATTTGGATTGAAACTAATAAAATCGATGTGGCACCTCGCTGGGAAAGTAAGAGATTTCCTACTGAGCAGCTATCAGCACTGACATTGTTAGTATCAGGCTACCCAGCAGATAAAAATAAGGCGCTGTTTATTAACCAAGAAACGCGCATATATGGAGGGAAATTAGCGAAAGGAACCGTTATTGAGCATAACATTGACCATCAAGCTTATATATTAGCTTCAGCAGGTATGTTTAAAGTAGAGGATAGCTCAAAAATTATCACCATGAACGCAGGAGATGGCGCTGAAGTCACTCAGTCAACGACAATTTTACTCAGGGCGTTAATTGACTGTGAAGTGATTATTATCGACACGATTAATTAGCTAAATCAAGTAATGTAAACCACGAACGTTCTCTTAAAATCGTATATTCTGAACATTTTAAGCGCTGGCGTTCGTGTCTAGCATTAGCTCTTTTATTATCTAGCAATATTTCATTACTAAAGTAGACCTAATGTATAACGCGTTGCTGCTTGTCCCAACGACTTCCTTGCCAATGAGTAATCGTTCCACAAGCTTGGCAAGTGTCGCAATGCCATTCAATTAGCCCTAAGGTTATTGATTTAGCTTCAATTTCTCCAGTACACGAGAGTTGTTTAGCACGAGTATTACATTTTAAGTTAACGTGAACGAGCGGTTGCTCAATATTTTCAGAAAGGGCTAATACAATTTTACTCAGAAAAACAAAAACTACTTTTGCTTGGTCAGTAAGTTCGAGTACGTTGCCCTCGTCGTCAATAAAATGTCTAAAATCTGCTGCTAACGTCATCGGTTTTTCCATAGAATACTCATGCCGCTAAGATATAGTAGTTAACGCTATTGGTACAACACTTCTCAGTAAATATAACATCAGTAATTAATTTAGGTAGCTTGAATGTTATAAATATTAAGTATAAAATTAGTGCTGTTTTAGATATGTGTATTTTCGTTATATATTCAGGCCCGAGTCTCCATCGGGTTTTTTTGTGCCTTAAAATACATAGACGAAAAGCAATAATGGCAAGACTGCCCCTGCAGTAATTTATTAATAGCCCAAGCTTTGTACAATAAGCAATAAGGCCAATAAAGGAAATTCACCATGAAAAAAATAATCACCACCGCATCTGCGATATTATTGCTACAAGCCTGTACAACATTTGATCCCTACACAGGTGAAAGTAAAACCAGTAAAACAGCTATAGGCGCAACTGCAGGCGCAAGCTTAGCAGCAGTCATTGCCTTTATAGACAATAAAGACAAAGACAGCAGAACACGTAACAAACGTATTTTAGCAGCAGCATCAGGTGGCGCTGCAATCGGCGGTGGTATTGGCTACTATATGGACACTCAAGAAGCTAAATTGCGTAAGCAATTACGCGACAGTGGCGTGAGTATTGTGCGTGACGGCGACAAAATTAACCTTGTTATGCCAGGCAACATTACTTTTGCTTCGAACAGCTCAAACATTAACAGCAACTTTACTAGCGTATTAGATTCTGTTTCTTTGGTGCTTGAAGAATATAACCAAACCATTATTGTTGTTTCTGGTCACACTGACTCTAGTGGCTCTGCCCAGCATAACCAGAAATTGTCTGAAGACCGAGCTGGCTCAGTCGCTAATTATCTTCGTGGACAAAAAATCCTTAGTGATCGTTTAGAAACTGTTGGCTTTGGCGAAACACAACCGGCAGTAACGAACAAAACAGCTGCAGGTCGCGAGCTTAACCGCCGTGTTGAAATAACTTTGTTACCGATAGAACAGTCATAAAGCGTCAATAAAATAAAGCCATTATCACCGTGTTATATGCATTGATAATGGCTTATTGCTTAAGACGCTTGGCGTTAAAAGGGCGATACCATTAACATGACTTTATTAGTGCTAACCATCAACATTTCAAATCAATATCTACAGTCAATATCTACAATCAATATCTACAATCAATATCTACAATTAATATTTCAAATCAATAAGTTTTCTAACGCTATCTAAAGTCTCGATAAGCTGGCGACTAAAATTAAAGGTCATGATATGGCTTTCCTTTTTCCCTTGACGTAACAGTTCATTAAAATGGTTGATTTGGTGATCATAGCCAAATGTTTTGCCATTAAAAGAGATAACTTCTTCTTTTGTATCAGTTATTAAAGTGACGGTTGAAGGGCTGTTAAAGCCACTGTTAATTTTAATATTGCCTTGTTCACAATAAAACACAGCTTCACTTGGCGTCGACTCCAAGAGTGTCGATTTTAACAAGGCTACCACGTTATTTTTATAGTTAAAGACCATGGAACAGGAAGAATCTGCGCCATTAGCAAAAAATGTTGCATCAGCGGTCATGGTCTCGGGCACGCCAAGGGTAGTTAGTGCTGCAAAAATAGGATAAATGCCAATATCTAAAAGACTGCCTCCGCCTAATGATTTATTAAACAGCCTAGCTTCTTGGTTAAACTCTCTTGCGAAACCGAAATCTGCTTCAACTTTACGTAGATTGCCGTAAGTTTTATCAGTCAGTTTATTTAAAACAAAATTATAATGGGGAAGAAAATAGGTCCAGAGCCCCTCCATTAGCAGAGTATTATTTGCCGTTGCAGCATCAATCATGCATTGCACTTCATCTGTATTCATGGCAAAAGGTTTTTCACATAGCACCGCGATACCCTGCTCTAAGCACAGCAGCGCATTTTCTTTATGCATTGAATGTGGTGTTGCTATGTAAATAGCGTCAACATTTTCATCATTTACGAGCGCCTTATAACTGCTGTAAGCTTTAGTCGCGTGATATTTATCGGCAAAATCATTGGCTTTTTGCTGTGTTCTTGAAGCAACGGCATATAGCTCAGCATCTTTCAGCGTTAATAAGTCGGTTGCAAATTTATTGGCTATGTTACCTAAACCGATAATTCCCCAACGTATGTTTCTATTTTTTAGTGATTTCATTAACTATTACTCAAGATAAAAGTACAAATAAAATTATTTTTTCATCGAACTCATGCTCTTTGTTCCACTGACTAGCTATCTACAATAAAGCGTCATTAGCCCATCGATGCTTAAGCTCGATAGTTAAGCTCGATACTAAGTATAATGTTAACCAACATAATCTTGAGCGCAAAATAAAATACCACTCCCTTGCTCTTTTTCCAATAGTATGGGAATAAGTGCGCCGGGCATTACTGAATCGACATCGTTAGGGGCAAATGTGCCGCCAAGGTCTGTTTTTAACCAACCAGGGTCGAGCAAGTTCATTAAGACGTTAGTGCCTAATAGCGTTGGCATCATGTCGCGCACATACCTTTCAAGAGCGGCTTTTGAACAACTATATGCCATCAATTCAGGTTGGTTACTAATACCTGAAGAAACATTAACAATACGTCCCCAATTACGCGTTAGCATTCCTGGAAGAAAAGCATCACATAATTTAGCCGGAGTAATACTATTAACCATAAAACTGTGAAGGTATTCCTCTGCCGTCGGGGCAAAGAGCGGCTGGTATGTCGTCATAATTGCTGCATTATTATACAGTATATCTAGGTGGTTATTACTCAAGGCTTTCACCTCGGTAATTAAATGCTCTACTTGAGAGATTGAATTAAGTTCAGCCGCTACAGCATAAACTTCATGACCCGCTGTGGTTAATTCATTAAGTAAATCTCTAGTACCAGCTAATTGTCGAGAATGAATGATGAGTTTACAGCCTTGTTTAGCAAGCTCTTTCGCAACACGAAGACCGATCCCTCGACTAGCTCCCGTTACTAGCGCCCATTTATTTTCTATATTTAACATTCTTATGCCTATTTTTATTCAAATTGGTTAATCAAGTTATTGATTTGTCGTTTTTTGTTTTACTATTTTATGCCGTAATACTTTAGTTACTGCATTAGCGTCTGCTGGTGAAATTAATTACAGCCATGCATAAAGCAGGTAATAACAAGACTAGGTATTTTTCACTAAAAATTTGCAAATGAATATATAACAAAATAAAATTCATTGTTTTATATAACACACAATAAGCGCAAAAGATGATGAATAAAGAGCATAAAAAACTTGAGCGATTAATGTTATTTAGTGAAGTTGCCCGCCATTTAAGCTTTACGGTCGCGGCACAACATTTACAAATATCTAGAGGGCATCTATCTGCTCAAATTCGTCGATTAGAAAAGGAGATGGGTTTTGCTTTGTTGATCCGCTCGACACGGAGTGTTCGCTTAACCGCAGAAGGTGAAAGTGTTTTAACGGGTGTAAATAAAATTCGTCATTCTGTTTTAGAACTAGAGCGAAATGCTGGTCATAAGGGCAATGCTATTGAAGGTGTTATAAAAATTACAGCACCAAGCCTCTTTACTAAAAGGTTTTTACTCGACATTTTTTCTAAGTTTAGCGCCTTACATCCCGCCATTGAGTTTTCTATCGATACCAGTTACACCCGTTTTGATTTAAATCGTAGTGATTTTGACTTGGCTTTTCGTGCCACAAACTCCCCGCCTTTAAATATGGTTGCAAAAGCTATTTTGCCCTATAAACATTGCTGTTGTGCTTCTGCTGAATATTTAGATAAATACAGTAAACCAAAGGTGCCCAGCGATTTAAAAACGCATCAATGTTTAAGGGGACAAGAGCAATTAACTTGGTCATTCTTAAACGCTGAGGTGCCTGTAGATGGTTGGTTAAAAATAAACGATAACCATATGCTGAAAACATTAGCATTAAATGGCGAAGGTATTATTAGGGTGCCTGACTATTTAGTCGACCAAGAGATTAAGGAGGGAACGTTAGTCGCTATACTTGAAAGTGAAATGCCAGCAGGGCAGACCATTTTTATGATTTATCCACAATTAATTCACCAGTCGAATAAACTGAACGCTTTTATTGAGTTTACTAAAGAGTATTTTAATAAACTAAATTATTCTCTTTATGGACCTTGATTTATATGAGTAATAATCTAAATTCTACAAGAAGTCTTTACCTTTACGGCATATTTTTATGTGCCTAACATTACGTTAAGATTTAAAAATAATTAAAGTTATGGTCTGAAATATTATTAACTTATTTGGATAATTAACAATATTTAATAAAGAGATAAAATCATTAAAACTAATGTTAATAAGCTCATCTTATTAACCGTATTTCAGATTTTTATTAACATTTAATTACGCCTCTTGGATAAGCGTTTCTGTGAATAATCGTTATAGTTTGACTATGTAAATAGACAGTCGAAATAGACCGTAAATCGCGCTATGTTATAGCTAACGCTATTAGCGCTGCGAAAACGATGAAGGTTACGCGACTAGCCTACTGGATTTTTTATCTGTTAATTTTAAAAATGTATCTGATTTGTTTTTTACACTCTATTTAGTTAAAACAACTCTTCTTGGGGGGCTACTTAGTGAATTTTCAATTGATAATACCAAAGATGAAACGTACGGTTAATGTGGCGATATTTTTAATCGCTGCTTCAATGACGCTTGGATCTTTTGTCTCTAGTGCGACAGAAACTGTTGCTAGTCCTTTAAAATATGATCTAGGCAGCACCAAGGCTTGGGTGCCATTTGGTTATAGTGGAAATAAACAAAAACCTGGTATTATTATCGCGTTAATTGAGCTTATTATGATGCAAGCAGCCATTCCTACTGATACCAGTTATCTCCCGGGAAAAAGAGCGGTTACCGCATTGGAATTAGGACAAATTGACTTCGATGTTGTTAGCCCCAATTGGTTTAAAGATAAAATTATTGGTGTTGATTATGTTAGCAGTGTTCCTTTATTTGAAGTAACAGAATACTTTGTTACATTGCCTAATGTTGCAATAGAGTTCAATCAACCAGAAATGGCTTATGGGCAGTTAGTCGGCACAGTAGCAGGTTATGCTTATTTTGATGATGACAAATTTATTCGTGCTGATTTTTTATCAGAAAGTGAATTAGTCAAAGGGTTGGTAAAAGGGCGCTTTAAGGTTGCCATTATAGAAGAAAGAGCGGCTCAATATTGGGCTGAAAAGCATCAAACGTCTATAGCACTCGCTTCTTTACATACTAAAGGTGATATCGTTATTAGATTAAGAAAAGAACACGAAAATTTACTTCCTCGAATCAACCAAGCCATCTCTGTATTGAAAAATAATGGTCAATTTAAAAAAGTATTTGATGATTACTAACAATAAAGCTGGCGAAGATATTGATCTTATATTAACGCACTATTCTTGTGGTGTAAGCTGTATATAAAGCACAGGGTCTTAAGTTTATTTTATTGTTTGTTATAAAATAAAGCCTTAATGACAGACTACCTATTCTTCTTGTTCAGGGTTATAAGTAATCGCTTTATTGGCAATGGCATATGAAAATCCTTTGGTTGCCGTTAAATGGCGTAAAGCTTTTTGCTTCAACTTTATATCGGTAATAGGCTCTTCACCAAATTTTCTTATTTTTAACGCCAACGCTTTATCAAAATAGTCATCTTCTGACGTTTCAAGTTCATTGACACACTCATTAATGGTTGTTGATTGAAAACCCTTAGCATAAAGTTTCTCTTTTATTTTATTTGGGCCTATTTTACTTTCGGCCAGACTAAGCGTTAGTCTTTTAGCATAACGAGCATCATCTATAATTTCGTGTTCAATTAAATAATCTAAGGCAGTTTGATTATATTGAGTATCATCTTTGAATAATAAATTGGCTTTTTGCAATAAAGATTTTGCTGAGTAATCACCGTATCTCTCGATCATCCACATCATGTATGATTGAACACGTTTGTAAGAAATTTCTTGGGGTTTGGTGCTTTTTTTAGTTTTGTACATACGGCCACTTTTGTTAAGGAACGTATAACCGTTCAGCGTTGGTGTAAATATTTCAAATATGGATGTTTATGTTACGACTAGGTGAGTAAATTGGCCAAGCTATTTTAGCTAAAGCCTACTAGAACTTCATCATAGTAACGCCTGACCTGCTTTAGGGTCAAACTTTACTGTTATCTCTTTGAGGAGATTATTGGCTATAAAGGGGGAGGTTCATTAGTCGATAAACTATTATTGTGCTTTATTAAAAGCGAACATTTAATTTAAGGGGACATACGTTAACCGTTAGAACTTAAACCGATACTATAGTACTTTATTTTTATAAATATTTAACATTATCCTTATCCTATGTAGTATAATGAGAATCATTCTCAATTGCGTTACAGAGTTATTTATGACTTATTATTTTTCTCGCTATTTTCAAAAATTAATGACTTTTTCAATGCGCTCATTTAAGCGCAAATTTATTCATATTTTTTTTGTTATTGGTTATCTTATATCAACGCAAACATCGGCAAGCAACGGTACAGAAGGATTACGTCAACTTTTACAACTCACCGAATATATTAGTGTTGATTATGCTTCTGCCATCAGTAATGGCAAAGTTATTGATCAAAGTGAGTATCAAGAAATGCTTGATTTTTCGAACATTATTGCTGAAAGATCGGAGAGAGAGCCGGGTGAACAAGCCATGATTACGTTATCGAAATCACTTCTCTCTGCGGTACAAGCGAAAAAAACACTTGTCGAAATACAAATGCTGACCAGTGAATTAAAAAATCTGCTGATAAAAAACTCTCCGCAGTTATCGTTACCAACATCTTTACTTTCAGCATCTAGGGTAAAGCAATTATTTCAAAATAATTGTGCCAGTTGTCATGGTGTAACGGGTAAAGGAGACGGGAAGCTTGCAAGGCAACTAAGTCCACAGCCTACTAATTTTAACGAAAGAACACGTGCTTTAGACCGTTCTATTCTAGGATTATATGATGTGGTAACCGGCGGTCTTGACGGCACTGCTATGCCTTCATTTAATAACTTAACGGTAAAACAACGTTGGTCGTTAGCATTTTATACGGGTAGTTTAGCTTTTGTTTTTGATGAAAAACGACAAGAAAATAATGCACCTGAACTCTCACTCGCCGAACTTGTTCAGTATAGCCCTAACGAATTGTATAGGGCGAAAACTGACTTGGAAAAAGGTTTTGTTGAGCAGCTTAGATCTAACCCTGAGGAACTGTTTTCTGCAACTAAGGCGCCATTAACAATCGCGCGTGATCAACTTAAAAAAGCACTTGCCGCTTACAAAAATAATGACGTTATACTTGCCCAACAATTTGCGGTGAGTGCCTACTTAGATGGGTTTGAGCTTGTTGAAAATAACCTCGACGCTTATGATAGTTCGTTACGTAAAATGATTGAATTTAACTTGTTAGGCTTGCGCAATGAAATTAACAACGAGGAAGGCTCGGGTGACGTTGCTGTATCTGTTTCTGCAATTTTGCTGCAAATAGAACAAGCTGAATTTTTACTCAATGACTCAGCTATATCAGACACAGCTTTATTTAGCGCCAGTTTTATTATTTTGTTACGAGAGGGCTTAGAGGCGCTATTGGTTGTGCTGGTACTTTTTACCATACTGGTACGGTCCAATAAAAAAGAAGCCATTAAATATCTTCATTTTGGCTGGATAGCAGCCTTAATTGCGGGTGGGTTAACTTGGTTAGTGGCACAAAAATTAGTGACTATTAGCGGTGCTAGCCGTGAAACCATGGAGGGGGTTGCCGCGCTGTTAGCTGCAATTGTGCTCTTTTATGTTGGTTTTTGGATGCACAGCAAAACGCAAGCCGATCAATGGCAACGTTATGTTCAACAAAATATTAATAAAAGTTTAAAATCAGGTGCTTTATGGGGAATATCTGGCTTAGCGTTTATTGCGGTTTATCGTGAGGTTTTTGAGACAGTACTGTTTTATCAATCATTGTTAACCCAGACAAACCCCTCACAGCAATTTGTTCTTTTTAGTGGCTTTGGGGCAGCAGCGGCTATGCTAGTTGTCGTGGCCTGGTTAATGATTAAATATTCTATTAAATTACCAATAGCGCGATTCTTTTCAATAACAACGTATTTACTATTAGCCTTGTCATTTATTCTTGCAGGTAAAGCGATAACAGCGCTGCAAGAAGCCGCTATTATTAGTATTACGCGCTTTCCTATTGACTTTCATTTAGCGTGGCTAGGTATTAATTCAACGTGGCAAGGCATCACGACGCAAGCTTTTATCTTGTTTTTTTCCAGTGCGTTATTCTTTAAACCTTGGTTAAAAAAGACGAGCAGGGTAGATGAATAAATTGAGCATCAACTTGAAAAAAAATTTATAGAATAGCAGTAGCGAACCATTTTGAGTATGGGTGATAAGTGATTTTTTGACTCGTTAAATGCTAACCCTGCTAAGGGTAAATCAATAAAGCCCGTAGTGATTTATATTGATTATAAAAATGACAATAGACTGATATTTCAAGGCGCTAGATCCGCCATAAATATAAGCTAATGGTACTGAGGAGGTACTTATGAAAACCTTAACGACAGACGTTGTAATTATTGGTGCAGGCCCTGTTGGTTTGTTTCAAGTATTTGAGCTTGGTTTACAAGGATTAAAATCGGTTGTTATTGACAGCTTGCCAGAAGTTGGTGGCCAATGCACTGAACTCTATCCAGATAAGCCTATCTATGATATTCCTGCTTTGCCTAATGCTAAGGCAAGCCAAGTTATAGAAAATCTCTATGAGCAAGCGGCTCCCTTTAAGCCAACTTTTTTATTGGGCGAGCGGGTCGAAGACATTAATAAATTGTCGGATGTTTCTTTTTCAGTTACCACGCACAAGAATACGCTTATTCACTGTCGCGCGGTGATTATTGCTGCTGGTAATGGTGCCTTCTCACCCGTTAAATTAAAAATACCCTTAATTGATAAATTTGAAGATAAACAACTGTTCTACCGAATCAATAATATAGAACACTTTAAAGATAAAAACGTCGTTGTGCTAGGTGGCGGAGATGCCGCACTTGATTGGAGTTTAAGCCTACAAAAAACGGCTAATAGTGTCTTGCTTATTCATCGTAGTACAAAATTTAAAGCCGCTACAAGTAGCGTGAATGAAATGTACGCCTTGTGTGAAGAACTCAAAATGCAATTTTTATGTGGTCAAGTGAGCGACTTTCAGCAAGAAGATAATAAGCTAACTGGCCTAACAGTAAATTCAAAAGATGGCATCAAACGTAGAGTGGAACTTGATGAACTTGTTATATTCTTTGGTATGTCACCCAAGATTGGCCCGATAGCAAATTGGCAACTTGCCATGCACCAACACCAGATAAAAGTAGATACACAATCTTTTCAAACCTCAGTGCCGGGTATCTATGCCGTTGGTGATATTAATTATTACCCGGGTAAACGAAAGTTGATTTTAAGTGGCTTCCACGAAACGGCCTTAGCGGCCTTTTCGATTGCGGAAACTGTTTTAGAAAAAGACCGTATTCCAACGTTATACACCACAACAAGTCCAGTAGTACATCAACGAATGGGCGTTACACATTCACTCGAAAGTCTGTTGGATGATTAACGGATAAAACAGGCGATTGATCATTACTACTTTCCTTTTATTGCTGTCTCTTTATCTGCGCGGCGTGACTTTGGAAGCTTAGGTGGAGTGTATGTAAGATAATAGCGGCAAACCTAACCGTTATTATTTTATGTTATGACTTAAGCTTTACAGTCTTGTTCGGTAATTTAATAAAGCTGAAGATTAAAGTAACTGTTCAGCTAAGTAATCAACCAGCAGTCTTATTTTAGGCGATAAATGGCGATTTTGAGGGTAAATTGCCCATATTCCTTCATCAGGCGCACGGTAATTATCTAATAGGGTCACCAGTTCACCACTTTCTATGCGTTGTTGAACATAATAATCGGGTAACTGAACTATCCCTAAGCCCTTTAATGCGGCGTCCATCAGACTGTAGCCATTGTTGTATCTTAATCTACCGGTTACGCGGATACTTTTTTCTCGGTCAGACTCTCTAAAATGCCAGTAGTCTAATGTACCCAACAAACAACTATGTTTATTAAGCTCTGATATAGAATGGGGTACTCCCTGTTTTTCTAAGTATTGCGGTGATGCACAAAGGTAGTTTGTTCTTTTACCAAGTTTTTTTGCCATCATGGTCGAGTCACTTAACTTACCAAGGCGAATTGCTAGGTCATAGCCTTCTTCAACAATGTCTATTTGGCGGTTGCTTAAATAAGCCGACACTTCAACATCGCTATATTGTTTTATGAAATTATTCACTAGCGGTAATATTTGTTTTTCACCATAGGCAACAGGCGCTGTTAATTTAATTTTGCCTTGGGGTTTTGACTGCAAATTTGTGATAGCCCGCTCAGCAGCATCGAGACCATCGAGAACACTGCGACAATGCTGATAAAAAACACGGCCTTCTTCTGTTAATGATACTTTGCGAGTTGTTCGATAAAATAACTTAATATTAAGGCGTTTTTCTAATGCACTTATCTGTCGACTCACCTGTGCGGTAGATATCGCCATTTTCTTTGAGGCGAGGGTAAAACTTTCATTTTCCGCAACGTAAACAAATTCGCTAATGCCATCCCACTGCATGATTATTACCTATATGTACAAGTGAATTTACAAATTAGCATATTATCATTTATATAGAAATAACTATACTAGCCGCCAACAAGACATTGTTAGTGGCCACAAAAGTAGCTTATTTAAAATTACTTTAGACCTTTGACAGTGACCGTTCGTATAACATTATAGGAAATAAAGATGAGTTGGTTATTCCTTTTTTTAGGTGTCGCTGCTGAGGCGATGTCTCATGTAGCATTAAAAGAGACTGATGGTTTTAGTAAACCACTGCCAAGTGCTTTAGTTTTACTTGGACATTTAGCCGCATTCATTTTTTTAGGTCAAGCAATGAAAGGCATGCCAGTTGGTATCGTCCATGCGCTATGGGCCGGGCTTGCCATTATAACCGTGACTTTATTGTCTGCTTTGATTTACCGTCAGCATCTTGATTTAACAACATGGCTAGGCATGGGGTTAGTTGCTGTTGGTATTGCTATGATAAATCTTGCCCAAGGACACAGTCATTAAGATGAATAATGTAGATCAAAATTTTTAACCAAAATGCTTTTACCCCTTGGTAGCTATGTCCTTTAGATTGTTACCAAGGGGTAAAAGTTAATTACGCATTAGGCGTATTATCATCTTTAAATAAGTTGAGTAAACTAATGTTACTGTAACAAATTCGACTAGATGCTAATCCCATCAAAATACCTATTAATTGAAAAGTGAGAATAACGATGTCAGATAAATTTATAAAATCGAAAGCGGCTATTGCTTGGGGCCCTAATCAGCCACTATCTATCGAAGAAGTCGATGTCATGCTACCTCGCAAAGGAGAGGTGTTAGTTAAGGTTATTGCCTCTGGTGTTTGTCATACCGATGCCTTTACCTTATCTGGAGAGGATCCAGAAGGAATTTTCCCCGTTATTTTAGGTCACGAAGGCGGTGGTATTGTTGAACAAATAGGTGAAGGTGTAACCAGTGTTAAGGTAGGCGATCACGTTATTCCATTATACACACCAGAGTGTGGTGAATGTAAATTCTGTTTATCGGGTAAAACCAACCTTTGCCAAAAAATTCGTGAGACACAAGGCAAGGGCTTGATGCCAGATGGCACGACCCGCTTTTACAAAGATGGTCAGCCTATTTTTCATTATATGGGCTGTTCAACTTTTTCTGAATACACAGTCTTGCCAGAAATTTCATTAGCGAAAGTTAATAAAGAAGCACCATTAGAAGAGGTTTGTCTACTAGGGTGTGGTGTTACCACCGGCATGGGCGCAGTCATGAATACGGCAAAAGTTGAAGAGGGCGCAACTGTTGCTATCTTTGGCCTTGGCGGTATTGGATTGTCTGCAGTGATTGGCGCGACCATGGCGAAAGCTAGTCGAATTATTGCTATCGATATTAACGAAAGTAAATTCGAACTTGCGAAAAAATTGGGTGCTACCGATTTTATTAACCCCAAAGACTACGACAAGCCTATTCAAGATGTGATTGTCGAAATGACCGATGGCGGTGTTGACTACTCTTTTGAATGTATTGGTAACGTTAACCTAATGCGCTCTGCCTTAGAATGTTGTCATAAAGGATGGGGAGAATCAGTGATCATTGGTGTTGCCGGTGCCGGACAAGAAATATCAACCCGTCCATTTCAACTGGTAACGGGGCGAGTATGGCGTGGTTCTGCATTTGGCGGTGTTAAAGGTCGTACTGAGTTGCCAGATTATGTTGAACGTTATTTAGCCGGTGAATTCAACTTGAGCGATTTTATTACTCATACCATGAGTCTTGAAGACATTAATGAAGCGTTTGAGTTAATGCACAAAGGAGAAAGTATTCGCAGTGTTATTCATTTTGATAAATAGGCGATATAAATAACCAGCATCTGTCTTTAGAAAGATAGTCACTCACATTAATAGTATGGCGTTGCCCTTTTATTGCAGTAATTAGCAGGGGAGCGTCTTGAGGTTACCCTATGACAATTGATCCTTTAATTGAAAGTATCAGTGTAAATAAAATTTTTGGTGGCTGGCACAAGCAATATAGCCACCATTCTAAAGCCGTAAACGCTAACATGCGCTTTGCCATTTTTTTGCCTCCACAGGCTAATAATGGCAAAAAAGTGCCTGTGCTTTACTGGCTTTCAGGTCTAACCTGTACCGATGAAAACTTTATGCAAAAAGCCGGCGCACTGCGAGTAGCTGCTGAGTTAGGCATTGCTATTGTTTCTCCTGATACTAGTCCAAGAGGTGAAGAGGTAGCTGATGACGATAGTTATGATTTGGGTCAGGGCGCAGGATTTTATCTTAATGCTAGCCAAGCACCTTGGAGCCGTCACTATCAGATGTATGATTATGTGGTTAAAGAACTGCCAGCAATTATTGAAGCCACATTTCCAGTGTCAGATAAGCGCGCTATTAGTGGACATTCCATGGGCGGACACGGGGCACTAACTATTGGTTTGTTAAACGCTGAACGTTATCGTTCAATGTCAGCCTTTAGTCCTATCTGTAATCCGATTAAGGTGCCTTGGGGCAAAAAAGCTTTCAGCGCTTACTTGGGGAAAGACCAAGCAAGTTGGTACCAGCATGATGCCAGTGAATTAATGCGTATAGCAAAACAGTTTATTCCTGCCAAAGTTGATCAAGGTGGTGCAGATGACTTTTTGAAAGAGCAATTAAAACCAGAAACGCTAGAGGCTGCAGCAAAAATGAGTGGTTACCCATTAGAGTTAACTATTCATGAAGGCTATGATCACAGTTACTATTTCATCTCTTCATTTATTGAAGCGCATTTGCGTTTTCATGCCGAGCACTTAGAAAGATAAGTATTAAGGGAAAATGCCCTAAGGGGCAATCGGTTGATTACACTTAACCAGACCAAAATAATGTTGTTCTTGCTAGGACAAGTGTTTGTTAAATATATTATCCAACATTAGCCAAGCCAATAGCCAAGCCGATATCCAAGCCATTATTTCGCAGTCCAAGATTCGCCATTTATTTTGCTGATTAAGCATAGGTTTATGCGTTATCCTCCTGAGACGAACCTCAAAAGTCTATTAATTCAAAACACAGACGTTAACCTAGCACTCGTTAAAGAAGTCGTGGTATTTTATGGTCGAACAATAGGCAAATAAATGAGCTATCTGTTATCATTAATATCTTCAATATTATCAAACGAAAAAAGGCTGCTACCTTGTATCGATTTATTATCGCCACAGCTTTAGTTTTCACAGGCATTACTTATAATGCCTGTGCCGATGACATAAAAGTTGAATTTAGTGGTTTTGCCTCTTTAGCCCTTAGTTATAGTGACGATCCTGATATTGCTTTTAGTCCCAATTATTTGAATATTGACGATACAGGCTGGTCAGCTACCCGTGACTCAATTTTAGGTGGGCAAGCTAATATAACCTTAGATAAAAACTGGGATTCTGTTGTGCAATTTGTCCTAGAAGATCACGGGAATACAGACTTTGAAAATTACCTCGAATTAGCTTTTCTGCGCTACCGTCCTTCTCGTAATTGGGCTATTCGTGCGGGCAGATTAAACAGTGACCTTTATTTACTTTCAGAGTACCCGCACGTGGGATACGCTTATTTGTGGGTACGTCCGCCACATGAGTATTACTCTTTTGCAAGTACAGCGGGAAAATTTGATGGTGTAGATATTGAATACAGCCAATCAATTAATGATGGTTTTTTACGGTTAAAATTGGCTGCGGGTAACACGACTGCAAAATTAAAAGCGAATGGCCAAGACTTTTTTATTGATTTTGACCATTTAATGACTTTTAGCGCAACCTACGTACTTGATGCTTGGACCATGCGATTTTCTGTATCACAAGCCGATGCCGGGGACTATAAGTTCGAGGCATTAAATGAGTTTATTGATTTATTAAACTCTGTGCCAGCTCCTGTGTGGCCGCAAGCAGCGTCGCTATCAGCAAGTTTTGACACAAAAAACCATAGTATTGAATATGCTGCTTTAGGATTAACCTACGATAGTGATAATTGGTTAATTCAATCTGAAATAGGTATTTCAGAGTCTCCTTGGTTGGTTGCTTCATCAAATATTAATGGCTATGTGAGTGTTGGTTATCGTTTAGATAAAGTGACGCTTTTTTCCAGTGTTTCTATTTCAGAGAACCGCCATAAGATAACCACAGTTACTGCGCCCCAATTTCTTCCTGGTACGCCAATACAAGTAACCTTTCCATTACAACAGTTAGCACTTGCTTCAAAAGAGGCTGTTGACCGATTAGTGGTGCACCAACATTCAATTAATGTTGGCGTAAAATGGCAGGCGTCAGAAAATTTGATCGTTAAAGCGCAAATTGATCACTTTGATATTCAACCTTTTGGTGGTGGGTTATGGGGGATAAGTGATCCGGAAAATGTTGAAAAAGAGCATAGAATTAATGTGTTTACTGTTAGTGCGAACATGGTGTTTTAATGATGAAAAACCCCCTGTTATTAATGATTGGATTGGCTATTTTCAACTTTGATGCTGTGAGTACCGAGTTTGTTGTTGTGGTCAATAAAGACAATGCGATTAACTCATTATCTAAGCGCGAAGTGATTGACATTTATATGGGGCGTTATTTAACTTTTCCTGACGGTGAAATGGCACAGCCACTAGATTTGCCCTCTGAATCACTATTGAAGAATGACTTTTATCTGCAATTAGTTAATAAAAACGAGCAAAAAATAAACGCTTACTGGGCAAGGTTACTGTTCTCTGGGCGAGCTAAACCGCCGATCGCGGCTATTTCAATTGAAGACGCTTTGAACAAGTTATACAGTTCACCATATTCAATTGGTTATATACCTAAAGACCAGCTCACTGATGCTGTAAAAGTGGTTTATCGATTTAATGAAAATTAGTCAAAATCTTTATGTCAGAGTTCCATTGGCGATCGCTATTGTTGCCGTGCTAGTTGCGTTGGTTTCTTCAACGTTGTCCTATTATGCTGGCCTTCAAGAAAAGAAAGATACTAACTATTTGCTTGTTAAACAATTAGCCCAAACGATGGCAAAAACTGCGACGATATCTGCCTATTTAAATGATCGCGAGCTCGGACAGGAAATTATTAGTGGTTTGTTGAGTAATGATTTAGTTCAAGGGGCTAGACTCTCCGGCGAGGGCGAAATGAGCATTTCCAGTGGTGCTCTTAACAAACCACAAGATGGCATAGTTATCCAATTAATCCATCCTTTTATTGATGATACCCTTGTTGGCACACTTACTGTTTATCCAGACAATAATTATATTCAACAACAGGTAGAAAATTCACTTAAAAAAGAAGTGGCATTGATACTAATACAATCCATCATTATTGCTTTTTTTGTCTCTCTGATCGTGCACAGATGGCTAACTAAGCCTATTCAAAAGTTAACCGATAGCTTTACTACCATCAACCCTAGTATACCTAAAACAATGCGGATGTTGTTGGTGAAGCAAGGTGCCAAAAATGAAATTGGTAAATTAACAAAAGGTATAAACTCTTTAATGCATGAGTTACATCTTACTATTAGTAATGAGCGAGCATTGCGCGAAAAAACTCAAGAGTTAGAGCGTAAATTCAGGCTTATTTTTGAACAAGCGAGTGCTGGAATTTGTTTGCTCGATGAAAAAAACACCATTACCACTTTCAACCCAGCATTTTTACAATACTTCAGTGTTGCAGGACAGACAGACTTGGCCTCTTTACACTTTCCAACTTTATTAAATAATGTCGACAAACTCGAAGAGTTGTTATTGAGTATTCGCGCCGACAAGAATCGTCCACAAGTCACTCTAGACATAGAATGCCGCATCGGCAATAAAACGCTATGGCTGCACTGTTTATTCGCAAAATTAACCGAACAGCGCAGCAATGAGCGCAGAAGTGAACAAGGTAATTTAGTTGAAGTGATAATACATGACGTTACTGAACGAGCAGAACGAGAATTTCAAACACGTTTTGAAGCGGATCATGACCCTTTAACCCATCTACTTAATCGACGCTCCGGCGACAAAAAATTAGATAATGCCTTACTTTATTGTTTAGAAAATCAACAAAGTTTAGTGTTGATGATGATTGATTTAGACAAATTTAAACCTGTTAACGACACTTATGGCCATGAAGCGGGGGATAAGGTATTAATAGCAATAGCAAAACGTCTTAAAGCGCATTTTAACTTGGCAACAGACCTCTGTATTCGATGGGGAGGGGATGAATTTATTGTTGCCCGTCAGTTGACGAACTTTGACCAAGAGTTAATGCTTGAACAAGCCAATAATATTCTTGTTGAGATAGAGCAGCCCATTCATATTTCAAATAATATGCAATGCCAGGTAGGCGCAAGTATTGGTATTGTTGTTGCCCCTAAAGACGCTAAGGTACTCCACGAATTGATGGTTAAGGCAGACGACATGATGTACCAAGTTAAAGCTTCAGGACGAGGCCAAGTAGCATTTTATCAAAAACCATAATAAGCGTGCCATTGATAATCTTGTGCGGTTAACTTGTTTTAGATAGAGAAAAAATTAGCTGATTATTTTAAACGTGTTTAAGATAATAGCGAGTACAGTTAATCTTTATCATTAATTTTTGTTATCTTTTGGGGCGAAACCAAAGGTAATTCTAAGGTAAAGCAGGTGTTTTTTCCTAATGTACTGGCTACTCTAATTTTACCACCGAGTAAATTGACGACAATATTAAAGATGATGCTCAGGCCTAAACCTGAACCTCCTTCACCAAGCCTAGTGGTAAAAAAAGGTTCAAAAACTTTGTCAATAAACGCTTTTGGGATGCCCTTACCATTATCTTCTACTTTGATAATGACAACTGAATTATTCAGATAAGCTGATATAGCGATAATGCCAGAGTCTGTACTTTCAAAACCATGAATAATGGCGTTATTAAATAAATTAGTCATCACTTGCCCCAAAGGACCTGGAAAACTGTCCATCTCTATATTTTTATCAATTACGCAGTCGAAGGTTATCCCTAGGCGTTTTATTTTATGGTGATGTATACGGATCACTTCGTCCACGACATCAGATAAGAAAAATATACGTCTTGCCTCACTCGTTTGGTCAACAGCCACTTGCTTAAAACTCTGAATGAGAACAACAGCTCGGTCTAAAGAATTCAGTAAAATATCTAAGCATTCATTGACTTCTATTTCGAAACTTTCCAAGTCAGAACGTTTTACTTTTTTTTCTTTAAAACGAATTGAAAACTTTTGAAAGTTATCTTTGATTGTACTGCCTATCGTGACAGCTATGCCTAATGGCGTATTAATCTCATGAGAAACTCCTGCAACTAGTGAACCTAAAGAGGTTAGTTTCTCTGTTTGGATGAGCTTGTTGTGTGCATGAAATAATGACTCAAGCATAGTATTAAATGACTCAGCTAATTCGCTAATTTCATCTTTACCTTCAATGTCGAGTTGAAGGAGAAGATCACCTGAATGAGTAAGACTTGCTATATGGCACTGTATTTTAAGCAGTGGCTCTAATATTGTGCTGATCAATAGCCAACCAATAAATAAGCCAATGGCAATAATAATAGCGGTAACCAAAATAATAAGAGAACGCGTAGTTTGATGATGTTGATGATTACTGTTGTATAGGGCTTGAGCTCCATCAATATTAGTTTCTAGCATACCTGCCATATTGAGTTGCATGTCATTAAAAAGCACGCCATATTCTTCATTAGCTAGTCTATCTGCAGCAATATCTTGGTTGCTTTTACTTAAAGTGATAATTCGCTCGGTTAACAACTCAAACGTTGTTAATTGAGTTTTGAATTTATAGAGTAGTTTGGTTTCTTCGCCACTGTCTAATGTTTGTTCAAATTTAGTCAGTGAAGCACGGAAGTTGACTGATGCATTACTGATTTTTTGCTCAGTGTCTCTCATAGACTTATCGTCAGGAGAAAGAATATGACTTTTTATTAGTACAAACTCTTCATATAAATATTTTCGAGCGTCGGTAAGATTAACAAAACTGACAAAATAATTATCATAAATATCTTGACCGTTTTTGTTAATGGTGTTCGTTGAATTTATTGCAATAAGGGAGATGATTAAAGGTAATATAATAAAAACACTAATAGATAATGGGATTTTTTGTGAAATTTTCATGTTGCGAAAAAGTTCAATCATCAATAAGACTCTTTATAAAATTTACATGTTTCACGGTTTAGCTAATAAAAATACTAATAAATATTAACTAATTAGCTTATTAAAAGCCGATAGTGGCGTGCTCATTACCTTTTAACAATAGCTTAATATGAAGGTTAAAAACATCAGTAAATAACCTTTTGCCGATAGTTTAAAAGCTACCAGCGGTTACAATAGGCTATAAAGCCTATTTATAAAGTGTTGCTGCGCTTAATAGCGTTAAAAACTTGCAGTCAATTATATTATTATTAAAACTTTATCGCTTTGTGGCTAATAAATATTGATAGTATGAAAATCGATGATATATTTAATTTTAACACAATTAATAACCTGCAATGAATGAGTTGATAAGTTAACTTATCAATTTAAACCTCTACAGGGCATGGCTTACTAGGAGAACTATCAATGATTCGAGAAGATGTAACAAAGTCATTATCAATGCTAACCCCTGGCTCTGCCATTATTGTCGAAGTCTCAATTCCCCCCAGTAAAAAAATAAAATTTAAAAGTGTTTTTGTTGGTTTTTTACCCAAGCAATTTATGTTGATCCAATTACCCGATTTAAATCGTCATGTTGAGCTTACTGGCAATATTAATCAAGGGGTAGCCTGCACCGTTAGAAGTATCGTAGAAAAGCATGAAGGCGCGGTTGTTGCTTTTGTTACCAGTATAGAGCGCACGATAACTGTTCCAGCAAAAATGATTGTCTTGAACATTCCGCAACAGGTGGCCGTACGACCGCTACGAAAAGAAACGCGAATTGATACACAATTAAATATTGAAGCTTCGGTCAATAATTCGTTATTAAAAGGTATTATGGTTAATCTTTCATTAGAAGGCTGTTTATTAAGTGCCAAGAAGGAAGAAAATGTTGTTATCACCAAAGAAGATACCATTACCTTCGCTATTACTGACAAGGCCTTAAGTGACATCACATCAATAAAAGGTATTGTTTGCAATATTAAGTCATCGCCGACGATTGATTATTTTGGCGTTAAATTTGAAGATGAATCTTATGATGTTATTAAAAATTTGCTGATGAAAGTGATGTTTTCAAATTAACCCGTACACCTTAGCTGTTAATCACACTTTTGCTTCTTTTATATCCTTGATTTAGCTTATTTATATATTAATCTAATTGATAAGATGAAATGTATCCAAAGCATGCTCAACAGTGTTAGATTGTATTGACCTGAGCAGGGAAATTTACATACTCACTTATACTTTGATAAAGTCGAGTGGCCAATATTGCTAAGCAAGTTTTACACTCTTACAAGGTTAGCATTAGATAGTTGAGTCAAGGAGTTATAGTGCAGCATCATAATATTATTTTATACACGACCGAACGTGAAGATAGCGAGCTGTTAATTAAGGTGTTGATTGAACATTTTGATAAAGTACTTGTTGTTACTGCTTTGCCGGAGCTTGAGAAACAGCTTAAAGATGAAACGCCTAAAATAATTTTAATCGACGCAACCTCTTTTCAACGATCTTTAATGATCTATTACAGCTCGCTTAAATCAGTTTTAGTAGGACAAACGTGCGAACATTTTATTGTTTCTGTTGTTTCTGCAAGGGAAGAAAACGAAGCTTATGAAGCTTATGATAACGATATTATTGATGACTATATAATTACCAATCCGCTTTATGAGAAAAAACGTGCAGTTGTTGTTTGTTCTAATTTACTGACTAAGCTGGGCATTGGTCTCAAAAAAAATGCTGCCTTAGATTATATTTATAACAAAGAGTCATATGCAAAAGAAATTAGAGAAACGGTACTGCACGGCTTAGAGCTGAAAGAAAGACTTAGGTTGTCTTTTGAAGAGAGTATTACCGACGTTGAACACTCTATCAGTAAAGCAACAGAGCAAATTAAACTCAAACACAATGTTAATATTAATCTTGATGTAGTCAAGAATATTTTAGCGTCGATACGTTCAAACGAAATTCGACCTAGGCTGGTGGAACTGCAAAGTAAAGCATTAGACTTGCTCAGTGGATTAATCAGTGACGTGGAAAATATAGCACAAGAAAGTAATGAAGCGGCTCAATCTGATAAAAGCGAGCAAGTACATCCACCAACTTCTTTTAATAAGCTTTATAATGCAAGTAACGCCGATGCGGTAAAAGAATTAGATAAGATACAAGGGGATAATAAATCAGCCGCTATTAATATTCTATTGGTTGAAGATGATCCCATTAGCATACATTTAACCAATACACTGTTGCACAAGTATAAACTCAACGTTCAAACCGCTAGTACCGGTAGAACGGCCTTAATTTGTCTTAATAATATACGTTTTGATATCGTTTTACTCGACGTAAGTCTACCCGATACCAATGGTTTATATATTTTAGGACAAATGAAACAGGGCAACGGCAAAAATTTTGATACGCCACTTATTATGTTAACCGGTAATAAAAATAAACAAATAGTAAAAAAAGCTATTGAACTAGGCGCAAAAGGTTATCTCATTAAACCTTTAACGCAAGGCGTTGTTGCTAAGCTATTTAAGGAAAATAACATTCCTTTAATTGAAAAAAGATAAACAATCACAACCCTCAGTTAACTATTCGTGCCGTGGGTAAGTGGCCGACGTTTTCAGCAATTAATACGCTAAATAATAAGAGTATTCAGTAGCGACGTGTGATTGATGAAAACGTTTATAACAATATTTTCAGTCACCGCTATAGATAATCACTGACAAACGCCATAACATGGCCTAAAAGTTTGCCGCTATCTCGTCAGACACTCGAATAAACTCAGCATAAAGTTTATGGCTTAACGTTATAATTTCTTGTGTATTTTCTTCTTTAGCGAATTGTTCCAATTGCTCACAATAATGACCTAGTAATATCGCTCCAGCGCCCCGGGTTGAAGATTTAAGCTTGTGTGCCAGTTCCATTACACTCTGCCAATCTTTATCGGTAATGTGCACGGCTAATTCAGCGAATAATGGTTTGCTATGTTGTTGATAAAATTGTAAAAAGCTTTGTTGCGCTTCTTTATCATCACCAAAGCATTCAACCAATGCTGAGATGTTTATTGCCGGTTTTGCTATCATTTTAGTGACTTGTTCATCGGTCAATTCAGGTGGTGATTCTATTTTAAATTCATCTTCGAGTTCTTCTTCAACTAACCATTTACTGAGTAAAGCTTTTAAGCTATCTAGCTTCATTGGCTTAGTCACGTAGTCATTCATGCCAAGTTTAATGCAGTGTTCGGCTTCATTTCGCATCGCGTTAGCGGTGATTGCTATAATAGGTATCTGTGTTGTGCCGCCTTGTTCATTCTCTCGCACCTTTTGGGCAAATTCGAAACCATCCATGATCGGCATTTGACAATCTGTCATGATCAGGGAAAATGAATATTGCGTCATTTTAGTTAAGGCTTCTTCACCATGGTTGGCAATGATCACAGCATAACCAAATAGATTTAGCTGACGCTCTAATACCTGTTGATTAAAGACATTATCTTCAACAATCAAAATTAGTTTATTACTGGCTTGTGCTTCAGTAACACTGGGTATAGATAACGTCTTAATATCTTGCTTTAGACAACTTATAAGTGGATTTTTTTGATCCATAATACGGGCAATGGCCCAGTATATTTTTTGTGGTAAAAACGGATTACTGGCAATAGTTGTCGCGTGTTCAGGGTAAAAGGGTAAGTCGAAGTCATGCCACCTTTCAAGGATCAGTATATTAATATCCTCATCACTGTTGTTGGGTAACTGCATTTTAACTTCTGGCCAAAGGCTAATAACTTGTTCTGCTGAAATAATAATAAGATCATAATTTTCAGCAGAAATAAGCTTGCTTAATTCTGTTGGCGAACTTGGTGCTAAATGACAATGTGCGCCAAGCTCTGTTAGACCTTTGTGCAAGATATTATCGGTAATTCCATCGTAAGCAATGAGTAAAATATTTAAATGATAGAGTTTTACGCTCAGGGTCGATGTCTTTTTATTTTCAGTTGCTATTAAAGGTAAATCGACATGAAATTCTGTACCATCACCTATCACGCTTTGACAACTTATTTGTCCTCCCATCATAGTGGTTAACTTTGAGCAAATAGATAAGCCGAGTCCTGTGCCACCAAACTGACGATGAGTGCTACTGTCTGCCTGTGTGAAAGCATCGAATAAATGAACTTGTTGATCCTCACTAATACCAATACCATTATCTTTAACCGTTAATCGAAATAATTTTTTGTTTTGGCTATTATCTAAATAATCAAGCTTAACCTCAATAAGGCTTTGCGGCTGTTCATTGTTGTGAGTAAATTTAATCGCATTACCTAATAAATTAAGTACAATTTGCCTTAACCTAATGGGATCGCCTAGCATTGACTCAGTCATATGATGATTAGATGAACAAACCAACAATAATCTTTTGCTTTGTAATTGCGATGATAGTAACTCTGCAGCGCCTTCAATAATCTCTGTCCAGGTGAACGGTATTGACTCTAAAGTCATTTTCCCCGCTTCTATTTTTGAAAAGTCGAGCACGTCATTAATGATTTGTAATAACGCCCATGCTGAATCTTTGGCAACATTGGCTAAATGGTATTGATCATCATCTAGTTCTGATTGCTGCAGTAGCTCTAACATACCAACAACACCATTCATCGGTGTTCTAATTTCATGGCTCATTGTTGCTAAAAACTGCGACTTAGAGTCGCTTGCCGCTTCTGCTGTTAAACGTGCTTGTTCTAATTCTTGCTGAGATTCTTTTAAGTCAGCTAATGTCTTTTCTGTTCTGTTACGTTGGTATTTAACATCAAGCAGCACATTGAGTGTCGCTTGACGAGATTGTTCTTTTTCAGCATCAAGTATTTCACGCTCTATTTCATTCTGTTTAATGTTGGTTATATCTCTGACAATACCTAGCATACTTAATGGTTCGCCACTTTCATCACGGGTAACCTCAGTTGATGTATTGATATACCTTAATTGCTTATCAGCTAATATTATTCGGCATTCATAGTTATAAACTTCTAACTTATTTAAGGCTTTTAGTTGGTGTATTCTAAATTGATAACGGTCTTCTGGATGGACAAGGTTTACAATAAGCTCTGAAGTCAAAGGCGTAGAATTTTTCTCAATACCTATTAATCTGTGCATGCCGTCTGACCAGTAAATGATATCGTTTTTAAGATCTTTCTCCCAACACCCCAAATGAGCAATACGTTCAGCCTCTTTTAAAAAAAGCTGCTGTTTTAGTAGCTTATCTTCATTGGCCTTTTGCCTTGTTATATCTTGATTTATCGCAAGAAAATGATCTATTTTACCATTACGGTCTCTAATGGGGGTAATGTCGGTAGTGCCCCAATAACAGCTACCGTCTTTTTTCTTATTGTATAATTGACCACTCCAATGCTGGCCTTCAATAATTTTTTGCCAGAGCTGCTGATATTTATCGGTGTTTTTGTGTCCAGAATCTAGCAGGTTGGCATTTCTCCCTAAAACTTCTGTTTTTGAATAGCCGGTAGTTTCGCTAAAGGCTTTATTGACGTAGACAATTTTACCAATCAAATTGGTGATCAATATCGCTGAATGACTTTGTTCAACAGCACTTTCTAGTACCAGCAGTCTTCCTTCTAATTGTTGTATTGTGCTTAAATCAGAAATAATGGCAGTAAAAATATTATCTTGAGTAGTTTTATGACTGCTTATCGCAACACGAGCTGAAAATTCCCGACTGTCACTAGCCTTAGCCCGCATAATTCTGAAGCTGTCACATACACTGCTATCATTAATGATGTTTTTGATCCATTCCTGCAAGTTTTCTTGTTCGTTTTTCATAAAAAAGTCATTGAAAAACATCGACTCCGCGCCTTTCCTATCAACCAAAAACAGTAAGCCAGCGACTTTATTAAAGCGTATTATTTCCCCTTTTGCGTTAAAGGATATAATGGCATCAGGAGCGTTATTAAGCATAGAATAAAGGTACTGCTCTGAATCGAAGATGGCAGCTGCGCTGCGTTTTTGCCAATAAAAAGCAATAACTAAAATAAACAAACTCAATAACACCGTTTGCAATAGCTGCCAGAAAAAGCCATGTACTATTTTCTGTTGAGATTGCAATACATCCACTTCACTGACTTCTGCGCCGATACCTAAGCCTAAAGTACTGTTCCACAACCAAGCGCCTAATACGGGCTGGCCACGATAATCTAAATAGCTTTCTTCGCTGTAACCTGTGTTGCCTTCTAATGCCGACTGAGCCAATTTTGTATAAATGGGGGCTTGCGTTTGTTCACTAGTCGTTGGTTTCAACGGAAGCGTTAATGATATCGCTAAGACGCTAGATTGCTCTTTCGTTAGTCTTCCCTCGGACCTAAGTTCTGGCTCAAATTGACTGGCGGTTAATAAACGAGCTTTGGTGTCAAAGAAGTATGTTTGCTCTGATTTCCAAAAACTGTGCTGCTGTACTGTCGAAGAAAAAGCGCCAAACGGATTTAAACGTATGGCGAGCGCAGCAATAACTTGTTGTTCATTATCAAGTATTGGCGCAATAATAAAAGTTGTTGGATATTTTTGCTGTAGTTTTCCCTGAATGTTGACTAAAGGGGTTTCTGATAAAAGCGGAGGAATAAAAACGAGCTGACCATTGAAAACTTCAACAAGCTTTTTGGGGTATTGTTTAGCGATTATGTTGGGTTGCCCAATTAAGCCAGCAACCTTGGCAGTGAGGTTATTATAGTCAGGGGAAATAACATAAAACCCTTCATTTTCCTCAGCCAGAAGATAAGGTTCTAAAAAAGCAGTTAAATTACCAGTGGCTTTTGTCACCGCAGCAGAGTCGCCAATTGCTTGGGCCGCAACTAACTGTTTGACTTGTTTGACAACAATCGGTGAGGTTGACCAAGCTTTTACCTTGTTAAAATGAGACCTAACCCAGCCATTCTCTAGTAAGTCATTACTGACATTCACTCTGGCCTTTAAAATTTCTATTGCTTGTGTTTTTAGGGTATTTTCAACTTTGTTAAGGCTATACCAAGCTATTATTGTTGAGCCAATTAAAAATAGCACTACGGCTGCAGTGATTAGATATAGAGGAGATTTATATAAATTTGCGTATCGTGACATAATTACTTAATCCATTATTATAATCTTTATTTTGGCAGTCTTTCACCCGTGATACTTTCTTTTAAATAGTGAGCTTTGTTAGCGTTTATATCACTTTGTGATGAAAAACTTTTAAACACTCTTTATCGTTTAGTTAATTGCTTATGATGTTGTTATATATTTATTAATGAAACGGTTAATGTATGTTAACCAATTAATTAATAAACATTATTTTATCCTTAAGACTATGACTATAGGTTATTTCAAGATAAATAGATGCCCATAATTTAAATTATTACTGATAACTTTGCTGTGAAAATCACAACGAAAAGAGGGAACTTGAAATGCACTTACTGTTCTGTTTTGAAATGTGTTTACACATTTTAGCCTTAATAATACAATTAACACTTAATTAATTCTAAGGTGGATGAGAGTATCTTTATAACATCAAAAATTCGCTTGTTGCTCAATGAACGTGTCATGGGCTTTTTAGCGCTTATTTCACTTTTCATTGCTCTTGCGCCAACAGTCGTTGCGACTAATGAGCGCTTTTCTCAAGCGAAAGTTTTTTTGGAATGGGGGATCCTGGCCCTTTTCATCGTTGAATACGGCGTTAACTTTGTTTTAGCATCAAGTCGCCGTGTGTTTTTACTGGATCCGTGGCGTATCTTAGATTTATTCATCATCTGTACGGGCTTGTTATCTTTGATCCCTATGGCTAATGAACATTTACGTAATATTCCTGCTTTAAGACTGCTTAAATTCATCCGAATGGCTTTATTTGGTGTTCGAATGAAATTTGCTATGTCCTTAGATAACAATAAAGTTTCGACAGTATCGTCACCACCAATACAGTCTTTTAGCGCCTATTCGTTAGTAGATAAAAATATTTGTGGCTACACTGAATTAACTTGGGGTAATGTTGTAAAGCGATTAAAGTCGTCAAGTAATGACTGGTTATTTGCTGTAGGGCTCAACTCTGAGCAACTCACAGAGGTTGCGGAGATTCTTCAAGCCCCTAAGTCTGCCTTAGATATGCTCTTTAAACATTCGTTGTACCCAAGAATAGAGCGAATGGATGAATACACCGCCATTTTTCTCTGGAGTCCCAAGGTGGTAAAACAGTCCGATGATAGTGTGCCGACCATAGAACGAAGTCCTATTCTTTTATTGGGCGCGAATAATAATATTATTACCTTGTCTGGGACAGAATCATCGTTAGTAGATGAAATAACAGTTGATTTAATGGAGGTAAGAATACCTGCACCGCCTCTGATGCAAGCGACAAGTGCGCTTATTCGTGTTCTTGTCGCACAATACACCGATGTTATTGGCACATTAGAACAGACGCTTTTATACCTAGATAAGCATCAAAAACAATTAGGTGATAAAAGCTTTTTAGACCAAACGTTTCGACTGCGTAATGAAATTACCAATGTTAGGGGTAACCTTAAGCATTTAGCGTCAGTGGTTCACCAACTTGCAGAAAAGCCTCTTGCAATTAAAAGTTTTGAATTGATGCCTCGACCTATCCTGACGGTATTAGCCGATGACGTTGATGGATTATTTGATAGTGCCGATGACTTAGTAACAACACTGGCAGCATTAGTTGAACTGCGCATTAATATGTCTTCATTTCAAATGAATAAGGTAATGCGGTTACTGGCTGTTATCACCACCATAACCTTAATCCCCACCATGGTTGGTGGTCTAATGGGAATGAACTTAATTGACAGCCCGTGGAATTTTACCCTTTATGAAGTGACTTTCTTTGTTGGTGTGGCGATGTCTTGTGGTATTTATATTTTTGCCAGTAAGGGCTGGTTTCGTTAAATGATAAAAAGTTTCGCCATTATTATCCTAGCGTATACACTTAAATTTATTAACAAAAAATAACTATTAGCTTTTTATTAATAGACGATTACATATAAAGCTAATTATCGACAGGAGCTAAACATCAAAAAACTGCCAGACATTCAACAACGTATTGATATGGATCTTAGACGTCGTTCGATGACAGGCATCCTTGTTTATGCGGTGATGTTACCGGCTGTATTTTGGCCATTTGATTTTCACACCGAAGAGCCTGCTTTGACCTTAGCTTTTGCGTTAAGCATGCTGGCAATTAGTATAGTGCGCCTTGCTCACTGGTTTTTTAGCGATGCTATTTATAATTATTCTCCTAACGTGTGGCGCAATTGCTTTACTTTTTTATCATTGTTACAGGCAAGTGTATTAAGCCTATTCTTTGGTTTAGCGATATATGACCCGCGTTTCACCCCTATTTTACATGTCACTATGTTGGCTATCGGTGGTATTGCCAGCAGTGCCATTGTTGCACTGACACCAAGAATACCTTTAGCTTTATTGAATTTAGGGATACTTCTAGTTCCATCAATAATAGCGGGTTTTATCATTGAGGATAAACTCCCTTATGCGATTATGATCCTCGTCTATGTAACCTTCATTGGTTTAATGGGCATTCGCTCTTCAGGTGAATATAACCGCTCTTTTGAAATTGAAACTCAACTGGATGGACAGAACAAAATTTTAGAACAACTCAACAAAATTGACTCACTGACAAATATTTTTAATAGGGGATATTTTAACAGTGAATTTGAACGCCAATGGCAAATGGGTAGCCGACATAAAATATCAACAGCATTAATGCTGATAGATGTTGATCACTTCAAAGTATTTAATGATAACCATGGGCATTTATGTGGAGACGCTTGCTTAATACATGTGGCTAAAGTGATTAAAGAAAATATTAAGCGGTCGACAGATCTCGTTGCGCGCTTTGGAGGTGAGGAGTTTGTGGTATTACTTTCAGGATATAGCGCTAAAGATGCCAAGGAACTGGCAGAAAAAATGAGACTTTCAATTGAAAGTACTCCTTTAGATTATGAGGGTAATACATTTAATGTCACGATAAGTATTGGTTTAGCTTCAACTATTCCCGATAGTCAATCTAATAGAATAATTCTACTAGAAGCTGCTGACAAAGCCATGTATAGCGTAAAAAAAGCAGGAAGAAACCAAGTTTCAAGTGTGATTGAATTAGACGCTACCCTCAGACAGTCTAATGATATTTAATTTTGAGGCGCTTTTTTAATACCTGAGTAACCCCTGCTCAATATGTAACCAAACCCGTAATATCAAGAGACAGAGTAGTTTACCCCGATAAGTAAGATAGCAAGTTAGCGGTATTCAAAGCAATGACGTGTCATTAAAAGCGAGTTGATGACTCTACTTATTCTCATCAACTCTATGCAATGTAATGGCTATTATTTCAAATTAGCTTAGCGGTGCTAGCAACGAGCCTAAAATATCATCTGTTAAACTCAGCTTATTATCACTGACTTCTTCAGACAATAAAGCTTTAGCAAGTTCTGCTTTATTTTGCTGTATTTTTTGGATTTTCTCTTCTATTGAATTTTCTATAATATATTTATAAACAAAAACAGGTTTGTCTTGTCCAATTCGATACGCTCTGTCAGTTGCTTGATTCTCTACGGCAGGATTCCACCAAGGGTCAAAATGAATCACGGTATCGGCAGCGGTTAAGTTTAAGCCAACACCACCAGCACGTAAGCTAATCAAAAATACCGGCACTTCACCTTCTTGGAATTTGTCTACCACGGCCTGTCTGTTGGTCGTTGAACCAGTTAGTTTAACAAAATCAATACCTTCTGCCACCAACTCATCTTCTATTAAAGCAAGCATACTGGTGAACTGAGAAAAAATTAATATTTTGCGACCTTCAGCAATTTGCTCAGGTAGCGTTTCCATTAAGTAGTCAAGCTTGGCTGATTGGTTTACTTTTTTAGCGCCTTCAAGCGATAATAATTTAGGGTGATTACAAACCTGTCTTAGTTTTAATAATGCATCCAATACTTCTATCTGACTGCGCTTTAAGCCTTTGTCAGCAATGATATCTTTTAAACGACTGTCCATCGCTAAACGCACTGATTCATAAAGCTCAGCTTGCTGACCTTCAATACGCAATTTTTGAATGATTTCAGTCTTTGGCGGCAACTCAGTGGCTATTTTATCTTTCGTTCTGCGTAAAATAAATGGCTTGATGCGTTGGTTTAATAACTGCTTACGCTCTTGCTCACCATGCTTCTCTATCGGTGTTCTAAAGAGTTTAGTAAATTGTCTTTGGCCACCAAGAAAGCCCGGTAATAAGAAATTAAATTGTGCCCAAAACTCACCTAAATGATTCTCCATAGGTGTACCGGTCAAGCATAATTTATGTTGCGCTTTGAGGGTCAAAAAGGCTTGGTATAATTTTGTTTTAGTGTTCTTTATATAGTGAGCTTCATCGAGCACTAGATAATAAAATTTTTGCTGGCTATAAAGCGCTAAATCTTTAGTAATCAATGCATAGCTGGTGATGATAATATCAACTTGATTCTCAAGTCCTTCAAAACAATCAAAATGCTGCTGGCGTTTACTGCCGTGTAAAACGCGATAAGAAAGTTGTGGGGTAAATTTCTCTATTTCATTTGCCCAGTTAAAAATAACACTGGTTGGTGCCACAATGAGCACGGGCTTAGTAAGGCGGCCTTGTTGTTTTTCAATTAATAGGTGCGCTAAGGTTTGAATCGTTTTACCTAAACCCATATCGTCAGCCAAAATACCATTTAATTGATACTCGCGTAAGAACTGCAACCAATTTAGCCCTTGATGCTGATATGTTCTTAAGGTCGCATTCAATCCTTCTGGCACAGGAACCGTGGTCACTTGTTGGAAGTCTCTGAGTTTGTCAGCTAAGCTTCTTAACTTACTGGTACCCGTGGCTATCATTCCTTGGTCATCTAACATTGATAATGTTTGATGTCCTTGAAAACGTGATAGCTCCATAGTGCCATTTTTATTTAAAGCATTGGGCATAAACAGCTCAATAAACTGTTTCAATATCGGTTGTACGCTTTGATAACGCAAGGCAACGAAGTCACCATTATCTAAGTCAACGTAAATAGGTGAATCAGGCGAAATAAGTTTTTCTTTTTCGCGGTCAACTAACGCCGATTTAGGGAGTTGTTCAATCGCGCCAAGCAAAATAGGAAATGCCGGCATTTTTTTACCATCAATGGTTAAGTTTAACCCTAATGAGAAAAAGTCATGGTCATCGGTTTGAATAACTTCAGCATCAAAAACACTGTCGGTAGCGAGCGCCTTATAATAAAAATCATCGGTAAAAGTTATATGCCAGCCTAAATTCTTAAGTGGTTGTACTTCTTGATGCAAAAAGTGATGCCAAAGGTAGCGCCCTTGCATTAGCATCGAAAATTTAGGCGTTTTATCTTTATTTAAATAGTCTTCATTGGTGAAAGTATAACGCTTAGCTTTGGGCTGAACGGTAAATTTTAACGTCGTCAACTTATCGATAACCGCTTGTTCAAACGTTAAATCTCGATACAGTTTTATTTTTTTATCAGTTTCAGTTTCGTTATCATTTTCACTTGAGTTTTTGGGGGTAACCGTAACACTCTCATTATGTGGGTTGACTAAATTTCCTTGGTAGGAAAAGTTAACCTTTACAAAACCTGATTGTGGATCTGCTTCACGGGGGGTTGAAAAGTGCAAATGTACTTCTGGTTTGGTCAACTCTTGTGAGTATTCTGTTTTGGGTTTAGGTAAACGCTGCACAGCATCACCTAACGACATAGATAACTTATTCATGACCCAAGGTAATTTGTCTTCTTCGAAAATAGGTGAATTGAGTAAGTCTGCCTCAAAATTACATTGTGTATTGGTATTGATTTTCCCAAAGCAATTATTCTTTTCATCATAATAACAAAGTGGCTGTGCTTTGATGATAAGAATATTGGTCGAGGGTTCCATGAAAACAAGTTTTAAGGTGTGTAACTTGTTATCAAGGGCTAACCACTGCCACTGGGCTTCTATGGGATCACCCAAAGTGATCGCTTCATTTAAGTCGTAACTTGTTTGCCAAAAACAGCGATTAGTTTTGATAATACGTTCGAACAAATCAAAATACTTGATGTTATCGCCATACTGATTAGTACGGATAAGTTCGGTAAGTACAGCAACATCATCGTTATTAGCATAAGCACTATTTATTAACGAGCTGGCAGAAAACTCGCTGCCAAGTGAACTACTCCATCCACCACTATTTTTGGGGCGAGCTGATTTTATACCTAAAGTGAAATAGTCATCTTCGTTATAACTGTTAGGCTTTAAAAAGTACAATAGCGATTTTTGTTGGCTATTGGGCTGATATCTACTGGGCTGTGCTTGAAAGCGACTAAGCCATTTATCAATGACCTTTTCAGAAGTCGCAATACTGTTTTGGTCAAAATGTTCGTGAATAAAACACTGCGCTAACGCTGCGCCATGCTTACAATCTCGACCAATATAACAATCGCAATAACTGGCAATACCATCATTCTTAATATTTAGCACTAAACGAGTCAAATAAGTGCTTTGGCGAGAGCGTTCACTGTAAACGACACCACGAATTATTTCACCATCAAGGGCGCAGGTTTTAATGCCATTCGCCTGAAAAATACGCGTTCCTTTTTTCCATTCATTTTTGGCAAAGTGTTTTTCAAGTAATTCAGGTGTAAAAGTGTTTGTAGCCATAAGTTTTTAATTATTAAGAATTCAAATAGGTTGTGAATGGATAAATTAGTTTGATATCACTTCTCAATAGAATAAAAATATCAAGAGGATGATAAATATACATTAATTCAACAGCACTTTCAGGACTTACTGCTAATCGTTAATCATTTATTATATCATCTCAATAGTATCACTGAGAATTAAAACCTTCAATTTGTCTTAATACTTGTAATTAAAGGGTAATATTTTTAATGGAAGCTCATATTAAGCGCCAAGGTTTAATTTAAACACAGGTATCATTTTTTTTTAAGGACTATTGAATAGCTAATTATTTGTAATAAAATGGCAAAATCGATAAGTGTTGGTTTTAGCTTATGTCGTTAACGATTGTTTGTGGGAGTTAAGTAGCCGCATTGAAATATGATCGATGACGACATTAAGTAAAGCGGTACAGATGATAAGAATTAATGCACGACTGTAGCGTATTTCACTGAAATTACTGTCGATATAAAAACCTAATGTCATAATACCTAAAATACCAAACACGGCAGTTTCACGGACGATAATCTCGAATCGATAAAACAATAAAGCCATCATATTGGGATAAATGCTTGGCATTATGTAGTAGTTAAACTTATTTAACGTGCTTATCTGCATCAGGGGGGGCGCTATGGCGTTACTTTGTCGAACCGTTAAGTAGGCTATAACACTACCATTATGTATGGCTAGGGCAAGAATAGCAGGTAACATCGACGGGCCAAGTAATATTAAAAAAATAAACGCTAATATGTATTCAGGTACTGAACGACCAATAAGTAAAATGAACTGACCAAAATACGCAAGCGGGGCGGGCCATAAATGCTTACTTGCAATGACATGGGCATTTAAGCTAACAAAGTGGCTAGCCGCTAATGCTAATAAGGCTAAAGTTAGGGTCGATATCGCCCCAGGGAAAGCCTGTAGCGTAACAATATCGCTAAACCAAGTATAAAGTAATGACCATTGCACGTCGGCAAAACTTAAGGTGTTTACTAACGCAGGAGGAATAATATCTTGGCTAATAAAGCGTATCAGTAAACTGCTATCTAGCGTAGGAATTTCTACCAATGTTATACAAGCAATAATAAGGTAAACCCCTAATAACTTAGGAGGGCACCAATAACGAATCGTGCCAATAAGCGCAATAAATATCATCAGTAATGCAGCGCCTTCGCTATAGTTTCCTTGTTTAAAAGCGGTTTCTAAATAATAACCCAGTGTTGGCATACCAATAAATCCCAGCACAGCGCTACTGCGCAGCGCACATTCAAAACGGTAGCGTGTGTAGGTGATAAGTTGCGGTAAAACTTGAGCTATTTTGCCATAGGTATAGCGGCTAATAATATCTGCTCTGCTGTCAATACTCTCTAATGGATTGTCTGACGATTGATTGATTATATCGTGAAATACCCGAGCAAAAGTGGCGGCAAAGGGAATAGTGATCGCTAAAATGCCTGTTATTGGAGAAAGACCAAAAACTTGTAAAAATAACAGCGCCCAAAAAATCTCATGAATTGCGCGTAAAAAAGCGCAGCAGCCAGATACTAAAGGGTGTGGGTAGATGAGTGCGAGAGGAGCGCCGAGCAGCAGTCCTAAAGATACACCAATAATGGCAAAGTTAAGGGTTTGAATTATCGCTTGAAACAGGTATTCAGTGGCGAAAAAGTCAGCGTGAATAAAACCTTGAGCCATAAGCGATAACTCAAGTAAAGGGTCGAAAGTAACAATTTCTATATCAGCAAAAGGAATAATAACTAAGGCGATAAACCCTATTGATAAGGTGACTTTTTGCCAATATCCTAATGGGTAAACTGTATTTTGTCGCAACGCCATAAAATAAACCTACGCGACTGCGTCAGTTTGATAAAGTTTGCTGATCTGCTGTTGGTTAATGGACTGTTTTTTGCTGTCGAGTACCAACCGACCTTTATCTAAGGCGATAACACGATCGAAAGCGTTCATTGCCAAGGTACGGTCGTGTACAACCATAATGACAGTTTTGTGGCGAGCTAATATTATTTCAAGTATTCTTGACGCCATTAATGGGTCAAGTGCTGAAAAAGGTTCATCGCCAAGAAATATATCTTGCTGCTGATATAAAGCTCTTGCTAATGCGACTCGTTGTCTTTGCCCACCTGAAAGTTTATCTACTGACTTGTCTAAGGGCTCATCTAGTTCTAACTGCTGACAAAGTAGGCCAATATCGTGTAAGTCTTGTTTAAAAGGTCTCATTAAGTTAATAAGATTAAATAACCAGTGGTGGCGAGCTAAAGCACCCATAAATATATTGTGGAAGATGCTTAAGTTATCGACTAAGCCTTGGCGCTGAGAACAAAGCGCTGCGCTGGTTTGTAAACACTGATAAAAATGGTGCAGTAGCGAGGTTTTTCCTGCACCAGAGGGACCAATAATCGCAACTTTTTCACCTTTATTTATCGTCAGACTTAGATCAAAGATGACTTGAGCAGCCCCTTTACGCTTACCTGTATTATTGCTGGTTGTTTTATGATGATAAAGGTTTAGGTAGTCGAGGGTTATCATTAATCGATAAGTCCTATCTTTTTAGCCACTGTTAATACTGGCTCAAAATCTTTATTTTCAGCATTGACAAAAGAAGAACGTGGAAAGCTACTAAGTAGCTCTGGGTTATTCATATTGAGAAGTGCCGCCTGCACTTTATTCGCAAAGCCTTTGCCAAATTCCGCATCAACATTGGCGCGTATCGTCCATTGGTAATCAGGGTAGGTAGGGGTTTCCCAAATAACACTGACTTTATTGGTGTCTATTTTTCCTGCGCTAAGTGCACTTTCCCATACTTTATAATTAACAGCACCAACTTGGTAAGCGCCCGCTTGAACTTGAGCAATAGTGCGGCTATGGTCACCAGAAAAACCAACACGTTTAAATGCTTGCTGTGGCTTTTTAGCTAAATGTTGCTCAATAAAATATTGTGGCATTAATCGACCTGATGTTGAGCCTTTTGAGCCGAAGGTGAAGGTTTTATCATTTATATCAGGGAAATTGTCGTTCATCGTTAACCCCGTACTGTGGTGAGCGATAAAATAGCTCTTAAAAAACTGATCTTCATAGCCTTGAGCAATCGCTTGTGATCCAGGCACTAAAAGTCGGGCTTGTACGCCAGATAAACCACCGAACCAAGCGAGTTGAACTTGGTTGTTTCTAAAGGCTGTTACGGCGGCAGAGTATGACTTTACCGGTACGTATTTAACCTTGACGCCAAGTTCCTTTTCTAAATACAAGGCTACTTTTTCGAAACGAGTTCTTAATTGAGATTCGTCTTCATCAGGGATCGCGGTAAAAGTAAAGGTTGTGGCGATAGCGTTGACACTTACTAAGGTGCTTAGTATTAACGTTAATGATGTGATTAAAGTGGTCAGTATTTTCATGGTATCTCTAGTTATTTTTAACCCAATAGTAACGTCAATATGATGATAATCGATGTTATATTGATGCAGGAAAATTATGGAAGTTTGATGGCGTATTATTACTTAAAAAATAATGATTCACACGCTTTTGCGCAATTTAATCGATACTCTGCATAAAATACCGTTTAGCCATATTTATTATTTAAAATATCTAGCTGTTTCTGTTTACTTGAAACTCAATACACACATCAATAATACTGAAATCATAATTAAATCCTACCTTTTTACGCTCCTCAGCTAAATCTTAAACATTTACTATTAGCGGCGTTTTAACAGCCGTGTTTATTTGCTCGGTTTTTTTCGATATTAACTTGTTTGTTAACAAGATAATGCCTCCAGTGAGGGGTTAATATTATTAAAGTAGGGGTTTCCCCTGATGGTCATACCAGTATCAAGACTCTACATTGGTAACAACACGTTTACTTTTAGATGTGTACCAAAAACAATAATTAAGTGCTCTATCCTAGAGTAACTTGAGAAACTTAATACTATGTGGAGCCAAAAATGAAAAAGAAATTAATAAGCTTAATGATTTCATCTTGTATTGCACTGCCAGCTATTGCTGCAGAAGACAACGCACTTAGCAATATTATCGTTAGCCTAGATGCTAATCAAATTGCCAGTGTTGCAGACTTTATCGACGATTACGCTATAGCAAGTAAATATACTTACAGCCATGTTTTTACTGGTTTTTCTGCGACGGTTCCGTCAAAAGTACTTGCCCAGCTAAGTCAAGATCAACGTGTTTTGAGTGTTTCAAAAGATGGCAGAGTTCACGCAACAAAAAGTACTTCCAATCAAGTGGCAGCATGCAGTTTCTTATTTGGTTGCCAGACTAGCCAGCAAGAAACTCCTTGGGGAATTAGTCGCATAGGGGCAAATACTGATGAAAACACCGGTCAGGGGGTTCATGTTTATGTTATTGATACGGGTATAGATTCTGATCACCCAGATTTAGCTAGTAATGTCGCTAATGGTTATAGTGTTGAAATGTGTCTTGGTTTAGATTGTTCAAATAACTGGGATGATGATCAAGGCCATGGCACCCATGTTGCGGGCACCATTGGTGCATTAGATAATAACCTTGATGTTATTGGCGTAGCACCAGCCGTTACTTTACATGCCGTTAAAGTATTAAATGCTGCTGGCAGTGGCTCTAATTCTGGGGTTATTGCTGGTATTGATTGGGTAACACAGCAGGCTGAATCTTTAGGCGTAGCGGTTGTTGCTAACATGAGCTTGGGCGGTGATGGCTCTAAAACAGGTACCTGTACCAATGACGGTTTTATTGGTAATGATAACTTTCATCGCGCTATCTGTAATGCGAAAAATCAAGGGGTTATTTTTGCTGTGGCGGCAGGAAATGACAGCGCAGATGCTTATGGTTCAACGCCAGCAGCTTATGACGATGCGGTGATAACCGTTAGTGCAACCGATATAAATGATGATTGGGCTGGCTTTTCTAACTGGGGTAATGGCTCAGCTAGCTGGACTAGTCATCAATCTGCGCCAGTAGCTATTGCAGCCCCTGGAGCTAATATTTTATCGACTAAAAGTGGCGGTGGCACAACAACGATGAGCGGCACATCAATGGCCGCTCCACATGTTGCGGGTGTTTTAGCGCTTTACTTGGAGTCTATATCACTAAACCCTGATGGCAGCGCTTTTGGCGCAGCAAGAGATTGGTTACTTTACAACAGTGAGTCTAATGCTAATTTAACTAATACAACGGGTCAGCCTCACCAAGAAGATTTTCTTAACGCCGAAATATCTAAATAAAGAAGTAAAGAGTTATTAGTAAAATTTAACTATCTTGTCAGGGTGTTCCCTTAACCTGAATTTAATTCACGTTAAGGGCTTTCTGCTAGGGTTAGTCAATTTTATTAACTTACTGGGGCAAAAATAGGCTAAAATATACTTACTTATTTTAGCCTTGAGCCCTTTATCTTAATGACCTCTATTTCAACCCCAGCCCAGTTTACAGAACTTGGTCTTATTCCCCCCCTATTAGCTCGATTAACTGAGCTCAAATATTTGCAGCCGACGCCTATTCAGGCACAAGCTATTCCAAGTGTTTTAGCAGGACGTGACTTAATTGCAGGGGCAAATACCGGTTCAGGTAAAACAGCCACCTTTGCATTACCACTTTTGCAGCACATTTTTTTACAACTGTCTGCTGATACAGCCTCAAATAGCAAGAGTAACAAGGGGAATTATGTTACTGGGCTTATTTTAGTACCTACGCGTGAACTTGCTAAACAAGTAGCAGAGAGCATTAAATCTTATGCCGTGCATTTCAATGGTGCGATAAAAACGGTTGCTGTTTTTGGTGGTGTATCTGTGAATACACAAATGTTGGCATTACGAGGTGGCGCCGATATTCTGGTGGCAACCCCGGGTCGATTACTCGATTTAATTTCAAGTAATGCCATTAAGCTTGATTTGGTTAAGACCTTAGTCCTTGATGAAGCCGATAGGATGTTAAGCTTAGGTTTTACCGAAGAGTTATCTGCGCTGTTAGCTTTATTACCTAAGAAAAAACAAATATTATTATTTTCAGCAACCTTTCCTGAACAAGTAAAAACGTTAACCCAAGAATTACTTAACAACCCGATCGAGATACAAGTTCAAAGTGCTGATGCAAGTACGCTAGTCCAGCGTGTCTTTAGCGTTAATAAAGGCGAAAAAACCGCAGTGTTAGCACATTTAATTGCAGAAAATGAATGGCGACAAGCGCTCATCTTTGTTAATGCTAAACACCACTGTGAGCATTTAGCTGAAAAACTTGCTAAACGTGGTATTACCGCGGCAGTGTTTCATGGTGATAAAGGTCAAGGCGAACGAAGTAGGGTGCTTGATGGTTTTAAAGCTGGCGAGATTGACGTGCTCATTGCCACAGATATAGCCGCTCGCGGACTAGACATTGAAAAACTGCCGGTGGTTATTAATTTCAACTTACCGAGAAGTCCGTCAGACTACATGCATCGTATTGGTCGAAGTGGCCGTGCTGGTGAAGTAGGTTTAGCTTTATCATTGATTGACCATGAAGACTTTCATCACTTTAGTATCATCGAAAAGAAAAATAAAATTCGTCTTGAACGTGAGCAAGTCAAAGGTTTTGAAGCCGATGAAGTCAGTAATGATTCAATTACTGCCGCAGAAAAACCCATGGCAAAGCCTGAAGGCACAGGAAAGAAAAAGCGTAAAAAGAAAGGGGCGGTGAATACCATAAACGCTGATATTTGGGCCGGTTATAGCGACACAGAATAACAGTGATTAAACTAAGAGGCTGAATGTATATTCAGCCTAATGAGCTAATGTCTTACTTAGCAAATAAAAACATCAGTCATTTATTGGCTTGGTGTTTTTTTTATGGTGTTTTAGCAAGATTTAGCCCAATAGAATAAGTGCTAATGCACTTTTATTGACGGTCAATAATCGCTAAATTATAAAGTGTAACTTCTAATCTTCTATACTCTTTTTGACTTCCTGTTATTAATCTCACCCTATGTTACTATCTTAGTATTAAATGGAATTAAGTTAATTTAACGAACTATCTTAATGCAGTTTTTACTTGAATAAAATTTAACCTTCTTTTTAAGTATAATAGGATAATATGTTCAATGTTAAGCGCTTCTGCCTGCTAAAGGCGATCAAGGTTTCGTTCAAAAAATATCGGTATCTTTGCGCTTTTGTTATTCTGTTATTATTTTCAAATGATACTTTTTCAATGAGTGACTTTAGCGCTATTTTTGAAAAACATAGCGCAGTTATGTTAATCATTGAGCCTAAAACCGGTAATATTCTTCAGGCAAATTCAGCCGCTCAACATTTCTATGGATTCGCAGAAAAAAAACTTGAGTCACTGGCTATTCAAGACATTAACCTGTTGAGTGTAGAGCAAGTCGCTTCAGAAAGAGCCTTAGCTAAATCAGAAGATAGAAATTATTTTATTTTTAGACATCAAACCAGTAATGGCGATATTAAAACCGTGTCGTCACATTCCATTCCGATAACTTATAATAATAAAGCTGTGCTCTTTTCTATTATCCAAGATGTGACATCAGAAAGGGAATATCAGCAAGCGCTTTGGCATTATCAAAGTAATTTAGAGAACTTGGTCGACAAGCAAATTAATGAAATCGATAAAACTAAAAAAAACTTAATACAACTATTAGTGATAGGTCTCTTGTTATTATCGACCTTGAGTCTGTTTTTACTTTTTATGTTAAAACGAAAAAATGAAGCTGAAGCTCAGCGTTCATTAATTGCTCAAATTGTAGAGCAAAGCCCAGTCTCAATTCAAACCACAGACCTTAATGGTATTATCACTTATGTTAATAAAGAATTTGTTAAAAGTTCTGGGTTTCAAGCAACAGAAGTGATCGGTCAAAAAACAAATATTCTTAAATCTGGTTTTCATCAATCTCCGCTCTATGAGAATTTATGGGCAACAATAACATCAGGTAAACACTGGGTCGGGGAGTTTTATAATCAGCGAAAAAATGGTGATAATTTTTGGGAGGAAGCCAATGTATATCCCCTCAAAGATGCTAAAAATAGAATCACCAGTTATGTAGGGATTAAAGAAGATATTACCCAAATTAAGCAAGATGAAAAACAGTTGAGACTCGCTTCAACGGTATTTAAAACCGCAACAGAGGCTGTAATGGTTACCGATATTGATAATAATATTGTTGCGGTTAATCAAGCGTTTATATTAATTACTGGCTATGAGGAAAAAGAAGTCTTAGGTAAAAATCCCACATTATTAAGCTCTGGGCATCATGACACAGAATTTTATCAGCGCATGGCGGCAGATTTGGAAAGCTTGGGGCAGTGGCAAGGTGAAATCTGCAATCGACGTAAAAATGGTGAGGTGTTTTATGAATGGTTATCTGTTACTGCTTTGAGAGATGAGTTTGGGCAATTAGAGTCTTATGTTTCATTATTTAGTGATATTACTAAACGTAAAAAGGCCGAAGATAAAATTTATCGCCAAGCTAATTACGATTCATTGACCGGACTCGCCAATAGAAATCTGTTTGTCGACAGATTTGAGCATACTTTGGAACTTGCCCAACGGGACAATAATAGAGTTGCTATATTTTTTATTGATTTAGATGGCTTTAAGAATGTTAATGATACCTTTGGCCACGCTAAGGGAGATATGCTGTTAAAATTAACCACAGAGCGTATCAAAGAGTCGGTAAGAAAGGCCGATACGGTCAGTCGTTTGAGTGGTGATGAATTTGCAATAATTTTGTCGGGCGACAATGATGTCTTTAGTTTTGAAAAAATTGCCAGCCAGATACTTGATGAAATAGCTAAGCCATTTCATTTAATAGAAATAGAAGCTTATGTTACCGCAAGCATAGGTATATCAATATTTCCAGATGATGGCAGTACCTATGAAGAGCTATTGAGTAAAGCCGATAGCGCTATGTATAAAGCCAAAGAAAAGGGTAAAAATAATGTACAATTTTTTACTAAAGAAATGGATATCAAAGCCCAACAACGAAGGCATCTAGAAGTTGAATTACGCAAGGTTATTGTTAACAAGGAGTTAATTTTACATTATCAACCTATCCATCAAGTTAGTAGTAATAAAGTTGTTTCTGCTAAGGCATTAGTTAGATGGCTACACCCAATAAAAGGCTTGGTTCCACCGGCTGACTTTATTGCATTAGCAGAAGATATTGGTTTTATTACTGAAATTGGAGATTGGGTCTTAGAAGAAGCTTGTAAACAAGCTAAATGCTGGCAAAGCCAATTTGATCTTGCACCAAAGATATCAGTTAATATCTCGAGTGTGCAGTTTCAACGTCAGGATTTTATCAGTAAACTTGAAACTATCTTAGCAAAAACACAACTTGCTCCAGATTCACTGATCCTTGAAATGACTGAAAGTTTATTAATTCAAGAAGATGATCAAACCCTAATTCAGTTATCAGCTATAAGAGCTATGGGTATAGAACTGTCGATTGATGACTTTGGTACCGGTTATTCGTCACTTAGCTACTTAAAGCGGTTTCCTATTAGCATATTAAAAATAGACCGCGCTTTTATTAAAGATATTACCTTTAATGCTGAAGATGAAGATGAAGATGAAGATGAAGATGAAGAT
>NZ_JACGVS010000024.1:0-57182 GCF_014077345.1 Colwellia sp. BRX8-4
AAAAACTAAAAAAACTAAAAAAACTAAAAAGAGAAAATTATGAAATTGTCTGCAAACCCTTTTCAAGCTTGCTTGGATACTATACTTTCACCCCTTGTTGCTTTTGATACGGTTAAAGAAAAAAAAGGCTGGTCATGGTTACCTTTTATTCTGCTGACTAGTTCTACTTTTGTGTTATTTATCTATTACTTTAGTGTTGTTGATTTTACTTGGTTAAAAGAGCAAATGATTAACCAAATTGCGGCGTCAAAACCGATGACCGATGATGAGCTTAAAGCCGTAGCAAGTTTTTATCAAAAGGATACCATGATTTGGACAACCGCTATTGGTGGCTCTTTAGGTTTTGTGGTTATTAACATGCTGACGGCCGTCTATTACCACATAGTGACGAAAGTCAGCGCGGCAAGTGAGTATAAATTTACTCAATGGTTTGCGTTTACTTGGTGGGCAAGTTTTCCTGCTATTATTTCTGTCGTGCTAAGTGCACTTGTTATTGTATTTGCTGGCGATGGTAGGGTGTCAATGCAAGATTTGCAGCCAACAAGTTTTAATAGCTTATTATTTTCTGTTGAGGCAAACAATGCTTGGTTTGGCCTGCTTGAAGCGATTAACTTATTTTCATTTTGGCTGATTGCAGTGACCACTATCGGTCTGCGCTCTTGGTTGAATATTAACACTCAAAAAGCATTTTTTATTGCTGCTGCTCCGCAAATACTTATCTTTATTTCTTGGGCTTTATACATAATGTTTATCGCTTAAAAAGAGCACGATTTTATGAAAAAAATACTGATTATTATTGTGGTTATTATTGGGCTAGTCAGTTTAGCTTACTTTAAAAAAACGGGTCAATCCCAGAGGCTTGAAGTTAAGGTTCAGCAAGTGGCTGCTGAAAACATTAAACGTTCAATTTTGGCCTCAGGCACTTTAGTTTATAAAGAGCAGGTTCAGTTACGCTCTGAAGTTATTGGCCAAGTCAGTGAAATGTTAATAGAAGAAGGTGATGAGGTGACTAAGGGGCAAGTATTAATGCGCCTTGAACCTCGCACTTTCCGTGCTGATGTCGAGCAACAAGCGGCTTTTGTTCGTATTCAAAAGATTGCCATCGAGCATCAAAGCAAGAAAATTGAAAACTTAAAATCTCAATGGCAGCGCAAACATGACTTATATCAACGAAAAATTCTTGACCGTGACGCTTATGAACTTATCGACAATCAATACGCATTAGCAAAAATTGATTTACGTTCTCGTCAAGAATCTTTACTGCAAGCGCAAGCTACACTTGATAAAGCACAAGAGCGTTTAGATAAAACCGTTTTTCGTTCTCCTATAAAGGGTATTGCGACGTCAGTTGATATTAAACAAGGCGAAACAGCCATTAGTGGCAGCACAAATATTTCAGGATCAAATTTAATTACTTTAGCTGATCCCTCTTCTATTCTCATTGAAGTAGAGGTCGACGAAGCAGATATTGCAAATATTCTTGTTGGACAGCAAGCCGATATCTTTGCGGTCGCCTTTCCTGATAAAGCGCTTAAGGGGCAAGTTCAGAGCATTGCCACCACAGCTAAGCGCGCACAAGGACGACAAGGTTTAAGCTTCAAAGTTAAAATATTATTGTCTGACTCAAATACTATCGCCGTTCGACCTGGTATGAGTTGTCGCGCCGAAATATATACCCAGAGTAAAAGTAAAACGATAGCGGTACCCAGTGAGTCAGTCATTTTTGCTACACAGGGCAAGAACGTTCAAGTAGACGATGAAAGCGATAACGAAGCGCTTGCAGATAATGTTGACCACGTATTTGTGCTTATTGATGGTAAGGCTGTAAAGCAGAATGTTGAGCTAGGTATCTCAAATGATCGCTTACAAGAAATTACTTCAGGCCTAAAAGTAGGTGATAAAGTGATCATTGGACCCGCAAGAGCACTTGGTAAATTAAAAGATGCTCAGTCGGTGAAAGTGATCGATAAAGAGGCATAAATGATGTCTAACATTTCTCAAGAAAAAAAAGTGATAGCGCCAATTATTTCATTAAGAAATATCGCTCGCCTTTATAAAATGGGTAATCAAGCGTTTTATGCACTCAATAATTTTGATTTGGATATTCAATATAATGACTTTATTGCTATAACCGGACAGTCGGGGTCAGGTAAATCGACCTTGATGAATATTCTTGGCTGCTTAGATTATCCAACAAGTGGTGAATATAAACTTAAAGACAGAGATGTAGCTAAGCTTGATGAAACAACTCTGGCGGGTATTAGAAATTTAGAAATTGGCTTTATTTTTCAAAGTTTTAATTTATTACCCAGATCAAGTGCTTTACAAAATGTCATGCAACCATTGATATATCGAGGCATGCCAATCAAAGAACGCCGTATAAAGGCTAAGCTAGCCTTAACCCGGGTCGGTTTAAAGGACCGCATTGACCATTTACCGAATCAGTTGTCTGGTGGACAACGTCAGCGTGTCGCTATCGCTCGGGCATTAGTCACTGAACCTGCGATATTGTTAGCAGATGAACCTACCGGGAACTTAGATTCAGCAACCACAATGGAAATTATGGCACTGTTTGATGAGCTTCACCAAGATGGCCAAACCCTAATTATTGTAACCCATGAACAGGAAATAGCCGATCGTTGTCAGCGAGTTATACGCTTAACTGATGGCTGCTTAGTTGCTGATTCATTAAACCCAAATATTGAACAGCACTATAAAGAGCAGCAACTGATAAAGGAGAGTGCTAATGTCTAGTGTTTTCTTTAAAATTGTTGAGAGTACTCGTTCAGCGGCACATTCGGTGCGTGCTCACGGTTTTCGAAGTTTTTTAACAACCTTAGGTATTATTATTGGCGTTGCCTCAGTGATTGCTGTTGTCTCTGTCGTACAAGGATTAAGCAGCAGTATTACTTCGCAGTTCGACGATATGGGCACTAATGTTGTCAGTATTAATGCTTTTACGCCGCTAAAAGAACGTCTTCAAGGCAAAGTTGCCAAATTAACTTACCGTGACTTTTTAGAAATACAGTATAAAGTTTCAGGCATTAGCCATATCACTCCAACGGTTGCCGCAACAGGCCCAAATGGCGTAGTTCAGTATAAAGGGGAGTCAACGGCAACACGCGTTGTCGGTACAGGCTCTAGTTATCAATCTCTATATGGCATCTTTCCTGAAACGGGGCGCTTTTTTAATATAAATGATGATAAGTCTCGACGCCGCGTAGCCGTGTTAGGGGACTCGATTATAGACAAACTTGAAATCAAAGGTTCTGCTGTTGGTCAGTATATTATGATTGGCGGTGAGTGGTTTAAAGTGATTGGCGTGCTAGAAAAGCGTGGTAAACTTTTTGGCTTTGATCAAGATGACTTTATACTGTTGCCTTATACAACAACAAGAGCTTTGTTAGGTGGTGCTGAAGAACCCGATATCAGTATTTCGCTGCAAGTGGACGATGCAAATCAACTTGAAAGTATTAAGCAGCATATTCAAAATCTACTGCGTCGAAATCATAATATATCTAAAGAAACAGCGGATGATTTTAAAATTAGTACCGCAGAGCAAATGCTTGAAACCGTCAATAGTATTACCTCAAGTACCACTATGGTGCTCAGTGGTGTTGTTGGTATTTCATTATTGGTAGGCGGTATTGGTATTATGAATATTATGCTGGTTTCAGTGACTGAACGCACCCGCGAAATAGGTATTCAAAAAGCGCTTGGCGCAACGCGTGTAGATATACTTTTGCAGTTTCTTATAGAAGCTGTGTTCTTATGTTTACTGGGTGGTTTAATTGGTTTGGCATTAGGTTATGGTGCTGGCGCTTTGGTGAGTAGCCTTATTGATTTACCATCAGCAGAAGTACCTATGTGGGCTATAATGTTATCGTTTGGTTTTAGTGCAGGCGTTGGGCTGTTATTTGGTATTATTCCAGCGGCTAAAGCGGCTAATTTAGATCCTATTGATGCGCTACGTTATGAGTAGTTAACATGTATTACAGCGATATAATTGTGTAATTAAAGAGCTTATTAACGTTTTATATTTTATACCTCTTAAACAAAAAAAGCCCAGTCATAGACTGGGCAAAAAATATAAGGGAGAAACATAATCAATAAAAGTTTAGCTTTCGTTTGCTCCTATCGAATGGTTAGTTCTTGAAGCAGCACGTGGTTGCAGTAAACTTTTACCATTTATCGCAATTTTTCTTGGTTTTAACGCTTCAGGTATTTCTCTCTCTAAATCTATATGCAGCAAACCATGCTCCATAAAAGCACCGATGACTTTGACATGTTCACCGAGTTGAAATTTACGTTCGAAGTTACGCTCAGCAATACCTTGATGTACAAAGTTTCTTGGTGAACCATTATCGTTGACAGGTTTGGTACCGGTAACGATTAAGGTGTTCTCTTTTGATTCAATTTCAAGATCTTCATCGGCAAAGCCAGCAATAGCCATAGTAATACGATATTGGTCTTCGGCAAGTAATTCTACATTGTAAGGGGGGTAAGATGATTGCTTGTCTGTACGAGACGCTTTTTCAATTAAACCCGCTAAGTGTTCAAAGCCAATAAATGAACGGTAAAGTGGGCTGATATCTGTTTGTATACGCATAATTCATATCCTATTAGTTATACCCATAATTGAGATGTAAGGGTATTAGCAATATGGGATCTCTTTTGAATATTTCTGTGCTTACTATAACCAACATAAAGTCGCGATATAGCTAGGCTGAAATTATTATTCTCAGAGATTTAAGGTGCCTTTCAATATTGAACAGGCGGTTAATGTAGTCCCGTTTAGCTTGTGGCGACTACATTAATAAAGATGGGCGCGATGTTTTATTTTTCAAGTTTTAAATTTAAATTAAAATTGTTTTTAATTTAAGCTTTTGAAATGTAATGATTTATTGTTTGTCGTTATTCTCTTGAACCGTTTCCATATCCAGTGTTTCACTTGGGCTTAATGCTTGTATGGTCGAAAGGGCTAATTCATAATTAGGGTGCTTTGAAATATCAGCAACAATTTCCTTGTAAGCGATCATTCCTGATGAATCAATAATAAATATCGCTCGCGTTAATAAGCCCATATCTTTAATGAGTAAGCCGTAATTACTACCAAAGTTGCGCCACACTGAATCAGATAAGACCGTTATTTTATCGATACTTTCTGCTTCACAAAAACGTTTTTGCGCAAAAGGTAAATCATTGCTAATCGTTAACACAACAATGTCTTGGGGTAATTTTGCCATTTCTTCGTTGAAACGTTTTGTTTGTAAGGCACAGACGCCGGTGTCTAAACTTGGTACCACAGAGATAAGAATGTTTTTTCCTGAGAATGCTTCGAGAGTTACCGGCACAAAACTGGCATTAACCACTTTAAAATTAGGGGCTTTTTGACCAACATCAACTTGTGTACCTAATAGCGTGATGAATTTGTTATTTGCCTTAACTAAGTCAGTTGTTTGTTGTAAATTATCTTCATCAAGTGGCTTTGCAGATGCCACAAAAATGCTCAGGCTATTTAAAGTTAAAATCAGTGAAAAAGTAAGAAATACGGTTGAAAATTTCATAATGTTAAGCGCGCTTAAAAATTTTGGATAAAGAGATGTTAACTTTGACGATAAAAAATAGCCATTATTTAGTGCTTTATTTCAAATATTATCTATTGTTATTTATAGATAAACAGTAAAATGTTGAAAAATCATCACCACAACTATTATCTGAAAATAGGAATAACGAAAATATGTCAATACCCTTGTTAATTTGTGATGACTCAAATATGGCGCGTAAGCAGGTAGCACGTTCTTTACCTGATGATTGGGATGTCGAGATAAGCTTTGCTACTAACGGCGAAGAAGGCATTCAAGCAATAAAAGCTGGTAAAGGTGATGTACTTTTACTTGATTTAAATATGCCAGTGATGGACGGTTACCAAGTCCTTGAAACTATTATTAAAGAAGACTTAAACACTATGGTGATTGTAATTTCTGGCGATATACAGCCAGAAGCACACCAACGTGTTACGAGCTTAGGTGCTCTAGACTTTATTCAAAAGCCAGTCAATAAAACCAAACTAACAGAAATATTATCGGCTTACGGTATTTTTACCCAAAACAGCGAAGAAGAAAAGCCTTTACCCGTTGAAATCGAAAAACCGCCGGTGATAGCCCCAGCTCCTAAACATAGCGAGTTGGCACCACTGACACAAGCGGCAGAGACAGTTAGTATTGAAAGAGAACAATCAGATGAAGCGTTTTTCTTAGACCCTGAACTTCGAGACTGTTACCAAGAAATAGCCAACGTCGCTATGGGACAAGCAGGAGATTTATTAGCGCGTTTACTTGATGTGTTTGTTGTTCTCCCCATTCCTAATGTCAACTTAATTGAAGTTAGTGAACTGAGCATGGCGCTCTCTGATGTAGAAGAACAAGAAAGTACTTCGGGAATTTGCCAAGGATTTATTGGCGCGGGTATTTCTGGTGAAGCACTACTTATTTTAAATGACTCAAGTTTTAAAGATGTTGCTTCATTAATGAATTATAAGTATGAAGTTGATGAAAGTACTGAGCTTGAATTATTAATGGATCTAGCCAATGTACTTATTGGTGCTTGTTTAAATGGTGTTTCTGCCCAATTAGATATGCCTTTTAGCCAAGGCCACCCCGTTGTTTTAGGACAACATAAAAAAATATCTGAGTTGATAGCGACCAACTCTAAAAAATGGAAGCGTACCTTAGCTATCGAAATTAGTTATAGCATTGAAGACTATTCAATCAAATGTGATTTACTCTTACTCTTTACCGAAGAGTCTATGCGTACACTCAATAATAAAATCTCTTACTTACTGGATTAACTATGTCATTAGAAACATCACAAATAAATGAATTACATTGGTTAATGGAAATGTTACACACCATCGATGTAGGATTGGTTGTACTAGATAGAGATTATAAAGTGCAAATATGGAATGGTTTTATGGAGAATCATAGCGGTCTGTTACCCCGTGAAGTGAAAGATAAAGTGCTATTCCCTTTGTTTGATGAAATACCTGAAGCATGGTTTAAGCGCAAAGCTGAATCAGTCTTTTTACTAAAAAATAAAGCCTTTACAATTTGGGAACAACGTCCTTATTTGTTTAAGTTTCAAAATTATCGTCCTATCACAGGGGCGGCTGATTATATGTATCAAAATACTACTTTTATTCCTTTGATGTCAGCGACAGGAATAGTGACTCATTTATGTCTCATTATTTATGATGTGACTGATAATGCTTCTCATAAAAAAGACTTAGTTAAGGCGAATAAAGAATTAGCTATTTTGAGTCAAACTGATGGCCTAACAAAACTGTTTAATCGCACGCACTGGGAGCATTGCTTGCAAGCGGAATACAAGCGTTGGATCCGTAGTCAAAACCCTAGTTGCTTAGTGATGATTGATATTGATCATTTTAAAGTGGTTAACGATACCTATGGCCATGTCGTTGGTGACGAAGTTATTCGCCATATCTCAGGACTTATTCGCCATCATGTGCGTGAAACAGATGTTTCGGGGCGCTACGGTGGTGAGGAATTTGTTATATTATTAGCGGACACACCATTAGATAATGGTAAAGTATTTGCTGAACGATTAAGAGAAGAGATTGAAAAATCTGTGGTGAAATATAATGACATTGATGTTAAATATACGGTAAGTATGGGGATTGCTGAAATAGACATTAGTATTGAAAGTTATGAAGCTTGGATTGAGTGTGCTGATGCCGCTATGTACCGAGCAAAAGATAATGGCCGTAATCAAATAGCCTTGCACCCTAAGCAACTAGTTTAGTTCGTTACAAATAAGTCATAAAAAAAGCCCTTATGGGCTTTTTTTATATAAAATATTTACTTTAATGAGCGTAAACTTTTTTTCCATTTACCCAAGTCGCTATGACTTTATTCTTCCAGATATCTTGTTGGTTTTCTGTAAAGTAATTATCTTCTAATAAAATAAAGTCAGCTTTTTTACCTTTTTCTAAGCTACCTAAAGTATTTTCTTGGTGTGCTGCATAAGCCGCGTCAATAGTAAAAGTTCGTAAGGCTTCTAAGCGTGTCATACTTTCTTCACTGAACCAGCCATTTTTCGGTTGGTTCTGATGATCTTGACGGGTGACTGAAGAGTGTAAACCAAAAAATGGATTAGGAGATTCCACTGGAAAATCTGAGCCTGCAGCGATTATAGCTTTGGCATTCATCAATTTACGCCATGCATAAGCACCTAAAATACGTTCTTCACCAATTCGGTCAACAGCCATGTTTTTATCACTGGTTGCGTGTGTAGCTTGCATTGAAGCGATAATGTTGAGCTCAGCGAAGCGAGGAATATCACTTAATTGTAATATTTGCGCATGTTCAACTCTATGACGAAGCGCTTCGCTATTTGTTGCTTTTATTTGGTGTTGATATAAATCTAGAACCACTTTATTAGCATTATCACCAATGGCATGAGTATTCACCTGAAAACCTGCCTTCATCGCAGTATTCATATACAAGGTTAACTTTTCTTTGTCATGTAACATTAAACCTTTATGACCAGCATGGTCTGAATAATCAGCAATTAAAGAGGCGCCACGACTACCCAAAGCACCATCGGCTTGAATTTTCACACTATTAAAATTAAGCATGTTATCACGGCTAGTGAATGGTCCTTGCTTGAGTGTTTCCTGCCAATTTTCAGAGGGTAAATACAACATAGCGTTGACACGCATAGGGAGGGCGTTTTCATTGCTCAATTCTTTGAATAGTTCAAGGTTATCAGTAAAAATACCAGCATCATGAACACTGGTTAAACCAAAAGATACCAATTTATTAAGCGCTTTTTTTAAGACTAATTTTTGTTCTTGCTTGGTCAAAGGGGCAATGCTTTTAGTGATCAAATCCATGGCATTATCAATAAAAATTCCTGTTGGCTGACCAGAGTCATCACGAATTATATCGCCACCCGTTGGACTTTGTGTCGCTGATGTTATACCAGCAAGCTCCATCGCTTTAGTATTGGCCCAGCCCGCATGTCCATCAACACGTCGTAAGAATACTGGTTTGTTAGGAAAGTGTTTATCTAGCGATTTTGCTGTTGGAAATTGGGTGTTTTCCCATTGAGTTTGGTTCCAGCCTTGTCCTTGTACCCAAGTAATATCTGGGTTTGCCTTTGCATAATTTATGGCTTTCTTTACCGCTGATTCTTCTGAAAGTGAGCCAAGTAAATTTGCTTGCATCAAACTTAAGCCGTAACTTAATATATGGCCATGAGCATCAATTAAGCCCGGAAGTAGTGTTTTACCCTGGCCATCGATAACCGTCATCTGACCGGATTTAGGTAATACTTCACCATCGATAAAAAGTTTATCAATTTTATCATCGGTAAATTGAATAGCCGTAAACTGCTTTAATTGTTGGTCAGCTAAAGTATAGCCCTGAACATTGGTGATAATGGTTGTTTGTGCGAAGGCTAAACTGGTAGAGGTCAGTAAAAATAAGGTTAAAGTGGACAGGTGTTTAGTCAATACTTTCATAAATAAATCCTATGTATTATTGTTTTTTATGTTTTTTTATTGAGCATAGGATAAAGGCAGAAAAATAAAATTAATAGTATTAATGGTAATAACCAATGAATAAGTTGCCAATATTGACTATAAAAAGTCTTTCCTTGGACGAGTTCAAGGTCAGCTTTAAGCACAGCGTCAGTAAACTGTGGCAGTGTGGCTTGAATATTTCCTTGGTGATCAACGATAGCGGTTACACCATTGTTGGTGGCACGTAGCAGTGGTCGACCAAATTCCAAAGCGCGCATGCGAGCAATGTCTAAATGTTGATGTGGACCATGTGAATCGCCAAACCAAGAATCATTGCTAACCGTGAGTAAAATGTCGGTTTCGTTGGTAAAGTTAGCGGCTAATTGCTCAGGAAAGGCAATTTCAAAACAAATAAGCGGTAATAGATGAACGCCTTTAGCAACAAGGTTGGGTTGAATATAGTCACCTCGGGTGAAAGAAGAATATTGTAAATTAAATATTGGCGCAATTTTTCTTAATATGTCACCAAAAGGCACAAATTCACCTATGGGTAACAGGTGGTTTTTATAATAGCGGTTACTATGGTTATAACGGTAATGCCCAGTATCGTCGTTACTTTCTTTTTTACCGATGACAATCAGTGAATTGAAATAGGTTTTTGATTGATATTTGTAATCTAAAATACCGGTAATAATAGCACTATCATTGAGTGCGGCAGATCTATCGGCCATACTGAGAAAGTCTTGTGCAGCGGGTTCTAATGCTGTTACTGCTGACTCCGGCCAAACAATAATGTCAGCATCATAATTTTCTCGGCTGTGATCTAGGTATTTTAATTGGATGGGCCACTCTTTTTCGGGCTGCCATTTCATTGATTGTTCAACATTACCTTGTACTAAAGCAGCGGTAATTGTTTTGCTGGTCGGTGTTACCCAAGCAACATTCGTTAATAAATAAGCGGAGATAGACACAGCAATCAATAAGAGTATATGTGTCTTGCGATAGCAGTTATTTATAACATTAATAACCGCAATACTGATTACCAGCAGCAAAGCACTTATTCCTATTTCACCAATCAGTGGTGCAAAACTCGCTAGTGGACCATCGATTTGGCTATAGCCAATTGAAAGCCAGGGAAAACCAGTCAAGATGTTAGCACGCAAATATTCTGAAATAAGCCAGCAGGGTGGCAGTAACCACAGAGAGAATTTTTTCTTTGGCGCAAACCTCGTTGATAAATAGCAAGCAAGTGCTGGATAAAGTGCCAAATAACAACACAATAACACCATCAATAACAGTGAGAAAAATAGTGGCAAACCACCAAATTGATCAATACTGACATGCACCCAACTAATACCGCTACCAAACCAACCAAGAGCAAAGATGAAACCTTGTTTAGTGGCTGTCTTTACATCAGTACCATTAATAGAATGGAGAAATAACGGCAGCACAATAAGCATCAGCCACCATAGCGAAAAAGGTGCGTAGGCGAGCACTAAGCTGAGCCCAGCAAGGAAGCTGAGCCAGTTACGCTTATTAAATAAGTTATCGCGTAGTCGTTTTATTAGGCGAGTGCCTAGTGTCTTGAGCGCCATTGAGGTTAGTCGACTATCTTTCCATTGATTTTATGGTCTTTTGGAATCGTAATATGTAAGCTTTGGATACGGCGATTATCGCCGGCGGTGACTTTAAATTCAAAATCACCAATCGTCATTATTTCACCTTTTTTAGGCATATGGCCAAATTGATGTAACACTACGCCACCAATAGTATCGGCATCGTTGCCATCAAACTCAGTATTAAAATATTCATTGAAGTCATCAAGCTCTGTTAATGCCTTAACTTGATAAACATTACCGGCAAGATACTTAATATCTAGTTCAATTTCATCATCTGTTTCATCTTCAATTTCACCAACAATTAATTCAAGAATATCTTCAATAGTGACAACACCAGAAACGCCACCATATTCATCAACAACAATTGCCATATGATAACGCTGAGAACGAAACTCTTGTAATAACGGTTCAACTCTTTTACTTTCTGGAACAATAATCGATGGACGAATTATTTTGGCTATGATGCATTCTTCTTGTTGACCAAAGCCGTAAGCGAGCAGATCTTTAGCGAGTAAAATTCCCTCAATGTGATCAATATCGTCGTTAATAACAGGAAATCTAGAGTGACCAGACTCTAAGATGATCGGTAAAGAATGTTCAATCGGATCGTTGATATCAAGCGTGACCATTTGCGATCTTGGGATCATAATATCACGCACTCGCATATCAGAAACTTCTAATACACCTTGGATCATTAACTTGGTTTCTGGCTTAATTAAGTCGCGGTCTTCAGCGTCATTTAATACATCAACCAATTCGTCTTTACTTTTGGGCTCTCCGGTAAAGACCTGTACTATTTTATCAAGTATCGATCGATTTGCAGAGCCGTTGCTAGAGTGGGGGTGGTCATCGCTCATAGAGCTTATTTATTTCCTGTAAGGTTAACTTGTTGCTTATTTTCTAATCAATCGAAAGTAAATTCAAGTAGTAAGTGGTTATTTATCTATGAATTCTAAAGGATAAATTTATTCATTTATAATATAAGGATCGGATATATCGAGTGCTTTAAGTAATTTTGTTTCCAGTGCTTCCATTTCTGTGGCTTCAACTTCATCAATATGATCGTAACCTAATAAGTGTAAGCAGCCATGAATCACCATATGAGCCCAGTGATTATGCAGGTCTTTGTGCTGTTCATTGGCTTCTTGGGCGACGATGTCAGCACAAATCACTAAATCACCGAGTAAGTCTAGTTCAATTTCTGCTGGTACCTCAAAAGGAAATGATAAAACATTGGTCGGTTTATCTTTTCCACGATACTGTAAGTTCAGAGACTGGCTTTCTTTAACGTCAACGAGACGAATGGTAAGTTCAAAATCCGTTTTATCATTATTTAAAGCGATATTTACCCAAGATTGAAACTGTTCATTGCTGGGTAAATTTTTGGCATCACAAGCATGTTGAAGATCGAGTAGTGTTGCCACTATTGATTATCCATAGCATCAAGTGCCGCTTTATTTCTTTTTTCATCTTTTAAACGTTTTTCTTTTTGTTCAAAAGCATCATATGCATCAACAATTCTAGCCACAACCGGGTGGCGGACAATATCTTTTGATTCAAAGTAGTTGAAACTAATGCCAGGAATATCGTCAAGTACTTCAATCGCGTGACGTAAGCCTGATTTAGCACCACGTGGTAAATCTACTTGGGTAATATCACCGGTGATAACAGCACGGGCATTAAAGCCAATACGGGTTAAAAACATTTTCATTTGTTCTACGGTCGTATTCTGACTTTCATCAAGAATTATAAAAGCATCATTTAATGTTCTGCCACGCATATAAGCAAGAGGAGCAATCTCAATGACATTGCGCTCGATAAGCTTTTCAACTTTTTCAAAACCTAGCATTTCAAAGAGTGCGTCGTATAATGGGCGCAGGTAAGGATCCACTTTTTGTGATAAATCACCTGGAAGGAATCCCAATTTTTCACCCGCTTCAACGGCTGGGCGTGTTAACAGAATTCGTCTAACTTCTTGTTTTTCTAAAGCTTCAACAGCACAAGCAACGGCTAAATAGGTTTTACCTGTACCCGCAACACCAACGCCAAAGCTAATGTCATTACTCATAATGTTATGCACATAACTTTGCTGGTTTGGATTACGAGGTTTGACGACACCACGTTTGGTTTTTATAGTCACTAACTTGTCGAAATCAACATCAACTTTAGTGGGCTCTTGCTCAAGCACTTTTGCGTCTAAAATAGCAAGATGGACCATTTTTTCTGTGATTTCTTTTAGCTCATTTTTTACGGTTGCTGTTTCAATATATAAATTCTTAAGCAAGACAATGACGGCTTCACAATTTGCGGGTTCACCCATCACTTTAAATTCATTGCTGCTGTAACTTATTTTAACACCAAGGCGACGTTCAATGGTTTTTAAGTTATCGTCCATTGAACCACATAAATTCGCTAGGCGATTATTATCAAGCGGTGTTAAGTCAAATTGTTTGCTAATACTTGTAGTCAAATTTATATCCGTTTTTATAGGCTAAGGTTTTAATTATTAAGGCGTAAAACTACCAACACCTAACTCGTCGATGTTACTACTTTTGCTAGTATGATGACTGTTCGCTAGGATGTCTTGTGGAGAATACGCAATGCGCAAGCCCATTTCACTTTCTTCGCGCACTAATTCACCGCGCAGCGAGTTAGCATAAACATCAGTAATTTTAATATCAACAAATTGACCAATAACCGTGTGAGGAGCAACAAAATTAACCGTGCGGTTATTTTCTGTTTTACCGCGTAATTCCATCGGATTTTTCTTTGAAGGACCTTCAACAAGAATACGTTGTTCTGTATTCAACATTTGACGTGCAATACGTAATGCTTGATGGGTAATTTGGTCTTGAAGCACTTTTAAACGTTCTTTTTTAGTGATATCAGAAATATCATCAATCATATCTGCTGCCGGTGTACCAGGGCGAGCACTGTAAATAAAACTAAAGCTTAAATCGAAATCTACCGCTTTAATTAAATCCATTGTTGCTTGGAAGTCAGCATCCGATTCACCAGGAAAACCAATAATGAAATCTGAACTCATGCAAATATCTGGACGTGCTTTCTTTAATTTTCGAATTTGTGATTTATATTCTAATGCAGTATGACCACGTTTCATTTGCGTTAAAATTCTATCTGAGCCACTTTGTACCGGTAAATGTAGGTGACTTACTAATTCAGGAACGTCTTTGTAGACCTCAATGATATCATCGGTAAATTCAATCGGATGTGATGTTGTATAGCGAATACGGTCAATGCCGTCAACCGTAGCAACCAAACGCAATAATTCTGAAAAACGACAAATTTCATCATCGTGCGTAATACCACGATAGCCATTAACGTTTTGTCCTAATAAATTAACTTCTCGTACACCTTGTGCAGCAAGTTGAGCTATTTCATATAATACATCGTCAAGTGGACGACTGACTTCTTCACCACGAGTGTAAGGTACAACACAGAAGGTACAGTATTTACTACAGCCTTCCATAATCGACACAAAAGCGCTAGCGCCATCAGCTTTAGGTTCAGGAAGACGATCAAACTTTTCAATTTCAGGAAAGCTAACATCAACAACAGGATTATGATCACCGGTAACTTGTTGGATCATTTCAGGTAGGCGGTGCAATGTTTGTGGGCCAAAAACCATATCAACATAAGGCGCACGCTGGCGAATAGCATCACCTTCTTGAGAAGCAACACAGCCACCAACACCAATTAATAAACCGGGTTTATTGTCTTTTAGATGTTTCCAACGGCCTAGCTGATGAAAAACCTTTTCTTGTGCCTTTTCGCGTATAGAACAAGTGTTTAATAAGATGACATCAGCATCTTCAGCTTCGTCAGCCAATACAAAACCATGCGTTGAATCTAATAATTCGGCCATTTTCTGCGAGTCATACTCGTTCATTTGGCAACCCCAAGTTTTGATATATAGCTTTTTACTCATTAACTTTCCACTCATTAAATATTTAAAAATTTAGACAAACTAACATGAAATTTATTGCTTCGCAGTTAGTTCAATTTAAGGATGCATATTTTACTCCTTCTTGACGCTTGACGCCAGTACCCGATTCAACTTTAAGTGGCGCGGGTCTATCTGATCTCAATTATTGACCGCAACCATTAATAATATTCGTATAACTGATATAGGTTGGTTAGAATAACTTTGAAAAATCATTAAATAAAAAGTGTAAATTTTATGAGCAATTTTGATTGTGTCGTGGTCGGTGGTGGTATGGTTGGCGCTGCTAGTGCGTTATCTTTGGCAAACTTAGGGTTAACTGTGGCTATTGTCGAACCAAAGCAACCCGTCTGTTTTAATGAAACACAAGCACTAGATTTACGTGTTTCAGCTATATCGCTTGCTTCTGAGCATTTGTTAACACAATTGGGGGCTTGGCCACAATTAAAACAATGGCGAATGTGTCCTTATAAACGATTAGGTGTTTGGGAAAATCAGGCAAGTTATACCGAGTTTAACGCCGATGACATTGGGCAATCTCATCTTGGCCATATTATTGAAAATCGCTTAGTTCAGCTTGCCTTATGGCAGCAAATTAAAACTCACAGTAAGGTGACTTTATTTGCACCAGCGAGTTTAGAAAGCTTTACTGAACATCAAAATGAAATCGCAGTAAGCTTGGCAATTAAACCGGCTGAAAAAGAGTGTAGTGAAATAGAAAAAATTACCACTCAAATATTAATTGCGGCTGATGGCGCTCATTCACAGGTAAGAAAACTAGCTCATATAGGTATAACGGGTTGGGATTATCAGCAATCAGCAATGCTTATTAATGTTGAAACTCAACATTTACAACAAGATATTACCTGGCAACAATTTTTTCAGACTGGCCCAATTGCTTTCTTACCGCTGCCAGGAGAAAGTCAATTAGGTGGTTATGCTTCCTTGGTTTGGTATCATCAAAAAAACGAGATAAAAAGGTTGTCGGCTTTATCTAATGAACAACTGCAAAGTGAAATCATTGAAAAATTTCCACAACGAATAGGTCAAATAAAGGTTATTAATAAAGGGGCATTTCCACTGACTCGTCGACATGCTAATACTTATCAAAAAGGTCGAGTATTATTATTAGGTGATGCAGCGCACACCATTAACCCCATGGCAGGGCAGGGAGTAAATCTTGGCTTTAAAGATGTTAAGGCTTTACAAACCGTCATAGCCAGTGCCATTGGTAATAATGAGTGTTGGCACTTGCCTGAGGTTTTATCACGTTACGAATCTAAGCGACGAATAGACAATCTATTGATGATGACAACGATGGATTCACTGTATGCAACGTTTAGCCACCCATCACCAGCTATTAAACTCTTTCGAAACATAGGGCTGACAATGGCAAATAAGATACCTTTTTTGAAAAATAAGGCTTTAGCTTACGCTTGTGGTGTATAAGTTGAAGTGATAATGGATCTTAAAAGAAATTTTTCAATGCAGTAATAGATTAAGTCTTAAGATAATATTTATTGGGTGTTTAAGGTAAGATTCAAAAAGAATGGCAGGGGTAAGAGGATTTGAACCTCTGAATGACTGGATCAAAACCAGCTGCCTTACCGCTTGGCTATACCCCTGTAATGTTACTTATTTTCTAACAACTATCATGATGATAACTGTTAGTTAGAATGGTACGGGTCAAGAGACTTGAACTCTCACATCTTTCGATACTGGAACCTAAATCCAGCGCGTCTACCAATTCCGCCAAACCCGCATTGCTTCTAATACTACTAAGCATTAATAGCCTTGTAGATATTTCAAATAATTATTATGTCACTCAGTAATGTTTACTATTTTTTTAATAAAAATTAATTACGTTTTAAAAAATGAATATTAAACAATAAAGTGGCAGGGGTAAGAGGATTTGAACCTCTGAATGACTGGATCAAAACCAGCTGCCTTACCGCTTGGCTATACCCCTGTAGGTATTCTAAATAACAAGTAAATATGACACTTATAATGTTTAATATTAGTTTTAATAAAGACTGATTGAGTTTTAAAAAAGGAATGTTAAACAAGAAAGTGGCAGGGGTAAGAGGATTTGAACCTCTGAATGACTGGATCAAAACCAGCTGCCTTACCGCTTGGCTATACCCCTGCAATGTTACTTACTTTCTAACAAATATCATGATGATAAATGTTAGTTAGAATGGTACGGGTCAAGAGACTTGAACTCTCACATCTTTCGATACTGGAACCTAAATCCAGCGCGTCTACCAATTCCGCCAAACCCGCATTTCTTCTAATACTTCTTTCACTACTAAGAGTTAAATGGTGGCTACACCGGGATTTGAACCTGGGACCCCATCATTATGAGTGATGTGCTCTAACCAGCTGAGCTATGTAGCCTTTCCGTATTGCCTCTCAGCAAGTGGCGCGTATTATGCAAATCTGCTTAGGCTACGTCAACCGTTTTTTTATAATAAATGCTAATTTCTTTCTGTTTGCTTGTTTAGTCTACAAATTGGGCGTTTAATATTCTAGGAAAGCGCAATCTCTTTAAAATAAAAACAAGAACGCTAAGTTCTTGCTTTATTTTAAAGAAGCGTAGATATCAACTTATGATTATTTTACGCGTTCTTTTGCTTCTTCTTCTAAATGTTTTGAGTATTTACCAATATCGGCGATATGTTTAGCAACTTCTTTTGAAGGTACTTTACCAATAATAAATTCACCTGTTTCTAAAGCGCTATTAGATGCAGCAAAAACTAATAAATTTTGGCCGTTACATTCGATACTACCAAAAAGTGCACGAATTTTTAATTTATTTTGTTTCATAAATGAACGTAAGCGGTTCTTATCATTAGCCGCAACGTATTCACAAATACGAAGAGATATATTATCGGCTTTAGTCACAGGGGCAAAAGTTACTGAAGCGGCAATTAAGCTAGCAAGTAGGAGTGTTTTTTTCATGGTCTGCCTTTTTATTGTTTATTAAAGTAATAGGTTATTGGTCTGACGTTGATGATTTTAACTTATATCAGATTGGTATTATGATAATTGTGGTATATTTTAGAAATAAAACAAGATATTTTTAAATTTTTTAAATTAAGTAGTCTATTGTTTTCATTGTTTATTATTTATATCTTTTTCTTTTTTAGTCATTTTTTCAAATTTTAATGACGAGTAATAACTTACTTTTAGAGACAAAAAAGGAGCCGAAGCTCCTTTTACTATTTAATTTATTCGCGTTAAAGCGTAAACATTACACGTTAAATCTGAAGTGAACCACATCACCATCTTTAACACGGTACTCTTTACCTTCTAAACGCCATTTACCGGCCTCTTTAGCCCCTGACTCGCCATTAAATTCGATAAAGTGATCATAGGCAATAACTTCTGCGCGAATAAAGCCTTTTTCAAAGTCGGTATGAATAACACCAGCAGCTTGTGGAGCAGTAGCATTTTGCTTTACTGTCCATGCACGTACTTCTTTTACACCTGCCGTAAAATAGGTTTGCAAGTGAAGCAAAGAATAACCAGCATTAATAACACGATTAAGCCCAGGTTCTTCTAGTCCAAGGTCAGCCATAAACTCAACACGGTCTTCATCATCCATTTCAGACAATTCACTTTCAATTTCAGCACAAACAGCAACAACGATAGCACCTTCGGCATCAGCAATTGCTTGAACTTGATCTAGGTAAGGATTATTTTCAAAGCCATCATCATTCACATTCGCGATATACATGGTCGGCTTTAGTGTTAAAAAGTTTAAGTAGTCTACCGCTGCTTTTTCTTCTTTAGACAATGTTAAAGAACGTATCATATGTCCTTCTTCAACATGCTTTAATATCTTTTCTAATACCGGCATTTCAAATTTAGCGTCTGCATCGCCACCTTTGGCTTTCTTCGCTAAGCGGAAAATTGCTCGTTCCGCAGTGTCCATATCAGACAAAGCCAGCTCAGTATTGATCACTTCTATGTCATCACTAGGGCTAACCTTATTGGCAACATGAATAATGTTGTCATTATCAAAACAACGCACAACGTGACCAATTGCATCGGTTTCACGAATGTTAGCAAGAAATTTATTTCCTAAACCTTCACCTTTTGAAGCGCCAGCCACTAAACCTGCAATATCAACAAATTCCATAGTAGTTGCTAGCACGCGTTCAGGGTTTACAATTTTGGCTAATGCATCTAAACGAGGGTCGGGCACGGGCACTACACCCGTATTCGGCTCAATAGTACAAAATGGAAAATTAGCTGCTTCAATACCTGCTTTTGTTAATGCATTGAAAAGTGTTGATTTACCTACGTTGGGCAAGCCAACAATACCGCATTTGAATCCCATGATAATACCTTAATTGTGTTGCAAAATTGTTTTAAAAGTTTAGTTATAGCGGCTTGAATGAATGCAAACGATTTTGAGCTTTCTTTAAATCGTCTGTTTGCCAGATGTCGATACATCGGCTTGCTTCATCAATCGCTTGATCTATTTTGTCTTGGTCAATAGCTGGTGCTTTGCCAAGTACATGTCCGGTAACGCGATCTCTATGACCTGGGTGGCCTATACCAATGCGTAACCGATAAAATTCTTTGTTATTAGCCAGACACGAAATAATATCGCGTAAGCCGTTATGTCCACCGTGCCCGCCACCCTTTTTAATTTTACAGACGCCCGGTTCCATGTCTAACTCATCATGAGCAACAAGGATATTATCGACGGGAATACGGAAAAAATTTGCAAGAGGCGCTACAGACTGACCACTTCTATTCATAAACGTTGTTGGAACAAGCAAATGAACAACTTCGTTACCTATTAGGCCTTTGCCGTAAAGTCCGAAATATTTTTTTTCTGGTCTGAGGGAGATGTTGTAGCGAGAAGCAAGTTCTTCGACGAACCAAACTCCGGCATTATGACGAGTTTTTGTATATTCGGGGCCTGGATTACCCAGGCCCACAACTAGTTGAATAGTCATTTAAGCTTATACTTAATGATTATTCAGTAGCTTCAGTTTCTTCAGCTTCATCAGTTTCTTCAGTTACGCCTTTCGGTGCATTTAATGAAACAACAGCTTGATCATGATCTTCGCCTTTTGCTAATTCGTCAGATGTTACGCCTTTAGGCAAAGTAACGTCTGATAAATGCAATGTTTGACCAACTTCTAAATCAGCAACATCAACTTCGATGAATTCTGGAATGTCAGCAGGTAAACAGCTAATCGCAATTTCGTTAATCTGGTGAGTAATGTTGCCACCTTTTTTCTCTGCTTCTTCTTCGTTAAGGAAGTGAATAGGAGCGTTAACGTGAACTGCATGAGATGCATCAATGCGTAAAAAATCTAAATGCATTACAAGTTGCTTGAACGGATGACGTTGCATGTCTTTTAAAAGACACTCAACTGGCTTACCGTCGATGTTTACAGTTAAAACGTGAGAGTAGAATGCTTCTTCTTGTTGTGCACGGTAAACATTTTTGTGCTCTAACGTTAAAGAAATCGGCTCTTGGCCTTCACCGTATAAAATTGCAGGAACTTTGTTTGCGTGACGTAGGCGGCGGCTCGCACCTTTCCCTAGGTCAGTACGAACTTCAGCTTCTAAAGTAAATAAATCAGTCATTTTTTAATACCTAATATTAAAGAGTTAGTTGAGTTGTTTTTTGCGACCAAAAACAACAATGAACCTTTACAACAATAAAAATAATTCAATCATCATAAAAGGCGCGGCATAATAACACCTCAACTTAAACATATCCAACGTTAATATGATTAATAACCTATTAATGATGGCTGCTTATTATGGGTATCATTGGGCTAAATGACCGTTATAGATAATTTTTTATTGAAACTTAGGTGTTAGACCCGTTACCATTCAAAATACACTCTAGCAACCTGCGTCCTGAAATTGAGCGGGTATATGTGCCTCATAACTTCTAATGCCTAATGTCGATAAGAGAATTAACTATGACAATTACATCTTTCTATCCAACTCCTCGTACTTTAATGGGCCCCGGTCCTAGTGATGTTTCACCCCGTGTTTTATCTGCTTTAGGTCGTCCGACCATTGGTCATTTAGACCCAGAGTTTGTGCAGATGATGGACGAAATTAAATCATTACTACAATACGCATTTCAAACCAAGAATGAATTAACGATGGCGGTTTCAGCGCCAGGCTCGGCAGGTATGGAAACTTGTTTTGTTAACTTAGTTGAACCAGGCGAAAAAGTGATTGTTTGTGTAAATGGTGTTTTTGGTTCGCGTATGGTGGAAAATGTTCAACGCATAGGGGCTCAAGCCATCGTTATAAACGATGAGTGGGGAACGCCTGTCGATGTCAATAAAGTAAAACAAGCTTTTAAAGACAATAGTGATGTTAAATTTTTAGCCTTTGTTCATGCTGAAACATCTACTGGTGTATTGTCTGATGCAAAAGCCTTATGTGCCATAGCTCAAGAAAATTCAGCGCTTTCTATCGTCGATGCAGTGACCTCATTAGGCGGTGTTGAACTAAAGGTTGATGATTGGGGAATCGATGCTATTTATTCGGGTAGTCAAAAATGTTTATCGTGTGTGCCCGGCATATCACCGATTAGCTTTAGTACTAAAGCTGTTGAAAAATTAACAAGTAGAAAGTCTAAAGTGCCCAGTTGGTTTTTAGATTTATCTTTGGTTATGGGCTATTGGGGCGGTACAGGTAAACGTAGTTATCATCATACGGCACCGGTGAATTCTCTCTATGCTTTGCATGAATCTTTAGTGATGTTACAAGATGAAGGTTTAGAAAATGCGTGGCAACGCCATAAAAACCAACACCTGAAATTAAAAACGGGATTAGAAAAACTAGGCATAGCGTTTGTTGTTGAAGAGCAATACCGTTTACCACAATTAAATACGGTATTGATTCCTCAAGGCGTTGATGATGCAGCTGTTCGCCAAACCTTACTTAATGAATATAATTTAGAAATTGGCGCTGGCCTAGGTGGTTTTGCTGGTAAAGCATGGCGCATTGGATTAATGGGCTATGCAGCAAGAACTGAAAATGTGACTTTATGTTTAGCGGCTTTAGCGGATGTTTTAGAGAAATAGTCAACGTCTGACAAAAAGAATTAAGCGAGCGTAGCTCTAGTGTTGTGTTAAATAAAAAAGCCCCGAGTCAAAATATGACTCGGGGCTTTATTATTTATGAAGTTCTTTTATCAGGAATGCTTAACTGTCAAACATTGCTGAAATAGATTCTTCGTTACACACACGGCGAATCGCTTCAGACAACATACCGCTTAAAGTAAGTTGACGAACAATACCAAGCGCTTTAATTTCGTCGGTAAGTGGTATTGAATCTGTTACCACTAACTCATCAATAACAGAATCTCTTAGGTTTTGTGCAGCATTACCAGAAAGAACTGGATGAGTAGCATAAGCAATAACGCGTTTAGCGCCATGTGCTTTTAATGCTTCAGCCGCTTTTGCTAATGTGCCACCAGTATCTATCATGTCGTCGACAATGATACAGTCGCGGTCAGCAACATCACCAATGATGTGCATAACTTGTGCAACATTGGCTTTTGGACGACGCTTATCGATGATAGCAAGATCGGCTTCATTGAGTAATTTAGCTACGGCACGAGCGCGAACAACACCACCAATATCAGGAGAAACTACAATCGGGTTATCTAGATCACGAGAAAGCATATCTTCAAGTAAAATAGGTGTGCCAAATACGTTATCTACCGGTACATCGAAGAAACCCTGAATTTGCTCAGCGTGTAGGTCAACCGTTAATACTCGGTCAACACCAACACTTGATAAAAAGTCAGCGACAACTTTCGCAGTAATTGGTACACGAGCACTACGTACACGTCTATCTTGGCGAGCATAACCAAAATATGGAATAACTGCAGTAATACGACCAGCAGATGCTCGTCGTAATGCGTCAATCATCACAATTAATTCCATTAGGTTATTATTCGTTGGCGCACAAGTTGATTGAATAATAAAAACATCCGCACCGCGCACGTTTTCGTTAATTTCAACACTGATTTCACCGTCGCTAAAACTACCGACTTTGGCATCGCCTAAAGTCATATACAAACGATCAGCTACTTTCTTGGCCAGTTCAGGGGTGGCATTACCCGTAAATATTTTCATGTCAGGCACGGTCAGTTCCTCGGAAACTATTGACATTTTAAGTTACGCTATTAGTAAACCTTGAGTTTACTATCAGCAAATTATTAAATTTTTTCCAGTGGTTCTTGGCATTTTTATGAAAATAAATTCTCAATGGTATTAATATTCTGCATTTTCTACTTGCAATGTTACTAAGTTGTTAATGGCATTGCGTAATGGAGATGTATTGACACCTTTTGCCACAAAAGAAATTATTCCATTAGGAAGTAATGACTGGATGCGACAAGCCTCTTGCTCAGTATCAAAACGAGAAAAAATACACGCTCCGGTACCAGTCATTCGAGACGGGGCGTATTCTACCAACCAAGCCAGTAACTTGGCAACCTCGGGATACTTTTTTATTACTAACGTCTGGCAGTCATTGTGGCATAAGTCTATGTCTAACTTACTAATATCATCATTTAAATTAACTTTTGCCGTATTGCGAGTTAAGTCAGCATCAGTAAAAATACTGGCAGTAGAAATACTGACATCAGGTTTACTGACTAAAAACCAGCTTTCTTGAGGATAAACAGCAGTGAGTTCTTCACCAACACCTTCAGCAAAAGCAGAAAAACCATGAATAAAAATCGGTACGTCAGCACCTAGCGATAGGCCAAGTTTTGCTAGCTCGGTGGTAGACAAGTTGGCCTGCCACAAAGTATTTAATGCCAATAAAATAGTCGCGGCGTTGGATGACCCGCCACCTAATCCCCCCCCCATAGGGAGAATTTTTGTTATTTTTATTTGTGCACCTAAATATACGTTATTAAAAGTAGTCGGATTTTTTAATAGGTGGTTTTGTAGTAACCGAGCTGCTTTTACAATTAAGTTATCTTCATGTAATACACCATCAATCGGCGTGAGTAATTCAATACTATTACCCTGAGTCTTTCTTATTTCTATGGTGTCGCTGTGATCTAAAAATTGAAAAATAGTTTCTAACTGATGATAGCCGTCGTTGCGTTGACCAATAATATGGAGGAATAAATTAAGCTTTGCCGGTGCAGGAAAACTATAAAATTGCTGGTTAGTCTTAGTCATTACTTGTCACGTCCCATTGATGAACATTAATTTTAATGGTGATGTTATCTTTTTTTATGGTGAACTTCGTTGCTAATTGATATTGGTCTACTTGTTGATAGCCACTATACTTAATAAACCATTTTTTTTCACCAGAGTAGCTGGTCAATGTTTGGGGTAATTGTGTTGTTTCGTTATACGTTATTTTATCACTAGCTAAATAAGGTAAGCCTTTTAACCAGAAAGTCATCGCGTGTGTCGGTAATGTAAAACCTGTTAGCGAAGCAAGCAGGGTGTTTAAATCAGGGCTTTGGTAGCGCTCACCATCGACATTAATAACATGCATATTATTGACCGACTCTAAAGTAAAAACTTGAATACCTAGCACTGTGGTTAAATTTAGCATCTGGCGATTTTTATCTCCTTGGTAATGCCAATTTAATGTTAAGCTATGACGCTCATTAGGGCTAATTATGCCCATTTTCCCTTTTATTTTCCAATTCGACATTGCTGTGAGCTTTTTAGTGCGCTCGGTAATGTTTTGATGTTCAGTAATTTGCTGATGGTTATTCGTTAAAGAACTACAACCAGATAGAAATATCAGTAAAAAACTGAAAAAGAGTGGCAGCGATAAGGTAATTTTATTCATATAAACCATTATTATTGAGTTAATCGCCATAATATTGCGTTATCGCGTATTTGATGCTTTTAATTTTCTGCGATTTTTCGTAAAATTAACATCATTATTTATCATAGATCATAGGTTTTTTATAAAACTTGATTAATAATGTCGTTAATAAAAAGATTAATGGAAAAAAATTGCTATCGATAATTTTTATTTCTTATATTAATCGTCTTAAAAAGGCTGAATCGTTCCGTTATGTCTATAGTTGCTGTTGGAATCAATCACAAAACTGCCCCTGTTGCCGTGAGAGAAAAAATCTCTTTTAATCCCGACAATTTAAGTGTGGCATTAACTGAATTACTTGGAAACGTAGAATGTCGTGAAGCGGCTATTTTATCAACATGTAATCGTACAGAGCTGTATTTAGTTCAAGAAGGCGATGTAAGGGTTACCCAAGAAAAAGTTGTCCGCTGGTTAGAAAAACATCACAATGTTCCTGCTTCAACTATTACGCCAAGTTTATATTGGCATACTGATCAACAGGCCGTTAACCACATGATGCGGGTTGCTTGTGGCTTAGACTCTTTAGTTTTAGGCGAACCGCAAATCTTAGGTCAAATGAAGCAAGCCTATAGCCAAGCGAAAGCTGCTGGTTCTATGTCTTTAGTCATGGACCGTTTATTTCAACGTACTTTTGGTGTTGCTAAACAAGTTCGCACTGAAACTGAAATTGGCGCGAGTGCGGTTTCGGTTGCTTTTGCATCGGTAAATCTAGCAAAACATATTTTTGCCAGTCTTGAAAATGTAAAAGTACTATTAGTGGGGGCCGGTGAAACTATTGAACTGGTTGCTAAACATTTATACGAGAATAAAGTGGGTAAAATAACTGTTGCTAACCGCACAATTGCCCGTGCAGAAGCAATGGCTGGTGCTATTGGCGCTGACGTTATTACCTTGGCGCAAATCCCTGACAAAATGGCTGACGCCGATATTGTTATTAGTTCAACCGGTAGTACTTTACCCATTATAGGTAAAGGTATGGTTGAACACGCATTAGGAAAGCGTAAGCATCGTCCTATTTTTATGGTTGATTTAGCGGTTCCTCGTGATATCGAAGAACAGGTTGGTGATCTAGAAGATGTTTTTCTATATACGGTCGATGATTTACAAGGCATTATCGCGAAAAATTTAGCTAATCGTCGCAAAGAAGCTGTTCAAGCTGAGGCAATAGTTTCTACTCAATCTGATGTGTTTATGTCATGGCTTCGTGGCTTAAATACCCAAGATACCGTTATAGATTACCGTAAACAGTGTTTAGAACATCGCGATCTGTTACTTGATAAAGCATTGTTACAACTGCAGGGTAATAAGTCACCAGAAGCTATTTTGGCTGAGTTAGCCACTAAGTTGACCAATAAATTTATGCATGCACCCACTAGCGCTATTCAATCGGCGGCCCAAGGTGGCGAATTAGATAAATTGGTATACTTACGCGATATTTATAACATTAAATAACGATCTCGACCTTACAACACACCCAAACCGTATTTTGATGAACATTTGAGCTTAGCTGGGTATTTACAGCTTTTTTACACCTTTGATTGAAAGTGCTCAACTAACCCTTTAAACTGCACATCACCAATTTTTATCCGCTGTTTCCTAATTATAAGATTTCTTAATGAATAAATCTGTTTATCAAAAACTTGAAATATTAGTCGAGCGCTTTGAAGAAGTTCAAGCCTTGCTTTCTGATCCTGGAACACTTTCAGATCAAGAAAAATTTATTGCCTTATCAAAAGAGTTTTCTCAATTAGAAGCAGTCACTAGTGTGTTTAATGACTACCAAAGCGCAGAAGAAGACTTTGCTTTAGCTGAAGAAATGCTAAAAGATGAAGACCCTGAAATGCGTGAAATGGCGCAAGAAGAATTTAAATCAGCTAAGAAAACCATTGAAGAATTAGCCGATCAATTACAAATTTTACTATTACCTAAAGATCCAAACGACAACAATAACTGTTTTGTTGAATTACGTGCAGGAGCCGGTGGTGATGAAGCGGCAATTTTTGCTGGCGACTTATACCGCATGTATAGCCGTTACTGTGAAAAGAAAGGCTGGCGTATTGAAGTTATGAACACCAATGAAAGTGAACAAGGTGGCTATAAAGAAGTCATTTTCAAAGTGCTTGGAGAAGGCGTCTACGGACAAATGAAGTTCGAGTCTGGTGGTCATCGTGTGCAACGTGTTCCTGAAACTGAATCTCAAGGTCGAGTGCATACTTCTGCTTGTACCGTTGTTGTTATGCCTGAGATACCAGAAGCTGACGCGATTGAAATTAATAAAGCAGATTTAAAAGTTGACACTTTTCGCGCATCAGGTGCGGGTGGACAGCACGTTAACAAAACTGATTCTGCCATTCGTATTACCCATATTCCAACAGGCGTAGTTGTCGAGTGTCAAGAACAACGCTCTCAGCATAAAAACCGTGCGCAAGCGATGTCGGTATTACAAGCTCGCTTACAACAAGCAGAAGATGAAAAACGCCGCAGTGAAGAAGAGTCTTCACGTCGTAATTTAGTGGCAAGTGGTGATCGTTCAGAACGAATTCGTACTTACAACTATCCGCAAGGACGTATGACGGACCACCGTATTAACTTGACTTTATATCGTTTGAACGAAGTCCTTGAAGGTAACTTGCATTTGGTCCTAGAGCCTATTATGTTAGAAAATCAAGCCGATTTACTTGCGGCTCTTGCTGAGCAAAACTAGTTATTGGTTTGAGCGAATCCTTAAAACCGTCAATAACATATTGCCAGCAGAGTTTTGCTGAAATAATTAATCAAGGGCAGCAGTTACTCGCTGCCTTTTCTGATAGCGCAAAACTCGATTGTAAAATCCTACTTGCCTTTGTTTTAAATAAAGAAACAAGTTATTTGTTAACTTGGCCTGACAAAAAGTTAGCAGAGCATGAATTCCACGCTTTTTTAGCTTTGTTTGAGCGCCGTTTGCAAGGCGAGCCTATTGCTTATATTACACAAGAACGTGAATTCTGGTCACTGCCTTTTTACGTATCACCAGCAACCTTAATTCCTCGTCCAGATACAGAGTTACTGGTCGAACATATTTTAGCGCGCCATCTAGCAAGTGATTTATCGTGCTTGGATCTCGGTACGGGTACCGGAGCTATTGCTCTGTCGCTTGCTTCAGAACAAAAGCAGTGGCAAATTCACGGCATTGATTTTAGTGACGCTGCGATAAGTTTAGCTAAAAAAAATGCTCAACGGTTACAGTTACCACAGGTAGAGCTTTATCAAAGTGATTGGTTCTCTAATGTAGCTGTAGATAAAAAGTTTAATATTATCGTTAGCAACCCCCCTTATATAGATGAAGCCGATCAGCATTTAATTGCAGGCGATGTCAGGTTTGAACCGCTATCTGCTCTGGTTGCTCGGGATAATGGTTTTGCAGATATCAAACGTATTGCCAAAGACGCACAAGGTTATTTAACCCATAATGGTGCACTCTATTTTGAACATGGCTTTGAACAAGCGGCTGGCGTTAGCGATATATTAAAGCAATTGGGTTATCAGTCGATTGAAACATTTAAAGATTACGGCGGAAATGACCGAGTTACTTGCTGTATTTATGTACAACAAGAACAATGAAGATAAATATAAGGTTTTTGCATGAAACATTTACATATGACTCTGGCGGCAATAAGCATTATATTGTTCACCTACCGGTTTGCATTAACCTTGATGAATTCAGCACAATTAGATAAAAAATGGTTGAAAATCAGCCCTCATATCGTTGACACTTTTTTATTACTATTAGGTGTTGGTCTGGCTGTCAAGTTAGCGATAAATCCAATAGAATATTTATGGCTAGGCGAAAAGTTACTTGCCATTATTTTTTATATTTTTACCGGCTATTATACGTTGAAGTTAGCTCGTAACCGAATGATGCAAGTGATAGGTTATTTAGCAGCTATGGGCTGGATTATGTTAGTGGTGCGAATAGCGACAACAAAACAAACGATATTTTTATAATAAATATACCCTGAAATAAGCAATAACTATAAATAGAGTCAGCAATTAAAAATTACAGCATGAATGAATTATTATTTTCCGAGCTCAATGATGACGATAAATCACTTATTGAAGCTTTTGTACTTATTGAAGAAGTTGTTTTTGGTGATAGTGACTTTGAGCCAACAAACCTTAGTCAAATAGTTGAACAATGTTCAGAATTAATTTCTGATACAGAAGAGTATCTTGAAAAAGCTGAGCAATTAATCAACGAACTTTTCATTGGGCAACTTTTTATTGATAATCAACGTGATTTTTGGCCCGTTAGTGCTCATAAGTTACAAAGTGGACTCGATTTTAAATTAATGGCCCCAGCGCTAAAAAGTATAGTGCTTTGCCATATATTTCGTCTTTGTGGTTTTGAAGCTGATGTGGTGTACGTACCAAAGAAAAATATGATTCGCGTCGTCTGTGATGATGTTTATGCGATTGTTTTTGATCCCATTACTGGAGAGTCTTTAAATTGGCAGGAGCTTGATTTATGTATGGATGAACTTGATGGCGATCCACAAAGCGACCAAATTGAAGATATTTCAAGGTTAAGCTTAATTGTTAAGCACGTTAGCTCATTGAAAAATGCTTTGATCCGCGAAGGGCAGTTTGCTCAAGCATTAAAGTGTGTTGATATATTAATAGCGTTACGCCCAGAAGATCCGTTTGAGCGTCGCGACCGAGGTTTTTTGTTGCATCAACTCGATTGTTTTAAAGTCGCTTACGATGATTACCAATATTTTGTCGATAAATGTCCAAAAGATCCTGCTGCGCAATTATTAAAAATGCAATTGGACAAAATCACTATAGCTGATACGGTATTACATTAATAAGCCTTAGAAATAAGGCTGTAGTTTACAAATAAAACCAATAAATCAAATAAAAATAACAAGGTTAATCAATGGAAGATCAAATTATCAACAATACACCTTTTATCACGAATGACGCCACGGTTATGGGGTTACTCGCACTAATACTTGGATTCGTTTTTTATACTTCAAATAGTGAACACCCCGCATTTAAGAAGTTCTATAAATACGTGCCAGCATTACTTATGTGCTACCTATTACCCTCTTTGCTAAACACTTTTGGCATTGTTAGTGCAGAATTGAGTCAAGTAGACGAAGTCGCCAAGTATTATTTATTGCCGGCTTGTTTGGTTTTACTCACTTTGAGCATCGACATAAAAGCAATTGTTGGTCTTGGTAATAAAGCGATTATTATGTTTTTAACCGGCACGGTTGGTGTGGTTATTGGCGGCCCAATTGCGCTCTTAGTTATTTCTGCTATTTGGCCTGAATTACTTGGTGTAACTGGTCCTGAAGCTGTTTGGCGTGGTATGGCTGCGCTTGCGGGGAGTTGGATTGGTGGCGGCGCAAATATGTTGGCGATGAAAGAAATTTATGGCGCTGATGGCAAAATATTCACCATTATGGTGACCGTTGATATTGTTGTAGCCAACTTGTGGATGGCGGTATTACTTTATTTAGCAGCAAACCATAAGCGTATTGATGCGAAGAGTGGCGCTGACACTTCAGCAATTGATAGATTAATTGATAAAGTAGAGTCTGCTCAACGTGAAAATATCAAGTTGCCGTTACTAAAAGACTTTATGATGATTATAGCGGTAGGTTTTGGCGCTGCTGGTTTAGCACATTTTGCCGCTGACTTTTTAGTCCCTTATTTTCAGACAAACTTTCCTGAATTAGAAAAATTTAGCTTACATTCAAAACTATTCTGGATAATCGTCTTAGTGACTACGATAGGATTAGCATTGTCGTTTACTAAAGTAAGAAAACTTGAAGCCGTAGGAGCTTCGAAAGTTGGTAGTAGCTTATTATATGTATTAGTCGCGACAATAGGTTTGCATATGGACGTTACTCAAATTGTTGAGTCACCGAAATACATAGCCATTGGAGTTATCTGGATGTTAGTCCACGTTGCTTTACTGCTTATTGTTGGCAAAATGATTAAAGCACCGATCTTCTATCTAGCTGTTGGCAGTAAAGCCAATATCGGTGGTGCTGCTTCTGCGCCCGTTATCGCATCAGCATTTCATCCTTCTTTAGCGCCGGTTGGTGTACTACTGGCGGTGTTAGGTTATGCTTTAGGTACTTATATGGCTTGGTTATGTGGCCAGTTATTAAGAATTATTGGTAGCTAATTGTTTGTTAGCTCCAGACTTTATTTTGGAAAAATTATGACAATAACTTCAATTAAATTGACTAAATACGATATTGAAATCGCTAACGATAAACCGTTTGTTTTATTTGGTGGTATGAATGTATTAGAGTCACGTGATTTAGCGATGAGCATTGCAGAGCACTACGTAGAAGTGACACAAAAGCTCAATATTCCTTACGTATTCAAAGCATCTTTTGATAAAGCGAACCGTTCGTCTGTTCATTCATACCGAGGACCAGGTTTAGAGGAAGGTCTGAGAATATTTGAAGAAATAAAGTCGACCTTTAACGTACCTATCATTACCGACGTGCATGAAATACATCAAGCGCAACCTGTAGCCGAGGTGGTTGATATTATTCAATTACCGGCATTTTTAGCGCGTCAAACAGACCTAGTGGTTGCTATGGCAAAAACCAATGCGATTATTAATGTTAAAAAGCCACAGTTCTTAGCAGCACATGAAATGCGTCATATTATTAATAAATTCGCAGAAGCAGGCAATGAGCAAGTTATTCTTTGCGAGCGCGGTAGTTGTTATGGTTACAATAATCTTGTTGTTGATATGCTAGCGATGGATGAAATGAAAGATTATGCGCCAGTCATATTCGATGCCACTCATGCTTTACAGCAGCCGGGTGGCCGAGCTGATTCTGCAGGTGGTCGTCGTGCTAAAGCTGCACAATTAGCGCGTAGTGGTATGGCATTAGGTTTAGCAGGTTTATTTATAGAATCACACCCTGATCCTGATAACGCTAAATGCGATGGCCCTTGTGCGTTGCCGCTTGATAAACTTGAGCCTTACTTACAGCAAATGAAATCAATTGACGATTTAGTTAAATCATTTGAGCCATTATTGACTGATTAGTAACAATAAAAGCGTCGTTAAAACACAAAAACCTGAGTAGCTACTCAGGTTTTTTATAGCTGATATAATATCTTGCTTAGTCATCTTAGTCGCATTTTTTTATAGTGGTTATTCGGGGTTGTCCTTAGCACGAGTATGGAACAATACTAAATTGCGCTGAAATCACTTAGGGTGATCCTCATCGGGCTCTTTTGATTGAGTTTTGTAGGTGAGTAAGTAGAGCAGTATAATAATACCGGCGACTGGCGCTAAGCTTATTAGCTGCCACCAAATACTTAGCCCAGCGTCACGCAGACGTCGAGTACATGCAGCGACCCACGGCAGTAAAACTAGTAATGAGGCAATTTGCATTGGCAGCGGACTAGCGAAAGCCTCGGCGAGTAATTTAGCGAAGGCGAGTAGCATCGTTATGGCGAGCGCGAGCCACCAAAAATCTGCGCGTGAAGTCAATCCACTAAATTCTAGGCCTTTTAATATACCTTCGTGAATTGATGCGAGGGCAGATTCGCTGGGTTTATCGGCATTTAGCAGTAATCTCTCTGCAGGTACTTCAAATACGGCGGCAAGCGCTCGTAAAGACTCTGTTGATACCTTAGCACCAGATTCAAGTCGCTGGATTGTCCGAAGGTTTAAGGAGCTTAGTGTAGCGAGTTGCTCTTGTGACCAATGCCTTTCAAGGCGCATCTCCCTGAGTTTTACACTATTAATGTCCATTAATTTTCCTTGTACTGATGTGTTAAGATTATTCTCTATGATAATGCCGCATTGTATTATACGTGACGACAAGGCGGTGACATCACCTCGACATCGAGCCGACTTTAAGCTGTCGGTATCAACTTTAGCTATTTTTCTGTCGAAAACCAGCTTCAGTTTAACGTGATACGCTACTAGAAATTAGTATTATTTAACTTGAATATTAGCACCAGCGATTGGCTTACTACCACTATGACATTGCAAATAGTGTATGGTAAACATCCGTTGATAAGGTGATATCTGTACAAATTTGATAGTGCTTATAAGGGCGCTTGCAATATTGTTTTTGCTTAGCAAGGTATGATAAGTATTAATGTTTTAAATACCCAAAACATAAAAAAGGTGCTTTAAAGCACCTTTTTTTTGTTTAATATTCTGTCTTGTAAGTGCTAATCGCCACTTTGGTTTTTTTCTAAGTCTTGAAAATCAATATTCTCAATTTTACTTCCTGCATTTTCATCATAAAAAATATCTTCATCAAACTGATTTTCTGATTTAGCGACAACAATTGAGACCATGCTGTCACCCGTGACATTAACCGCGGTTCGTGTCATATCAAGCAAACGGTCAACACCTATAATTAAACCTATGCCTTCTACAGGTAAACCTACTTGATCTAGTACCATAGCTAGCATAATTAAACCTACGCCTGGAACACCAGCTGTGCCAATTGAAGCTAAGGTCGCGGTAAGTATTACCATTAAATATTGACTAAATGTTAAATCAACATTAAACACTTGCGCAATAAATACAGTCGCTACGCCTTGCATTATAGCCGTGCCATCCATATTAATGGTTGCACCTAGAGGTACGGTAAACGAAGCGATTGAATTTTTAACACCCATTTTTTTGGTAACAGTTTCAAGTGTTACCGGAATGGTTGCATTACTGCTGGCTGTTGAAAATGCAAAGATAACGGTATCACGCATTTTTTTCAAAAAAGTAATTGGGTTTAAACCCGTCATTACTTTTAAGATAGTAGAATAAGTTACCGTAGCATGTAAAATTAGTGCAAAGAAAACGACTAAGAAGTAAACAATTAGGTTGCCGAATACCTTAAGTGACATATCAGTGAATAAACTCGCTAATAAACAAAACACACCATAAGGAGCAAGGTTCATTAATATAGTTACCAAGCGCATGATAACGGTACTCATGTCTTCAAATAAACTAGCAATACGTTCGCCGGCTTTACCTGAAAGCGCTATAGCAATACCAAATAACAAAGCAAATATAATGACTTGAAGCATATTGCCTTTTGCAAAAGCTTCAAACGGATTACTCGGAAACATTTGAATAAAGACTTGCGCTAAAGAAGGCGCTTCACGACTAGTGAACGTTGTGTCCGAGGCCATGTTGACCCCTTCGCCAGGGCTTATTAATAACGCTAAAAACATTGCAAAGCTAATCGCTATAGCTGTTGTAATTAAATAGAGTGAAATGGCTTTACCGCCAATACGTCCAAGTTTTGTGGTATCTTTTAAGGAACAAGTCCCACAAATCAGCGATACAAAAACCAGTGGTACTACCAACATTTTTAAACTTGAAATGAAAATTTGTCCAATGACTTCAAAAATCCCGTCAACCAAAAATGATCGTAATGAAAGTTCAAAGAAATAGAGTGGGATAACAAAGTCTGATTTGTCTGGCATAAGAAATTGTAAGGATACGCCTACCGCGATACCGGCAAGCATGCCAGTAACAATTCTAGCGGTTAAACTAGCTTTTTTTTTATCAGTCATAAAGAAATGCAACGTTATTTTTTATTATAAATTATGAATAGTAGATTAACAGGTAATTCATTGATAAAAAAGCTATTGATTAAAAAGCAACTATAGCGCTATTTTTAATGAAATTTCTAGAATATAAGTTACTATAAATAGAGATGTAAATAAAAATACTAAGGGATGCTTGTATGGCACTGCTTCAACGTTTGAGTTTTTGGATTTTAATTATCGCACTAAGTGGTTGTGGTGGTAGTGGTGATGGCGGTTTATCTAGAGTGGAAACTCCGGTTGCAGGTGGATCTGTTGCCAGTACTATTTCACTCAATATTTCCGATAGTACGGTAACCGGTGCTGCACCGGTAACGGTTACAGCAACAGTAATGCAAGGCAGTGCTCCTGTTTCAAACAGAGCGGTAACCTTCGCAACAAATTTAGGAGCCTTTTCGCCATCTTCTGGTTCTGCTTTAACAAATGAAGATGGTATCGCTACGATTACCCTCACAGCAGGTAGTGTTCGTGGTGCTGGTGAGATATCCGCTTCTCTTTCTTCTGGTGAGATCTCGTTAGTACCATTAGGCTTTAAAACACAAGGTGATGATATAGGTGTTGTCGGTGATATTAATATTAATGTCACTTTAATAGATGGTGATAGCAATGCCACTGACACGGTTACGTCATCAAAACCGGCAAGAATAATTGCGACAATTGATGGTATTAGTGCTCCTTTGATTGTTACTTTTAGTTCTACTGTAGGTGATATACCTATCCCATCGGCTATCACGAATGCAAATAATCAAGCGATTGTTGATATCTATGCAGGTGAAAACTTAGGTGCAGGAACTATTACTGCATCAATTACCAGTGGAGAATCGGGTCAAACAATTTTTGTTGTTGGTTCTTCAACTGTCATTATGGGAGCAGGTAGCCCATTTATAGAAGGTGTTGCTGATGTCAGTTTAACGAATATTTCTGCTGGCGGAACGAGTGTTATTTCAGTATCAATTGTTGATGATCAAGGTAATCTATTTACTGAACCTGTAGATGTTAATTTTTCATCTGGGTGTACGGCACAATCAACCGCTACACTAAGTACACCGATTACTACCTCTAATGGTGCGGCGACAAGTACTTATCTAGCACAGGGGTGTGTAGGTGATGACACGATTAATGTCACTGCTAATGCTGGGGGCATTAATTTATCAGCAACAGCATCTGTTAGCGTTTTAGCTGCTGACATTGGTAGTATCGAGTATGTGTCTGCATCGCCAGAGCATATTGGTATAATAGGCGCTGGTATTGTTGGAGGCTCTGAAAGTTCAACGGTGATGTTCAAAGTAAAAGATACCGATGGTAACCCCTATAATAATCGTCGAGTGAATTTTTCCTTAAATACCAATGTGGGTGGTATAAAATTAAGTCAAAATTTTGCGACCACTAACGATCAAGGTTTAGTACAAACAGTTGTTAATTCAGGCTCTGTTGCAACTACAGTGCGTGTTACAGCATCGACAGAGTCATTAGGTGGCACTTTTGTATTTACTCAATCTAGTCAACTCGTCGTTTCAACGGGTTTACCGGACCAAGATAGCTTTAGCTTGGCCCGGGGGGTCGCAAACCCTGAAGCTTGGGGCATTGATGGTGTAGAAGTACCTGTTGTTGTTCGCATGGCTGATGCATTTAATAATCCAGTACCAGATGGAACCGCTGTTAACTTTACTACTGAAGGTGGTTCTGTAGGTTCCTCATGTACAACAACTAATGGTGCATGCTCTGTTACGTGGACCAGTCAAAACCCTCGTCCAGCGGGACAAGTATTAACCAGTAGTTTTTGTACAGTGGCTGAAAATGATGATCCAACGATCTTTTGTGCTCGTCAACCTTTGTCAAATGGTAATAATTATCTTGGACAGGAATATGGCGGAAGAGTGACAATATTAGCAACTGCTATTGGCGAAGAGTCATTTCCTGATAAAAATAGTAATGGTCGCTTTGATGAGAGTGAGTACACTTTGTTTCAAGGAAAAGATGTTGGCGATAGACTTTACGACCTAAAAGAAGCCTTTGTTGACCATAATGAAGACAATTTATACAATCCAGTAGAAGTGAGCACTCAAGCTGGTGGCGAGTTAGAAGAGTTTGTTGACTTTAATAGCAATGGAGTTTTCGATATAGAAAACAGTGTATATAATGGTATTTTATGTGGTTTAAATGACATAACAAATCCAGGTACCGAGGTAGCCAATCAATATTGTGCTAATCCAGATGATGAACCTGATCCGACCAAAAAAGCGCAAAAAGTGTCAACCAATGTACGTGGCTCTACCGTTATTATTATGTCAGGTACGTCACCGTATATAACCGTTACAGCAACAAACGATGCCGTTGTCGATACGTCACCAAACTATGACCGAAACGATATTTCTCTCTATATTGCTGGCGAAAGTACCGGAACAGTCAGTGTTGTTATCGCTGATTTACATAACCAACCTATGCCGGCTGGTACTATTGTGTCATTTGTAGCTAGTGTTGGATCTGTCGTTGGTACCCCTAGTTATACATGGCCAGGGGATTCTAGTAACGGCGGTAGTCAATTTAGTGTTGCGATTAAAGGTGAAGCGGAACCAACCAGTGGACCATTAGAAATAAAAGTTGAAACCCCTGGTGGTGTAACAACTGTATTTAGTGGTGTTAGTATTATTATTCAATAATAATTAACTTTTCCACCTATAAAAAAAACCGCTTGTTAAGCGGTTTTTTTATTTTTGTTTATCGAAAACAGATAAAACTAAAAATTTATTTAGCCATCTCTGCTATTAAAAAGGCAGAGATCTCTGCGCCAGCCGCTAACGTTTTATCACGACTCTCTTTTCCTAAACCTGTACTATCGGTAAAAGGAGCAATTTCCATCATGTCGGCACCGGTAATACGGTATTTTGCTGCTAAAGCGCGAAGTATATCCATCGCTTCATTTTGAAATAAACCATCTGGCTCTGGTGTGCCTGTGGCAGCAGCGACAGTTTCATCAAGTGCATCAATATCAAAGCTTACATACAATTCATCAATGTTTTCATCTTTTAATTGCGCTAAAATATTTTCAATGATTTTTTCAACGCCCAGCTCTTTCACTTCATGAGCCCAATGTTGTCTTACACCAAAAGTGTTTTCCCAATGCGACTTAGGACGACCGCTCGAGCGAATACCCACTTGAATCAAATGATGTTTTTCATGTAAATCATCTAAAATATGCGTACACCAAGAGCCAAAGCATAAATCAATGCCAAGGCGTTCAACCAATAAATCAGTGTGAGCATCAAAATGAATAATAGCGGCACGAATACCGCGCTTTTTCTTTGCTTGCAAGTAAGCTTTTGTTAACGGGTAGCTTACTGAGTGATCGCCACCAATGCCGAAAATACCTTTTTGTGGGAACTCAGCATAAAAGTCGTGTAATACATCTTCAGTAATGGTTAATGGGCTAACAGCATAAGGGCTGTTTTCATCTTTATAAAGGGCTTTTCTACAGTTAGAAAGCGTTGCTTCATTTAAATATTTATCATGAAGTAAATGTGGAATAACGCGAACATCTCCCATATCAAATGCTTCAAGCTCAGGGTATTGTTCAAGTAAAGTTGAACGGACAAATAATGGCCCCCAATTTGCTCCACGTAAAATTCCGCCACCGCAATCAGAGGCAACACCTAAAATAACGGCATTTGACGCATCAGGAAGCCCTTTTAATGACTCTTTCCAAATATTATCAATGTCTGTCGATTGACCGAACAAGGCTTGATGCAATTGCTCTTTACGCTCTTTAGCGGTATTGACGGTAAAAACACCGTTACCTGCTGGGCATAAACAGTTGGTTAGTTTTTCCTGTAAGTTAGTCCATGATGTTGTCATATATTTGTACTCTTGTTATTTATCCGAATAATTTACATTGATAGTAAGCATTAAATGAATATTGTTTTACACGGTGATATAGGCTTTTTGACTGGCAACAATTGAATTTAAGATAGAATTAAATTATCGTTGGCAGGAAAGTTTTTATAATAGTCATACCGAAATATTGACGCCATTATAACGAAAATAGCTCAATTAGGCGATGTTATTAAAAATAATAACTTGTCAGCTTGCTTATTTACCGATATATCTAATAGGAATTCTAATTTCAATGATTTATGGTTTTTTTGTGCTAAAAATGAGTTGCTCGGCTAATTTTTAGACAGTTCTGACCGAAATGTAATTATACTGGCAAAAAAAATAGCCAGTGACGTAGGAAAGTATATATATATGGCAAAATCTCTGGTTATTGTCGAATCACCAGCCAAAGCGAAGACAATTAACAAATATCTTGGTAAAGACTTTATTGTGAAATCTAGTGTCGGTCATGTACGTGATCTTCCTCACAGTAGTACTGGTAAAAAAGTTGCCGCGAAATCTCCTGCTGAAGTCAGAAAAATGGCACCTGCAGCAAAAGCTAAATATAAAGCTAAACGAGATAAGCAAGCACTTGTTAACCGCATGGGTATTGATCCTGAAAACGATTGGGAAGCAAATTATCAAATACTCGAAGGCAAAGAAAAAGTTGTTGCTGAATTAATCAAACTTGCCGGTTCAGCCGACACTGTCTATCTCGCAACCGATTTGGATCGCGAGGGAGAGGCGATTGCTTGGCACTTAAAAGAAATTATCGGCGGCGATGACAGCAAATTTAAACGTGTTGTCTTTAATGAAATAACTGAAAACGCTATCCAGCAAGCTTTCTCTACACCCGGTGAATTAAGTATGCCAGGTGTTAATGCTCAACAAGCAAGACGTTTTCTTGACCGTGTTGTTGGCTTTATGGTTAGCCCATTATTGTGGAAAAAAGTTGCCCGTGGTTTATCTGCCGGTCGCGTACAGTCGGTTGCTGTTAAATTAGTTGTTGAAAAAGAACGTGAGATTAAAGCGTTTGACCCGAAAGAATTTTGGGAAATCACCGCTGACACAAAAACCGCTTCTGGTTTAGATTTTCCATTAGATGTTACCCACGAAAATGGTAAAGCATTTAAGCCGACCAACGAAAAAGATGCGAAAACAGCATTAGCAAGCTTAGAAAAATCAGCCTATACCGTAAATAAACGTGATGATAAACCGTCAAAAAGTACCCCCTCTGCTCCTTTTATTACGTCGACACTGCAACAGGCAGCAAGTACTAAATTAGGTTTTGGCGTAAAGCGTACTATGGGTTTAGCTCAGCGTTTATACGAAGCAGGTCATATCACTTATATGCGTACCGATTCAACCAATCTAAGTAAAGATGCGGTTGAAATGTGTCGTGGTTATATTGCTAAAAACTTTGGTGAAAATTATTTACCTGAAAAAGCGAAAATTTACAGCAGTAAGTCGGGTGCACAAGAGGCCCATGAAGCGATTCGTCCATCAAATGTTAAAATAGAATCTGCATTTATGGAAGGCATTGAAGCCGATGCTAAGAAGCTTTACGACCTAATTTGGCGACAGTTTGTTGCTTGTCAAATGACAGCTGCGCGCTATACCGTTAGTACCATTACTGTTGGTGCTTCAGGCTTTGATTTAAAGGCCAAAGGTCGCGTCATGCAATTTGACGGTTGGACAAGAGTCCATCCGCAATTATCAAAAGGTGATGACAAGCATTTACCTGATTTATCTGTTGGTGAAGTATTAACCCTAGAGCAGTTAAATCCAGCGCAACACTTTACTAAACCACCAGCTCGTTTTGGTGAAGCATCACTAGTAAAAGAATTAGAAAAGCGTTCAATTGGTCGCCCATCAACGTATGCGTCAATTATTTCTACTATTCAAGACCGTGGTTACGCTCGCTTAGATAAAAAACGTTTTTACGCCGAGAAAATGGGCGAAATTGTTACTGACAGTTTATCTGAAAGTTTTAAAGACTTAATGAATTATGATTTTACCGCCAACATGGAGCAAGAGCTTGATGAAGTTGCTGAGGGTAAAGCTAATTGGAAAGATGTCCTTAACGGTTTCTATAAAAATTTCACTAAACAGTTAAGCCAAGCTGATATGCCTACTGAAGAAGGTGGCATGCGTAATAATGAACCGGTATTAACAGATATTGATTGTCCGACCTGTGGTCGTAAAATGGGTATTCGTACTGCTTCTACTGGCGTCTTCTTAGGTTGTTCTGGTTACGCTTTACCGCCAAAAGAACGCTGTACGCAAACGATGAACCTTACTTCTGGCGAAGAAGCGGTCAGTGTATTAGTCGAAGACCAAGAAACTGATGCATTACGTGCCATGCGACGCTGTGATAAATGTAGTACTGCGATGGACAGTTATTTAATTGACGAAACGCGTAAGCTACATGTTTGTGGTAATAACCCTGTTTGTGATGGTATTGAAGTTGAGACCGGCGAGTTTAAAATAAAAGGTTACGATGGTCCCATTTTAGAATGTGATCGTTGTGAGGCTGAAATGGAGCTTAAGTCAGGCCGTTTTGGTAAATATTTTGATTGTACCAATGCAGAATGTAAAAACACACGTAAGTTACTAGCAAGTGGTGAAGCGGCTCCTCCAAAAGAAGATCCTGTGCAACTACCTGAATTGCTTTGTGAAAAATCAGAAGCACATTTTGTTTTACGTGATGGCGCAGCGGGTATTTTCTTGGCAGCGAACACTTTTCCGCGCTCAAGAGAAACACGTGCACCTAAAGTTGAAGAGCTACAGCGTTTTAGAGACAGAATATCGAGTAAATTTTATTATTTAGCCGATGCGCCTATTAAGGATCCTGATGGAAACTTAGCCGTTGTGCGCTATAGTCGTAAAACCAAAGAACAGTATGTCATGACTGAACTTGCACCTGAAGCTGATGGCGCAAAACCTAAAGCAACGGGCTGGAATGCAAAGTATGTTGAGGGTAAATGGGTTGAAGAAGCAAAGAAAAAAGTAAAACCCAAAGCCAAGGCTAAAGCAAAGCCAAAAGCTAAAGCTAAGGCAAAACCGAAAGCTGAATAATATATATTTAGCTTAAAATAAAAAAAAGCGCTATGTAGCGCTTTTTTTTATGTTCAGGATGAACAGTATGCATGATGACATGGCCGCTTTTTGACAGCCATGTCATCACAGTATTAATAAATCCATGTATGTCGAGGTGAAATAATGACGTGTTCAGGATGAATAGTATGTCATGATCACATGGCCGCTCTTTGACATCGCGGCATTAATACATCCATGTATCTCGATGTGAAAGAATGACGTGCTCAGGATAAAGGGGATTAAAAAATGCCCACATTAGGTAACACAAGCGTAACCAGCAATTAGCTAGTTAGATTGACGATTAAGAGAAATATATTAAATGCTATATCTGGCGATTATTTTTTTAAGTGCTTTTTTATTATTCCAAGTACAACCCCTTATTGCTAAATTGATTTTGCCATACTTTGGCGGTGGTTCAGCTGTCTGGACTGCATGTTTATTGTTTTTTCAAGCTTTTCTATTATTAGGATATTTTTACGCTCACTGTTTAACACAAGTTAAATCTGTCAAAAAACAATTAATTATTCACTCGGTCTTTCTACTTGTCAGTGTGTTATTTCTTCCTATTGGCATTCAAGATTGGGGTGATATATCACAGACAAGTTCGCCACTTCAAAATATCCTACTGTTATTAACAGTATCGATAGGGTTACCTTATTTTATTTTGTCGTCAACGGGCCCGTTAATACAGCGATGGTTAACTTATATCGAAATAGGAAAACTCCCTTATCAATTGTATTCATTATCCAATGTAGGTTCTTTGCTGGCGTTAATCAGTTTTCCTTTTCTATTTGAACCGCTGCTAACCACAACTCAACAATCAAATTATTGGACGTTCGGGTATGGTTGTTATGCGTTACTACTGGTAACGTTATTATTAAAAATGTCAAAATTAAGCTTTACTTCTGTTGAGCAAAGTACTCAGCAAGCGTTGGATAAAAGTGTCGTAACAACCACATTATTGGATAAAGTTTTATGGATAGCGTTAGCCATGGTTGGTGTTATTTTATTAGTGGCGTCCACCAATGCTATGACACAAAATATTCCCCCTGTGCCTTTTTTATGGATAGTGCCGCTGTGTTTATACCTACTGACTTTTATTATTAGTTTTCATAGCTCTAAGTGGTATGTCAGAGAATATTGGTTTGCGCTATTTGTACTCACGGCTTGTTTAGCTTTGTTGATGTACTTTATTGGCTCGCAACTCGACATTATTTCACAAGTGGTTATTTACGCTTGTATATTATTTAGTGCGTGTATGATTTGTCATGGGGAATTAGCACGTTTAAAACCGCAAGTTCAGCAGTTAACTTTGTTTTACTTATTTATGTCATTGGGTGGCTTTTTAGGTAGTGCCTTTGTTGCTTTTATTGCGCAAAATATCTTTGATCAATTTTTAGAGTTTCCTTTAGCCATTATTAGTGTCTTTGTTCTTTTAGCTTTGAGTATTTATTCACAAAGAAATACGGCAATAAAAACACAAACTTGGTTGGTAGCATCTAATCTTATTTTAGCGGTCAGTTTTACCGTGGGATTGTTTTATCTTAATACGCTTTTTGTTAAAACTAATGTGGCAAGTGAACGCAATTTTTATGGAATTTTAAGTGTTAAAGATGTAGAAGTTAATAATAAAGTGCAACGTCGTTTGATTGATGGAACAACATCACACGGTACGCAATCATTAGAGAAAGGCAATGAAAAAACGCCATTAAGTTACTATAGAAAAAATACCGGTGTTGCTCTTACACTTGAGCAACTGACCAAACAAAGAGTACAAGAGGGGAGTGCTCAAAATATAAATGCCGGATTTGTGGGCTTGGGCGCAGGTACCTTAGCTGCTTATGGTAATAAAACTGACCACTATATATTTTATGAATTAAACCCTGCGGTTATTTTTGCCGCTAATAACTATTTTAGTTACTTAAAAGATTCTGCTGCCAACATTGAAGTGGTTTTAGGTGATGGTCGGGTTAGTTTAAAGCAACAATTTGAAGATTCAGGAAGCAAACAGTTTGATGCATTAGTCATTGACGCCTTCTCGGGTGATTCCATCCCACAGCATTTATTAACAAAAGAAGCATTGCTGCTTTATTTTAAGCACCTAAAAAAAGATGGCGTATTAGCGATACACATTTCTAATTCACACCTTAATTTAACACCTTTAGTGCGTGGTTTAGCCGATGTATTAGATAAAGAAATTGTTTATGTGGAAACGCTAGCGGATAAAGAAAATGAACATAATGTTCAGTGGGTGCTAGTAACAAATAATGAGTTTTTTCTTAATGATGCGCGCATTAAAATATACGCGAGTGCTTGGCCAATGCCAAATATTGGCGAAAAGAGTCGTATAATATGGACCGATGATCACAGTGATTTATTATCAGTACTCAAGTAAACATTAAATATCTTGTCGAGTGATATGTCATCGACAAGATAATTAAGCCGTTACTTTACCAGCTTCCTTGATTTTCCATACTCAACCAAGGCTCTTGAGGGGCTAATGCGTCATCTTTTTGCAATAACTCAATAGATATGCCATCTGGAGATTTTACGAAAGCCATATGGCCGTCACGAGGCGGACGATTAATAACAACACCTGATGCCATAAGCGCCGCACAAGTTTTATATATGTCAGCAACCTCAAATGCTAAATGACCAAAGTTTCTGCCAACGGTATATTCTTCTTCAGAATCCCAGTTATGGGTCAGTTCTATTTCAGGGCCGCCAACTTCTGTCGCAAGAAAAATCAACGAAAACTTCCCTTTGGGTACATCGACACGTTTTGTTTCAATGAGCCCTAGCTGATTAATATAAAAATTGAGTGACTTATCTAAATCATGTACGCGAACCATTGTGTGTAAAAATTTCATTTTGTACCTGTTTTGTATTGTTAGCTAATAAAAAGTAATGATTTACAAACAGCAAAAACTTCATCTGTTGTTTAGATAATAATTCATTTACCATTACATTAATTGCCACTATAAACAGAAAGTATTTTATTTACTATGCTAATTAAAAGCGAATATCAGTAAATACACCCACTGAAAAATAAAATGACATTATCAATAGTTTATTTTATATTCTTATGTAGTCTGTTAACAATATTACAACAAATTAATGACATGATAAAAATAATACCACTCACATATAGCTTGATTATCTGTAGTCTCCTATGGCCTATTATTAGCCAAGCTACAGAAGTATCAATGGCTTTTAGTAAAGAAATTCCTCCTTATATTTTTGAAGATGATAATAGTGGAATCGAAATAGATATTATTAAAGCCGCCTTAGCTCATAAAGGGCATACGTTAAAGCCAATGTACTTTCCATTAGGACGAATTCCTTATGCTTTCACCAATAATTTAGTTAATGCAGTCATGGGAGATATGGGGGTAAACTTAAAATCACAAGGCGGTTTTTATGCCAAGGCAGCTGTAATCTATGACAATGTATTTATTACTTTAAAGAATAAAAATATTTTACTGGAAAGGCCTAAAGATTTAGATTCGTTGAATGTGGTTTCTTTTCAAGGAGCAGATAAACGCTACCCTAAATGGCTAAAAAAAGTAAAAGAAGACAGTAGGTTTTATGGCGTTAGCGACCAACTAACACAAGTGAAGTTACTGTATTTTGGGCGCTATGATGTGGTGGTAAGCGATCGTTATATCTTTAGATATTTTGTAAAGAAACTTAATTTAATGCATGGTCTAGATAGCCAAGAAATTACCGAGCACAAACTTACTATAGATAAACCCATGGACTATCGTCCCGTATTTAGAGATAAAAAAATTCGAGATGATTTTAATTTAGGGTTAACTAAAATCAAGGAAAGTGGTGAGTTTTTGCGGATATACAACAAGTATATAAATTTATAACTAACGGCTATACACTGATAATAACTGAGAACGAATTAACTGGTTTTCTCTTTAAAACTACATAAATCTTCTATTATACAAGAACCACAACGGGGGGTTCTTGCTATACAAGTATAACGACCATGCAGAATGAACCAGTGATGCAAGTTATAAAAAAACTCTGTTTTTCTTGGTGTGTTTTTAATAATATTTTTTTCGGTTTCTTCAACTGTTTTCCCTTTCGCATAACCGGTACGATTTGCCAGTCTTTGAATATGGGTGTCTACTGCAATAAAGTACTTACCTTCATTATCTTTTAGTTGGCCAAAAGCGGTGTTTAAAACAACATTTGCTGTTTTTCTGCCAACCCCAGGTAAGGCTTCTAATGCCGCCCTTTCTTTGGGAACTTCGCCATTATGTAAATCAACTAACATTTGGCATGTTTTTAGCGTGTTTGCCGCTTTAGTATTAAATAAACCAATTGTTTTTATATAAAACTTCAAGCCATCAAGGCCTAAATCAAGTATAGCTTGAGGGGTATTAGCAACAGGATAAAGCTTTGCTGTGGCTTTGTTAACACCAACATCAGTCGATTGTGCTGAAAGCAGCACAGCAATAAGCAACTCAAAAGGTGAAGAAAAATTAAGTTCAGTGGTTGGGTGTGGATTATTGTCTCGTAACCGAGTTAATATTTCTAAACGTTGTACTTTATTCATGGCGTTATTCTTTTATTATTATTTTTCATCAAAATTGACACGAACTCGTTCAATTTCCTTACTTTCTGTTTTAGGCTTAGCGGCTGCTACTCGATCATCAATGGCGTTTTTTAAAGCTATAAATAAGCCCATGACGATAAAAGCACCTGGGGGTAGTATGGCGAGTAAAAATTGACTATCGAGGGTGTAAACTTCAATACGTAATATACTTGCCCATTCGCCAAGTAATAAATTAGCGCCATCAAACAGCGTTCCTTGGCCAAGTATTTCTCTTACTGCACCTAACAACATCAATATTAATAAAAAGCCTAAGCCCATCATTAAACCGTCAAAGCTTGCTTGTTTAATTGGGTTTTTAGAGGCATATGCCTCCGCTCTACCAATAATGGCACAGTTAGTAACAATTAAGGGTAAGAATATGCCAAGTGATTGATATAAGCCAAAAGTATAGGCATTCATTAATAATTGCACACAGGTAACAAAAGAAGCAATAATTAAAACAAAAATAGGGATCCTAATTTCTTTAGGTACCCATTTTCGTATTGCCGATACGGTAGTATTTGAACAAATTAGAACAAATAAGGTCGCTAAGCCCAAACCAATAGCATTGGTTAGGGTCGATGTTACGGCTAATAATGGACACAATCCTAAAAGCTGTACTATACCCGGATTGTTCTTCCATAAACCTTGCCAAGCTAATTCTTTATATTCATCGTTAATTTTCATGACGATTAAGCTCCCTTAGCAACATCTTGATTTGAACAATTACTCGCTGCTTCAAATAATTCATCTTGGTGAGCGTTAAAATAATTAACGGATTTACGTACTGCTTTGACCACAGCACGTGGGGTTATTGTCGCGCCGGTGAACTGGTCAAACATGCCGCCATCTTTTCTTACTAACCAACGATTATCATTTTTATCAATGAGCTTTTTACCGGTAAAACTATTGATCCAATCACTTTTTTTCTCTTCAATTTTATCGCCTAGTCCAGGCGTTTCTTGGTGTTTTAATGTTCTAACACCGCTTATGCTACCATCGATATTGATGGCAACAATAAGCTCTATATTACCACTGTATCCATCTGGTGCAACGGTGGTAATTGCTGCAGCAACAGGGCTATTATTATTTCTTGCACGGTAAACTTTTGGTGGGTTAACTGTGCCTAATGCCTCGTTAGGTAAAATGAAGCAGTCTTTATAGATAACATTGTTGTAGCTGTTTTTGGCAATGATACTGTTTAAATTACGCAATAAGTCTTGTTGTTGCTGCAAGATAATTTGATCTTTGGTGAGTGAATGAACCACGCCAACAATTGCCGTGCAAGCAATAGCAAATAAAGCGAGGATCCTGGCATTTTTACTGACTGCACTGGTAAGAGAAAGGACCATTATTCTTTGCCTGCTTTACTTGATGAAATATTATGCCCATAAGTACGGGGGCGTGTGTATTGATCTATTAGTGGAGCAGCCATGTTACAAATTAGCACTGCAAACGCGACGCCATCAGGGTAACCGCCGTATTTTCTAATAATAAAGACTAAAAAGCCTGCTAATGCGCCAAAAACGATTCGGCCTTTAATACTGGTAGCGCCGGAAACTGGGTCCGTTAAAATAAAGAATGCGCCAAACATACATGCACCATTAAACCAATGGAAGAGTGTTGAAGCGTTAGTATCTTGGCTATATAAAAAAGCAATTAATGAACAAACAAATATGCTTGCTAAAAAGCTAACGGGTGTTGCCCAATGAATTGTTTTTTTGCCTATTAAAAATAGACCACCGAGTAAAAAACCTGCACTAACCCATTCCCAACCCACTCCAAAATTTTCACCAATGACCGGGCTTGTCATACTTTCTGCAATGTTTAAGCCCAGTGTTAGGTTTGTTTTTACCGTATCTAGGGGGGTTGCCATGGTATAACCGTCGACATGTGTTCTTAGTTGCTCAACAGAATAGCCATCAATGGTAAAGCTACTAAAGATTACAGAGAGTGTATCAACAAAATTTAACGGTAAGGTCATTAGTTCAAGTGGTGGTAACCACGATGTCATTTGTACCGGAAATGAAATCAATAGCATGACATAAGCGGCCATTGCAGGGTTGAAAGGGTTATGACCTAGACCTCCGTATAGTTGCTTTACGACAATAACGGCAAAAGATACACCGATAACAGTGATCCACCACGGCGCTATGGCGGGTAAACTAATCCCCAGTAATACCGCCGTTAAAATAGCGCTGCCATCAAATAGTTGCGCCTTGATATTTTTCTCCCGTAAAGATAAAACGGTAAATTCTGCTATTAATGCGGTGATCACAGCGAGTGATATATGGATTAAATTACCCCAGCCAAAAAAATACCACTGGGCAAATACACCGGGAATAGTGGCGTAAATGACCATACGCATTATTGATGATGTTTCACTTTGAACATGATTATGTGGTGAGCTTGCTATCCAAAAGGCCATAATATTACGTCAACTCTGATTTTACGGGTTTGTTGGTTTTTTCTTCGCTAGTATTAGCCGTTGATTTTGATTGTTGCTGGGCAAGTTTACGGGCTTTCGCCTTTGCAATTGCTGCAGCAATTTTAGCTTTTTTATCATCAGCTGGAACGAGCATATCAGCCTGGTTTGCTTGTGCGTATGTATCGATGACAATGTTATTATCAAGGGTTAAGTCGCTATCATCTGCGCTATTGTTATTTTTTTCAGCTAGCTTACGGGCTTTAGCTTTTGCAACCGCCTTGGCAATTTTAGCTTTTTTATCATCAGCTGGAACGAGCATATCAGCCTGGTTTGCTTGTGCGTCAGCTTCGATAACAATGCTATTATCAAGGGGTAAGTCGCTATTATCTGCGCTATTCGTATTTTTTTCAGCAAGCTTGCGGGCTTTAGCCCTTGCAACAGCCTTGGCAATTTTAGCTTTTTTATCATCAGCTGGAACGAGCATATCAGCCTGGTTTGCTTGTGCGTCTGCTTCGTTAACAATGTTATTATCAAGGGTTAAGTCGCTATCATCTGCGCTATTCTTATTTTTTTCAGCTAGCTTACGGGCTTTCGCCTTTGCAACAGCATTGGCAATTTTAGCTTTTTTATCATCAATTGCCGGTGGAACATCTCCCAGCGCACTTTGTGGTTCTGATTTATAAGTTGCCGTATTTTGTTGAGCTGCTAGCTTTTTCGCTTTCGCTCTTGCAATAGCTGCGCTCACTTGACTTTTTTGTTCATTTTCTACCGATGGTGCTTCTGTCTGTGCAGTGACATTTTCACTACCTTGGGTTTGTTGAGCTTTTTTCGCTTTAACTCTAGCTAAGGCGGCAGCAACCGCTGATTTTTCTGTTTTTGCTTCGCTGGTACCTGAGTTCATCCGCGCTTTACGTGCTTCTGCTGCTGCTTTGTGTTTTTCTTCTCGTGCTATTTTATCTCTGGCTAAACGCTCTTTTCGTGCTTCAAATCTTACCTTTGCATGTTCAGCTTTTAGATCAAGTTGTTTTTGTTGACGAATTTCAGATTTTGCTACTCGGTAATAATGCACCAAGGGGATCTGGCTCGGACAAACATAGGCACAAGCACCACATTCAATACAATCAAATAAGTTTAATTTATCAAGTTGTTGGTGATCTTTTGCTTTAGCGCTCCACTGTAATTCTTGTGGTAACAATTGGCTGGGGCAGACATCACTACACTGGCCACATCTGATACACTCAACCTCTTTTGTGCCGGTTGAATAAGGTGATGATATTTCCTGCTCACTCGGTGCAAGTATACAGTTGGTTGTTTTTACAACGGGAACTTGGTCTGTGGGTAAGCTATAGCCCATCATTGGACCACCCATAATGATATGCTTTTTATCTTTATTGGGGTAACCACATTGTTCGAGCAAGAAGCCTACTGGGGTGCCGAGTAATGACCAGACATTCTGTGGCTTTTGTAAAGCTTGGCCACTGACAGTGACCACTCTCTTAATTAATGGAATATCGTTTATTACCGCATCAGCTATCGCAAAGCAAGTGGCAATGTTTTGCATAACAATACCCATAGAACTTGGGAAAACGCCTGAAGGAACCTCTTGACCTGTTAATATTTGAATTAACTGTTTTTCACCGCCAGTAGGATATTTAGTTGGCACAACACACACTTGAATTTTTTCATTATTAGCGGTTGCTTGCTGAAGTACTTTTATCGCTTCAGGTTTATTATTTTCAATACCAATGAGGATATGTTCAGGTGAAAGAAGACGGTCAAGTATATTAATGCCATCAAGAATTGATGGGCTGTGCTCGCGGATTAGTAAATCGTCAGCACTAATATAAGGTTCACATTCAGCGGCATTAATAATAAGGAATTGTATTTTGTCTCTAGTACTTATTTTAACTTGTGTAGGAAAGCCAGCACCGCCCATGCCTGATATACCGGCTGAGGAAATTTTATCAATTATTTCATTATGGCTTAATTTACTTACATCAGTACATATATGACGTTCTTGCCATGTATCTTCTCCGTCTGGCTTAATAAATAAGCATAATTCGCTTAGGCCTGAGGGATGAGCAATAACGGCATTTTTAATGGCAGTAATAGTGCCACTCGTAGGAGCGTGAATAGGAACAGCCATAGGATGCATACTCTGGGTGAGTGCTTGCCCCTTAAGTACTTTATCACCTACTTTTACCCGTAAATCTGCAGCAATACCTATGTGTTGCTGTAATGGCAGTATTAGCTGTTCAGGTATGCTAACCGCTCTGATAGGCTTATCAGTGGTTAAGAACTTCTGTTCTGGTGGATGTATACCGCCATGAAAAGTCCAAAAATTAGCGCGCTTTATACGTTCAATAACTGATCCCACGAATCCTCACCTAATCAAGCTGTACCACAGGTATATTATTAAGATCCCATTGCCAGTTTTGTGGTGTTTTAGCGATAGGTATCATTATTATGCAATCAACCGGACAAGGGTCTATACATAAGTCACAGCCAGTACATTCGTCGGCTATTATAGTGTGCATCTGTTTGGTCGTACCTAAGATTGCATCAACAGGGCAAGCTTGAATACATTTAGTACAACCAATACAGTCTTCTTCAATAATAAAAGCAACTTTAGGAGAATTGTCTGTATCATGGTTTTCGTCAAGAGGTGGTGGTTCAACCCCCATTAAGTCTGCTATTTTTTTGATGGTATCTTCGCCGCCAGGTGCGCATTTGTTAATAGCCTCACCGTTAGCGACTGCTTCTGCATAAGGTTTACAACCGGGGTAACCGCATTGGCCACATTGCGTTTGTGGTAAAATAGCATCAACCTGCTCGGCAAGAGGGTCGCCCTCAACGTGAAATTTTACAGAGGCAAAGCCAAGAATGGCGCCAAAGACTAATGCCATACAGCCAAGTACTAGTATTGCTAATAGGGTGGTCATTACAACTTCACCAATCCAGTGAAACCCATAAAGGCAAGTGACATTAAGCCAGCGGTTATCATAGCGATAGCGGAACCTTTAAAAGGTTTTGGGATATCAGCATTAGCAAGTTTTTCGCGCATCGCTGAAAACATAATAAGTACAAGAGAAAAACCGACAGCCGCGCCAAAGCCATAAACAATCGACTCAAGAAAATTATGTTGCTCATAAATATTTAATAAAGCAACACCTAATACCGCGCAATTAGTGGTAATCAAAGGCAAGAAAATACCCAGTAAACGGTATAAGTTGGCACTGGTTTTATGTACGACCATTTCGGTAAATTGTACAACAACAGCAATGACTAAAATAAACATCATAGTTGTTAGATATTCGAGTCCCAGAGGAGTAAGAATATAGGTATTTACGATGTAGCTGAGTAACGAAGCAATAGTCATTACAAAGGTGGTGGCAAATGACATACCGATTGCAGTTTCAGTACGTGAAGACACCCCCATAAATGGGCATAAACCTAGGAACTTTACGAGAACAAAGTTATTGACTAATACTGTGCTAACTAACAGCAGTAGATAATCTGTCATTTGAAAATTAATTTTATGAGATAATTCACGCTATTATCCGACTTTATTAGTCAGATGACAACCGCTCAATGCCTTAATTTTTATTGCATATGCACTATCTTCTTGCCATGCTTGGCCTTTATTAAGATGGAACGTTTAGCTTTAAGTTATACTCAATTAAATCGCTTCAGGCTTTCCTAAATAAAAACCTTGGCAACCATCGATAAATAATTTTTCTAAAGTAAACTTTTCTTCTTGGCTTTCAACACTTTCAGCTAGAACAGTGATACTGAGACGATGAGCAAGATCGACCATTAATCTGATGAAGTACTGGTTGTTTTTATCATCATCAATATCACGTGTATAAGTACTATCCATTTTAATAAAGTCAGGTTTAAGGTCGCGGAAAAATTTAAAAGAGGTTAAACCCACACCAAAACGCTCAACAGTAATACGAGAACCGACTCTGTGGATCATATCAATAAAACGCTTACTGGTTTTAATGTTTTGTTGGAGGCCGTATTCCGTTATCTCAAAGATCAATTTCGCAGCAATAGTTGCTTCTTTCAATAAACGACGTTCAAGCCAAATTAAAAAATGTTCGTCATGAATACTACGTGAACTGATGTTGATGCCAAAAAATTGGTCATGTAAATTTTTTGTTTTAATTTCACTGATCACTTTTTCGATAATCATTTTGTCAACAGCCATCATTTTATCAAGCTTTTCCGCCATAGCTATAAAAGAAGCGGTGGGTAACATTTCATCAGTTGAATTTAAAAAGCGGGCAAGAATTTCACCATAGACTTTATTGTTACGGCTATTAGGTTTTATCGGTTGGACAAGTAATTTAACCCGTTGGTTTTCTAATACGCTGTCTATTTCTTGACGCCAATTTTGGTTGCCATAATTCGCACTAGAGCTATGTAAAATGTCACTGTCGCTTTGCGAATACCAAGAATTTAGTTGTTGAGTTTGTGCAATACTGATGCCGGTATCAGCGAGTGCCAGTAATTCGCCAAGTGGTTTGTCTTTCTCGAAATAGACTAACCCAGTGTAGCCAACTGAATCTAAATCTGATGATTGTTGGTAAGCGTTAAACTTACTGGATATTTCATTCGCAGCGTTTTCAGCTTCTTTTAATGTTACGTTAGGAAGCAAAGTGGCAAAGTCAGAACTATTAAGTCGATAAACATTTGCACCTCGGTAGGTTGCAGTAACGCTTTTGATAATGTCGGCAACTTTGCAAATATAATTATCACCTTCACTGTAACCGTGTATTTGATTTATCGTTTGCAGTTCAGAACAGCGTGTTATCGCTAAGACACCAAATTCAACCTGGTTTTCATCATTAGCAAAAAACTGAATAAAGCGATTACGGTTTTCTAATTTTGTAAGAGGTTCTATATAAGCTTGCTTTTCAAGTGCACTGGCATCATTAACATGCGCGGAAAGTAATGCCTCGACTTTTTTTAGTCCATGAGTTAATTCAGGCATGTCGATAATTTCATCACCAGCCTCAAGTTTATTCATCGATATAACTTGAGCAATACCCTGTTTTATTTTGTTGTTAACCACAAAAACAAGCTTTTTAGTGTGTTTAACACTTAACGTACAAGCAATAACAATAATGATAAGGCTGGCTAAAATAGATACCAGCATTATTTTAAAGATCAATGTCGCGGCATCATTACTGTTTATTTGATAACTAACGGTCGTATTAGATGGGTGAGTAAATACGACTATGGGTGGGGAAATATAAGAGACAAGCAGGTTGGTGTTTTCTACTTTATAATTAACTATTTCTTTGTTTTGTTGTTGTAGGGAAAATAATTGAAAATCAGCTAGATTAACTAAGTGTTTAACTTGTTCTAATTGGTTGGTCTTATCTGATGTGTCGATAATAGCTGAAATAGAGTTTTGCATCATTAATTGCTTACTCGAGAGTGAGGTAGCAAAGAAATAACTCACCATAACAACAATAAGAATATTAAAAAACATCCCTAAAATGACGTTGCGCATTAATAATTGAGAATAGCTATACATAATATGTTGATTTACTGAAAAGTTAGGCCTACTTCAATTTATAGCATGCTTGATAAAAAATTACTAACTTACTGTTATTTAGAGCGATATATAATGTAGGCGTTAATGAGCTCTATAACTTAAGGTTTTATTGCTTATCCTATCAATTAGGCTTGCGATTCGGCGGTAGTCGCTATATAATTGACCTAGCTTAAATATAACAATATTTCACTGAAATTAATTTTTTGGCTATTGCTTAAAGCAAAGTTAGAAGATAATTTTATATTGTTGTATCGATTTGACGGCTTATTTTATAAGTCACTAGGTTAAATCAACATCGTGGGTTCAGTGTAATAAGCCCCGCGTATTGGGGCTTTTTCGTATCTGGGACATTTGTTCAGCACGATAAGCTTTAAGAATTGCTGGGCTATAAGCCCTTTTTTTGTATCTGGATGTTGATACATGAAGACAAAGTAAGATTTTATTTGGAGAAAATGATTGGCTAAGTTTGAACATAAATTAACAGACATGTTACGTCCTGCTGTTGAAGAAGTTGGTAAGGAATTATTAGGCATTGAGTATATTAGTGCTGGTAATAACTCAGTATTACGTTTGTTTATCGACCATGAGAATGGCATTGATGTTGATGATTGTGCTGAAGTTAGCCGTCAAGTAGGCGCTATTCTTGACGTTGAAGACCCTATCGGCAGTGAGTTTAATTTAGAAGTTTCGTCACCCGGTTTAGACCGACCGTTATTTGATAAACCACACTATGAAGCAGTGATTGGTGAAATTATTGAAGTAAAATTATCTATACCATTAAACGGTCGCCGCAAATTTAAAGGTCGCTTAGCTGCCGTTGAAAACGATACTTTAGTAGTAACGGTCGACAGTGAAGACTATGAATTAGTGCTTGGTAATATTGTTAAGGGCAATTTGGTTTTTAATCATAATAAAAAAAGCTAAGCAAATAATAACAATAAAATAAAAATACGTAGTTGTTCAACGTCATTACATAAATAGTTGAACTGTTCAGAAACGATTAAAAAGGCTAAGTAGCATGAGTAAGGAAATATTACTGGTTGTAGATGCCGTATCTAACGAAAAAGCATTACCCCGTGAAAGCATTTTTGAAGCAATGGAAACCGCTTTAGAAACAGCAACAAAGAAAAAATATGAAGGTGACATTATTGTTCGTGTTGCTATTGACCGTACTAATGGTGAATTTGATACTTTCCGACGTTGGTTGGTTGTTGCCGATGACGCCGTAGCAGAAAACCCATTTGCAGAAATGAGTTTGTCAGCTGCACAGTATGACAATGAAGAGTTGCAGTTAGGCGATTACATTGAAGATCAAATTGAATCAGTTAAATTTGACCGTGTAACTACGCAAACAGCAAAACAAGTTATTGTACAAAAAATTCGTGAAGCAGAACGTGCTCTTATTGTTGAAGCTTACCAAGAACAAATTGGCGAACTAGTGACAGGTGTTGTTAAAAAAGCCAGTCGCGATAGCATCATTATTGATTTAGGTAATAATGCAGAGGCGGTTATCTACCGTGACGATATGTTACCTCGTGAAACATTCCGTCCAGGGGATCGTGTTCGTGGTTTGTTATACGAAATTAAAACAGAAACGCGCGGCGCACAATTATTAGTGACTCGTTCTAAGCCTGAAATGTTAATTGAACTTTTCCGCGTAGAAGTGCCAGAAATTGGCGAAGAGATGCTAGAAATTAAGGGCGCTGCTCGCGATCCAGGTTCACGTGCAAAGATTTCTGTAAAATCTAATGACAAGCGTATTGACCCAGTAGGTGCTTGTGTTGGTATGCGTGGTTCACGTGTGCAAGCCGTTTCAACTGAGCTTGGTGGTGAACGTGTTGATATCGTTTTATATGACGATAACCCAGCACAATATGTTATCAACGCAATGGCTCCAGCTGAAGTTGCATCAATTATTGTTGATGAAGACAAAGGCACCATGGATATTGCTGTTGAAGAAGGCAATTTAGCGATGGCCATTGGTCGTAGTGGTCAAAATATCCGTTTAGCTAGCCAATTAACTGGCTGGGAATTAAACGTGATGACTGTTGCTGACATGAACGAGAAGCATCAAGCCGAAAACGATAAAGTTATTTCATTGTTTACAGATAACTTAGATATCGATGATGATTTTGCTAACTTATTAGCAGAAGAAGGTTTTGCTACGTTAGAAGAAATCGCTTACGTACCAGCAGCTGAAATGTTAGAAATTGACGGTATGGATGAAGATATTGTTGAAGCGCTTCGTGAACGTGCCAAAGCGGCATTAACGACTCGTGCATTAGCAAGTGAAGAATCTCTTGAAAATGCAGAACCAGCAGCTGATTTATTAGCGCTAGACGGTTTAGAACGTCACTTAGCATTTGTATTAGCAAGTCGTGGTGTAATTACCCTTGAAGACTTAGCTGAACAAGGCGTTGACGAAATTGCCGATATTGAAGAATTAGATGAAACCAAAGCGGGCGAGTTAATTATGGCTGCGCGTAATATTTGTTGGTTTAACGAAGAATAATTCCCGGGAGAATATAGTAGATGTCAAACACAACTGTAGCAGAACTTGCTCAAGAAATTGGTACACCGGTGGACCGCTTAGTTAGCCAATTGGCTGACTCTGGCGTGAATAAATCCGCGACCGATTCCGTATCACAAGATGAAAAAGAAGCATTGTTAGACCACTTGAAAAAGCAACATGGTGACGACTCAACAGCCGGACCATTAAAAATGACGCTTAACCGTAAATCTAAATCAACGTTAACGATGGGACATGGCAGTAAAGCTAAGTCAGTTAATGTTGAAGTGCGTAAAAAACGCACTTATGTTAAGCGCAGCGAAGTTGAAGAACAACAGCAAGCAGAAGCTGAAGCTAAAGTAGCAGCAGAAGCTGAAATCGCCGCTCAAGCAGCTGCTGAAGCAAAAGCAATTGCTGATGCTAAAGAAGCAGAAAATGGTAAAGCAGTTGCTGCAGCAAAAGCTGAAGCAGAAGCTGAGCGTAAAGCAGCGGCAAGAGCAGAAGAAGAAGCTA
>NZ_JACGVS010000009.1:0-177096 GCF_014077345.1 Colwellia sp. BRX8-4
AACTTGCCTCCAAAAAAGGTTGAGTAGCAAGTTAAGTGTGGTTGAAATGCAGTGATATGTCAGGGAGTTGGCACTCCCCGCGAAGCGGTTTAGTTCAACAGCTTATTAGACCGAAAAACTAAGCAATATATAACACTTAGCATTCCTTGTTTATTTACAGTTACAATTACCATACTTTACAACATAATAACAACACTAACATTTTATTATTATTAAATATTTCAAAAGGTGCAACGCCGAATCTTTCGGTATATTGGCAAAAGAACCGAACACCAGCTAAACTGTATATAACAACAGTAAATGGATTTTATATTATGGACGCTAAATCGCCTTTTTTAATGAGTATCGAAGAGCATATGCGTAACTTAAGATACGCAAAAAGAACCATAGAAACTTATATTCATTGGATAAAGTATTTTATAAATTACTCAAATAAAACTCACCCTGCACTCATGGGGGATATTGAAGTTGAGAGATTTCTCAGTTATTTAGTTAATCAACAAAACGTTTCAACCGCTACCCAGTCACTTGCACTGAATGCATTAGCTTTTTTATACAAAGAAATTTTAAAAAACGAATTAAGTTTAAAGCTAAACTTTAACTTAAGCCGCCGGCCTAGAAAATTACCTGATGTGCTTACACCCACAGAAGTAATGAAACTTCTATCAAAAATACCCTCACAACATCATTTATTAGTAAGCCTCTTATATGGTAGTGGCTTAAGGCTAATGGAGGCTATTCGTTTAAGAGTTCAAGATATAGACTTTAATTATCACTGTATCGCAGTTTGGAACGGTAAAGGGAATAAACATCGTCGAGTTACCCTCGCCACTGAGCTTATACCTGAACTGTACCGCCAAATTCAAAGGACTAATAAATATCATACTAGCGATATAGAAAATATTGACTATAAAGGTGTCTGGATTCCAAATGCTCTTAATCGCAAATACCCCAATGCCGCAAAAGAATTCAAGTGGCAATATTTATTTCCTTCTGCTCGATTAAGTATTGAACCAGAATTCAAATACCTTAGTCGGCATCACCTCAATGAAAGTAGTATTCAAAAGTCAGTTAAAAAAGCAGCAAATCAATTGAAGTTAAATAAGGTAATAACTTGTCATACTTTAAGGCATTCATTTGCTACGCATTTATTGCAAAGAGGGGCTGATATAAGAACAGTTCAAGAACAACTAGGGCACAGCGATTTACGTACAACTCAAATTTATACCCATGTACTTGAGCATGGCGCTAATGGTGTTAGAAGCCCTTTATCTGACTTGCTATAAAATGACTTTAAATGAACATTATCTCCTGCTTATACTGATAGTGTTTTCACGTATTTATAGTTAAATAAACTATCTTTATTACGAGCAAGTTATCAGAAAAATATTCTTCTTGGCATTTACTCTGTTAACTAAACCATTAGTACTAACTTGCCGATATTACCATTATCCAACATACGTTGATGGGCTTTATCGGCATTTTGCCATTGGTAACAAGTATCAATAACTGGTAATAACTGCCCTGCGCAAAGTAACTTGCCAAAGTCTTCTTTAAAGTTAGCCACTAATTCAGCTTTATAATCATTGCTCCTGTTTCTTAAGGTTGAAGCTGTAATACTGACTCGCTTTGAAAGCATCTTGCCTATGTCAATTTTTTCGCAGTAGCGGCCTTGTAAAATAGACAGAATAACAATTTGACCATCAACTGCGGCGACATTGATATTTCTCTGTAAGTAATCTCCGCCCACCACATCAATAATGACATTAAAGCCATCGGGAACGTTTGCTTTTTTCCATTGTTCAAAAGAATTTTGATGGTAGTTAATCGCAACATCTGCACCTAATTTTAAACACGCTTGGCATTTTTCTTCACTGCCAGCGGTCACAACAACAAAACAGTCTTTCGCTTTGGCAAGTGTAATAGCAGCACAGCCAACACCACTGGCACCAGCATGTATCAACACTGATTGCTTAGGTTGTAACTGAGCAATTGAGAATAGACTTTGATAGGCCGTTAGAAACGTTTCTGCGCAAGCTGCACCTTGTTCAAAAGTAAAGGTAGCAGGCAGATAAAATAACTGGCTAGACTTTATAACAACATATTCTGCGTAACCACCGCCAGCAACCAAACCAAAAACTTTGTCATTAATTTTCCAGTTATTTACCGCACTACCACAAGCAACAATTTCACCACAAACCTCCAGTCCTAAAATAGTAGACTCGCCTTTAGGGGCTGGATAATTTCCTTGTCGCTGTAAAATATCGGCTCGGTTAACGCCAATAGCTTTTACACGAATTAAGCATTCATCTGCCGAAAACTCAGGTACGGGTGTTTCAGCAAAAGTTAATTGCTCATCGGTTGTAACGTTAATATATTTCAAGAAAACCTCTAAATTGTAAACGCTTGTTCGTTTTACGGGTAATTATCTACACAGTAGATTAGCTAATCGCGAAAAAGTTATGTTGTTGCCATTTAACTTGTTTTTTCTCCATACTTACCACTTCAGCTTCTGGTGGTCCGTACGCCAGCCATGCTAACATTTTATCTACGTCTTTTTCTTCACCGCATATTAAAATTTCTACATCCCCATCATCCAAATTTTTTGCATAACCACTTAAACCATAATCAATAGCGACTTGTTGGCTAGACGCACGAAAATAAACCCCTTGTACTTTTCCGCTAACATGGGCGATATAACTAACATTCATACTTATTGTTCCTTAACGTTGACTGAAATAACTTAACGTGAAGATTGCACCCGAGCTTGGCATTGACTACACTCTGCGCAATTTCATTTACCAATTCATTAAGTATAGTCACATGTCAGCAAGAATTTATTTAAAAGTAAGCCGAGAGAAGTCTTTATTACGAAAACATCCTTGGATATTTTCTCAAGCGATTAATAAAATCAAGGGAAATCCGATGTTAGGCGATACCGTTGATGTCTTTGATCACAAGGAAAAATGGCTTGCTCGCGGTGCTTACTCGCCAGAATCACAGATTCGAGTTAGAGTTTGGAGCTTTAATGAAAATGAAGAAATTGACAGTGAATTTTTTCGTAAAAAATTAATAAGTGCTCAATCTAGACGTGAATGGTTTATTGAACAAGGCGGTTTAACCGGTTATCGTTTAATTGCTGGTGAATCTGACGGTTTACCCGGTATAACTATTGATAAATACGATAACTTAATTGTTTGCCAACTATTAAGTGCCGGTGCCGACTTTCAACGTTATACCTTAGTTGAAGTGATTAAAGAGCTCTATCCTCAATGTAGCATCTACGAACGCTCTGATGTTGACGTACGTAAAAAAGAAGGATTAGAGCCAATCACAGGTTGGTTAACAGAGCCACTTGAGTCAACCGCATGTGTGATTAAAGAGCATGGTTTATCGATTAATGTTGATATCGCAAAAGGCCATAAAACAGGCTTTTATTTAGATCAACGTGATTCTCGTGTGACTGCAGGTCGATATGCTAAAAATAAATCAGTCCTTAATTGTTTTTCTTATACCGGAACATTCGCCTTACATTGTGCAGCAAATGACGCTAAAGAAGTCATCAATGTTGATGTTTCTCAATCGGCACTCGACTTAGCCGAAGAAAATATTGCCCTTAATAACCTGCAAGACAAGAATGTTTCTTTTGTTAAAGCCGATGTATTTAAGTTACTCAGACAATATCGCGAAGAAAAACGTCAGTTTGATATGATAATTTTAGACCCACCTAAATTTGTTGAATCAAAAGCACAACTAACCGGTGCATGTCGTGGTTACAAAGACATTAATATGCTTGCTATGCAATTACTCAAGCCAAACGGTATATTACTGACCTTTTCTTGCTCTGGTTTAATGGAAGCAAGCCTATTTCAAAAAGTAGTTGCTGATGCCGCTCTTGATGCTCGTCGCGAGGTGCACTTTGTTGAGCGCTTGCAACAAGCTGGTGATCATCCAATATCGAGTAATTACCCTGAAGGTTATTATTTGAAAGGCTTAGTCTGCCAAGTAAGTTAGTTCACTTTTTGTGACTGTCTTAAAATAAAAAACGAGCACTTAGTGCTCGTTTTTTATTAGTTTGTTTATTGCCCAGTTAATACTCAGTCTTTAATCTATTTCGGCAATATTAATTCCAATTAAAAAGCACTCTTCACCCTCTTCGGTGACGCGTACTATTTTCCCTGAAACTTCCAACGGTTGAACATTGCTGCTCGCAGACCGCACACTAACTTTAACATGGGTATTAAGCTCTAAAGGATGCGTCATTTCAATCGCCATACCAGTCGCACTTAAGTCTCGACAAGTCGCTAATATTTGACTGTTCGCTTCATCGTCGATAATGGTCACGGTTACATCACTATTTAACATCATCCGATAGAAATCTCGTTTATCATCAAAGTTAACCATTACTACTCCATATTATTATTTAAATTTTTATTGTCTCTTTTATACCCATTGTAGTGTTTAGTGTCAAATTTCAAACTTGAATTGTTGATTAAATCGACTTAATCTGCTGAAATTTCTTTCAAATGATTTAAAATTCGCTTTGCAGAGACCGGATAAGCTGTCTTTAAATTTTGCGCAAATATCGAAACACGAAATTCTTCTATCATCCAGCGAACCGCTAAAATGTCATCAACAATAGGCTTGCCTTTGCTCTGTTTGGCAAGCAACGCTAAATAAACATCATTTACTTTCGCAACCTCTAACATTTTCAATCGGTCTTGGTTGGGATCAACCGGCAGCTTTTCCATACGTCTTAACATCGCTTGTAAGTAACGCGCAATATCTTCTAATCGTTGATGACCAGAAGCGGTCACAAAACCTTTAAACACCAGTAAGCCAAGTTGTTCTTTAATGTCGGCTTGTGCTTGAATAACCTCTAAAGACATTCGACCCTTTAGTTTTTTCCCTATTTCATGGGTTAAGGTTAATACTTTTTCTACTTTTAATGCTGACACGAGCACACAGTCGGCAAGTTCAGCACGAACATGGTCTTTAGCTTTTTCAAAATCATTTTGGTTACGTGGTATGTCGCCATGCTCTTTCACCAAGTGCTGGCAAGCAGCGAGTATACAATCGTCTAATAAATCAGGTATTGAACCAAAAGGGTTAAAATATAGGCTTAACTTAGCTTTATTAGGCAATTTTTGTTGTAGATATTTAACTGGAGAAGGTATGTTTAATAAAATTAAACGACTCACACCATTAACCATCGCTTGCTCAGCAAGACTTTCTTGTTCAAATAATTCTATAGCAACCGTTTTATTTTTATCAACTAAGGCTGGAAAAGCTTTTATGGTGATATTAGCAATATTTTTTTCATAGCCTTTGGGAATGTTGTTGAAATCCCAGCTAGTAATTTGTTCACGTTCTATTCCTTTATCAGCCACTTTCTTAATTGATGCTTTTACTTTTCCTTGCAAAGAGGCTTTTAACTGTTCAAGCTTACGGCTTTGATTAATAAGCACACCTTTTTCGTCAATCACCTTAAAATTCATCGTTAGGTGAATGGGCAATTCAACATCTTGCCAAATATCTTCGGGTAAACGCACCCCCGTCATTCTTAATAAATGTTTTTCAACAGCGGCAACTAACTTACCGTCCCCATCACTAATCGCTGACAAACAAGCTTCTGCGTAGTTAGGAGCCGGCACAAAATTTCGTCGTGAAGATTTAGGTAAGCCTTTGATCAAGGCAATAATAAGTTCTAGTCGCAACGCTGGAATTAACCAATCAAAATCACGATTTTCAATTTGATTCAAAATACCTACAGGAATATGTAAGCTTATCCCATCATCTATATCGCCAGGGGTAAAATGATAACTTAACGGCAAGGTCAAATTACCTTGATGCCAAACATCAGGATAATCATTGGCCGATAATACTTTAGCCGTTTCGTTTAATAAAAAGGCTTCGGTAAAATTAAGTAACTGTGCATTTTTTTGTTTAGACTTTTTCCACCACGACAAAAAGCTACGTTGGCAAATAATGGTTTCTGGCAACTTTTCATCATAAAACTCAACTAAACGTTCTTCATCGACTAAAAAGTCTTTGCGGCGAGCTTTTTGCTCTAACTTCTCAATGCTCGCAACTAGTTGGTGATTTTGCTGATAGAATTTTTCATTAAGGGTGCTATCACCATTGACTAATGCTTCACGAATAAATATCTCACGGCAGGTATGCGGTTCAATATGATTGAAGCTGATCTTTCTTTTCGCAACTATGGTCAGGCCATATAGCATCACTTGTTCAAAAGCCATTACCGCACCTTGCTTTTTCTCCCAGTGCGGTTCGCTATAATTGCGCTTAATAAGATGTTCAGCTAAAGGCTCTATCCATTGTGGGTCTATCTTTGCGACCATACGGGCAAACAAACGGCTGGTTTCAACCAATTCAGTTGCCATTATCCACTTAGGTGATTTCTTTGCGACACCCGACCCCGGAAATATGAAGAATCGGCTATTGCGTGCACCTTTATATTCTCTGTTTTCGTCAAGTTGCCCTAAATGACTGAGTAAACCTGACAAAATAGCTTGGTGAATAATATTGTTATTATTACTTTCTACTGGCTCAGTTTTTTTACTTACATCGGTATTATTAGCATCTAACGATGGCGGAGTATATTCAACTCCGCTCATTGGAATGTTTAAATCGCGCAGTGTATGTTTAAGCTGACTAAAGATGTCTTGCCATTCACGAATACGCATATAAGCTAAAAACTCTTTTTTACACATATTTCGAAATTGGTTATTAGTCAGCGCTTTTTGTTGCTGTTGAATGTAGTGCCACAAATTAAGCAAGCTGATAAAGTCAGACTCTTTGTCTTTAAAGCGATTATGTTTTTCATCTGCCGCTTGCTGTTTTTCATGGGGACGTTCACGCGGATCTTGAATACTTACCGCACTAACAATAATAAAAATTTGCTCAATACAGCCTAAATCAATAGCAGACAGAATCATTTTTGATAAACGTGGATCGGTGGGGAATTTTGCTAACATCCGTCCCGCTTTGGTTAATACCACTTTGTTTTGCTGTTTTTCTATCGCCGCTAATTCTTCAAGTAATGAAACACCGTCATTAATATTACGACTGTCCGGTGGCTGAACAAAAGGAAAGTCACTGATTTCGCCGAGATCAAGCGCCAGCATTTGTAAAATAACTGTCGCTAAATTAGTACGCAATATTTCAGGATCAGTAAATTCAGGGCGACCAAGAAAGTCCTCTTCACTGTATAAACGTAAACATACACCCGCTGAAACACGACCACAACGCCCTGCTCTTTGATTAGCACTGGCTTGAGAAATAGCTTCTATAGGCAAACGCTGTACTTTAGTGCGGTAACTGTAACGAGAAATACGCGCGGTACCCGGGTCAATAACATATTTGATACCTGGTACGGTTAAGCTGGTTTCTGCAACGTTAGTGGCGAGCACAATATTACGGCCACTGTGTGGTTTAAAAATTCTATTTTGTTCTTGTACCGTTAACCGTGAATATAAAGGCAACACTTGGGTGTGTCGTAAATTTGCTCTTTCTAAGGCTAATGCGGCGTCTCGTATTTCGCGCTCGCCATTAAGAAAAATAAGAATATCGCCTTGGCTGATATGACCAAGTTCGTCAACGGCTTGCAAAATACCACTAATGATATCGTTACTACTTACTTCTTCTGTTTCATCATTATTGTCGCCATTAAGCGGACGATAGAGGATTTCAACAGGGAATGTTCGCCCCGAGACTTCAATAATAGGCGCGGGTTTGCCGTCTGCTGAAGCAAAATGCTGTGAAAATCTTTCTGGGTCGATGGTTGCCGAAGTAATAATGATTTTTAAATCAGGACGTTTAGGTAATATTTCGCGCAAATACCCCAATAAAAAGTCTATATTTAAACTACGTTCATGCGCTTCATCAATAATAATCGTATCGTATTTTCGCAGTAAACGGTCATGTTGCATTTCTGCCAATAAAATACCGTCGGTCATTAATTTTATATAGCTATTTTCACTCACTAAGTCATTAAAACGGACTTTATAACCAACCGCGTCGCCTAATGTTGTCGATAATTCATCAGCAATACGTGTAGCAACTGTTCGCGCCGCAATACGACGTGGCTGAGTATGACCAATCATGCCGTCGATACCGCGACCTAAAGCAAGACATATTTTTGGAATTTGAGTCGTTTTGCCCGAGCCTGTTTCACCCGCAATAATAATCACTTGGTTTTCAGTTATCGCTTTAGCGATAACGTCAGAATTTTGTGATACCGGCAAATCTTCTGGATAGGTGATTTTTGGAACATTCTGAATTTTACGCTGCTTTTTTTCGATTGACTCATCAATATGGGCAGAAATTTGACTGAGTGATTTTTGCTTTTTGTCACTATCAGTGATTTTCTTACCCGACATTAAGCGCTTTTTCAAACGAAACTGATCAGATTTAAAACACAATCCAAGGCGGCTAAAAAGCTTATCAATGTTAATAACTTGGCTGCGCTGAGATTCAGAAGAGGTAGTAATAGATTTTTCAGAAGACAAGGTTGACCCAAACAAAATAGCAAAAAATAATTTTACCAGCTTTATTAAGTCTGTACCACTTCAATCAAGTGGTACAAATAGACAGTGTGAAATTAACTCAGCTGACTAAGGTTTAAAGGTACTTCGAGTATATTGATCAATACCGTATAGAACATCATTACGACATATAGTACCCAGTAAAATACCATCTTCGTCTACCACTGGATAAACTTTAGGTTTATTCTGTAACATGCTTTGCGCAAGTTCTATGACACTGTCAGAGGGTTTAACTGATAATACTTCTTTGCGCATCAATGCGGCAACATCACTCACATGTTCATTATGATAAATCGTCTGTAGCATTGTTGCTAAAACATCACTTTCAGAGAGAAAACCAATAACACGATTATTACCATCGATCACTGGACCACCAATTTGCTTTGTTTTTAAAAAGCGCAACGCCGCCTCTTCAACCACCATTTCTGAAGTAAAAGTAACTGGATAGTGGTTCATATAGTCTTTTACTTGGATACTCAACATAGTTATTACCTCACTAAAATCAAAAATAAAATGCCCAACCAATAAAAATAACTGTAGACGCTTTTATTTAATAAATCATGAATTTAGTGAAAATAATTTTTTTATTTTTAATAAACATAGCTTGATTAAAGTAAAGACAGTAAAACGGGATCCAGAGAATTTTTTATGGTGTTTGTTAAAGCATGATAGGAAAGTGAAAATTGTTTTCGTAAATGTGATTTTAAATGAGGTTTTACCGCGTTAGGTCTTATCGCTTTAAGCAAACAAAATAGCGCTAAAGCATGCACTGTTTCATTTTCTGGCAATGCCGACTGACGGTTTGCATTAGGATTATTACACGAGCCACAGCCGCCTCTAAATTGATAAGCTGTGTTACTAAATATAATACCAAAGCCCATAAAACAAGCGATAACATCAACGGCTTGAGGAATAAACTCTTTGCCACCTGGTGGTAAACTAGCTTGTTGAACAATCAGGATATTCGCAAGGTTTTGTACAATCGACGAAATAAGATCTTGTGGCTGATTAACTTGATTTTCGCCATAAGAAAGCATGATCGGCTGTTGTTGGAGCTTCGCTGTATCTTCTTCACTTAATTTAGCAAAGGGCGTATTGTCACCACGACAATGGTCAACCATATTAAACGGTGGAATGGTTATTTGCTGAGTACCCGCAAAAAACTGCTCTGGTGTGATCAATATAATGGGCCACTGCTGCATACCAGCATAGGTGGTTGTTTGTTTAAAAATACTCAGTGCCATTTCATGAACACTAGTTACACTACCTTGATAAAATTGATTATTAGGTAATACAAGCTGACTATTGTTTTTAAACTCTGCAACATCAAAATGTGTAAGCGCCCAAGAAAAAGTATCGAGGATCCATTGATGACTATCTTGATCAATGGCATCACTTACATCAATTTTACTCGCCGGTTTTATAATATTTAATAGTTTAGCTAGCATAACCAATAATTACTCAGTAAGTTGCGGTTCATCAGTTGTTTGAACAGCCGCTTCTTTTCCTTCTAAAAGTGCTCGTTCAGCTTTTGAAACATAACGGGGCTTGTTGCTGGTATGTAATTTAGCATTAGCTTTTTTCTGCTTACTTTTTAACGCGGCATTTATTTTTTTCTTACGATTCATTTTATTTTTCTATATTTAAATTTATAAAGCGTTATTTAAACGCACAGACCCTATCATTAAAATAGGCATTTATTACTTAAGTAATGGATGGTCTTCGGGTAATTGCTTTGCTATCCACATTGCTAATCGGTGTTTCATACTAAGCAAGTCTTCACCATCAGCAGGCGAAGCTTGAATAAGCTTGTCGTTAACCAATAGACGGTACAAGCTTTCAACCTTGTCTTTTGAAGCATTGGTGGCAGAAAAACCATTATAACCTCGGTTCATCGCATATTTTTCGCCAACTTCAATCGCTTTTTTTAATAAAGCGGTTTCATTCTTTAACTTTTTAGGTTTTTTCATTGGGCTTCTTTTATTGTGGCTTCACATCAAAGTAAAAGGCATTTAATTTACTGCCATCAAGGTCGATTCGTTATTTATAGCTTGAAAGTAACACTTTGGTAAACTGCTCGGTAGTAATTTCTTTTCCATGTTGAGTGATTAATCCCTCAAGATGAGTAATATCAGCCTCTAACGACGACATAGTCAGTGTATTGTCATCTAATAAATAAAGTTGCTTTAGGCTAGCATAATAAAATTTCAAAATAATTAAGGCATTTTCATCACCATTAACACTCGCTTGTTTAATTTTTTTCAAACGACGATAAATAATATTTTGCGTTTGTTTAAGTTGCCAAACATAATAAATTTCATTAAAAAAGGGGGTGTTTTTTAATTGTCTTAGTATCCCAGCACACGTTAACAATGCAAGAATAACGCCTAAAAAGTTATAACGAAAGTTACTGGTTTGCTGGCCCGACTCTATCGCGGTATTGATACTCACTTGAGCCATGGTATCAAGCGCTAAAGGCTCAGCAAATACCGCAATCAATATACCACCAAAAGCAATGGCTAATATTGCGAAGGTAACAATAAAACCAACAATCACTTGATTAAGCTTACTGCGATAAGCTTTTTTATCTATGTCTTTTAACGTCATGGTACAACTTATTAATGGGTTACTAAAATTAAAACGTTATTCTAACGTAATTTCTTTCAGTAAACCCTATTCTCTAGCTTTATTTTTTATAGAGGTCGACACCTGAATAGCGTGTTGTTTTTGTCGTGACTCCTTGTCGCCAAACATTCGCTAAGGTAGCTATACTCAGTTTTTTCTTAGCCCGAGTAATAGCGGTATACATTAATTCCCTAGAAAGTAATTTATTATCAGTTTGTTCCGGTAATACCATCACAACATGTTCGAACTCACTGCCTTGAGTTTTATGAATGGTCATCGCATAAACGGTTTCATGCTGAGGTAAACGCGCCGGATTCACCCACTTATATTCATTGTCTGCTTGCTCAAAAACAGCCATTAAATGGCCCGACTCATTTTTCCACAATAAACCAATATCGCCGTTGTATAAACCTAGTGAATAATTATTAACATTGATCATAATAGGTTGCCCGCAATAGCGAGTATCAAAAGCATTAATATCACCGCGTTTAATCAGTATATTTTGTACTTGTTCGTTTAACGACTCAACCCCCTGCTCACCAACACGTGTTGCGCATAAGATACGAAATTTTTGTAATTGTTTAAAGGCAGCAGACACTGTTTTTTGCGCGAAAATGGGCGCGTAATACTCACTGACGAATGCCGTTAACCAAGAACTAGTTTTACCTTCGAGTAACCATAAGGTATTCCCAGACTGAGGCACGTCTTGGTGATTATTATCTATAACTGGTTTTTCTGTTAATAATTGCCAACTTTCGCTAAAGCGACCATTAATAACATGGCTCGCTATTTTTCCGATCCCACCTTCACCATCAAAACGTCTACTTTTGTCAAGAAACACCACGTGATCTGCGGCTAGGGTCAACCCTGATGATTTTGGCGACTTTTTCCACTGAGGTAAGTTTGCACATTGGCTGACTTGGCTTAAATATTGATGATTCTCGGGGCTGTAGCCACGATGAGGCTTAGGTGCTAAATCGTTAAGTACGCTACCAGCAGCAACGGACGGCAGTTGATCAGCGTCGCCTAAAAGTATGATTTGGCAATGGCTAGGTAAAGCTCTAAAAACTCTTACCATTAACGCCAAATCGACCATTGACACTTCGTCAATTAACAGCACATCAATATTCAGTAAATTGTCTTGGTGATGGCGAAAGTTAACACTGTTAGGAATAACACCTAAGAGTCGATGCAGCGTTTGTGCCTCTTGCGGTATTTTTGATAAAACCGCTGCGCTTATTTGTCCTGTAAATCCTTGCAAAGCATTAGTGACTGATTCAGATAAACGCTGAGCCGCCTTACCCGTTGGCGCTACCAAGGCTATCTTTAAGTCTGCATTGGGCTTTTCATTTGAGCTTGAGTTTAACATCACCAAAGCTGCTAACAACTTAGTCACCGTATAGGTTTTACCTGTGCCTGGCCCGCCAGCGATAATACTGAATTTTTTATTAATGGCATTGGCGACCGCAACCATTTGCCAATCTATTTCATCGTTATCATCTGCTGACTGTTGCTGTGGAAAGAGTGTTGCTAAACAGTTTTTAATATCAACGGCGTCAAATGTTTGTACATTTGAATCCTTGGCTTGAGCACTTTTTGCTGAAATAAAAGTCAGTAACTCTTGCTCAAAATGGTAATAACGACGTAAATACAGGTTATTTTCATAAAAAACAATAGCATGGTTATCATCAGCCATAATAGACAACTGTTCACATAAGCTGACTAGCTGTGGTTGCTCAGCAAAGGTAAAACCGTTATGAGTAACAATACCTTGTTTATCGCAGCTGTAACCAAAGCGTGTACTCGCGATGGTGGCTAAAGGTAAACAACTATGGCCTGCCCTAAGGCTTTCACTGAGGGCAATCAGTAAGTGAAAAAGTTGTTGGTTGTCATTATTGTTATGCTTGTCGCGATTAACTAGGCTTTGTTGAATTTCTTTTGCAAAAAAGTAGTCAACCGCTTCAATATTATTAAGCTGCTGTTGAGCATGACTGAACTGCTTATATAACACTGCCATATGCTTATTCAACTCCTAAAAACAATTGATCAAGTGCGGCAAGTTCGTGCGCCTCGATTTTTCGATAGTAAACACCACAATTAATGTGTTCAACTTGGTCAGTCATACCCCGTAAATATAAATAGTAAGTGCCGCCAAAATGCTGTTCTACGTCGTAATTATCTAAGCTGTGACTTAAATAACGGTGCAAGGCTAACGCATAAATCAAGTATTGTAAGTCATAGTGATTTTTTTCAATATTCTCTTTCATTGCTTGCTGGTTATAGTCACTAAAATCATTGCCTAAGTGGCTGGACTTATAATCACAGATATAATATTTATTATTATGCTCAAAAATCAAATCGATAAAGCCGTGCATCATACCTTTTAGCTGCTGGTATGCCGGTAAGCGAACAATTGATTGCTGTGTTGATTGACTGTGCGTATTACGATGTTTCGACAATATCTGGGTTAATTTATCAGTACTCGCTGAGCACATTGGATAATAAAATTCACTTTCTCGCAGTGTTTTTGTTTGCTTTAAGTCAGCTAAGCTAAAGGGCTCGCTATTATCAATCTCTAATGCGCTATCACCCAACGGCGAATTAATCATTTGCGCTAACCAACTCTGCAGATCTTCAGCTTGATAACCCGCAGTTAATTCTCCGTACTTTTGCAAGGGCCAATGCATAGCTTCTTGCCAGTCGGGGGCATTAAAATCGGTATGTTCTAAAATATCATGCAATAAATTACCCGTATGAGCTCCTTTTGCTAAATTAAAGCGTAATAAACTACTCGCTTGCATTGCACTAGATTGAAGCTCAGTCATGCTATTTTTTTCGAGTGGGTTATCTCGATCAGGCGAAGATACACCGCCGTGACGTAAATTTCGACTTAAGGCTGAAAATGAACTTAGCCACCAATCGCGTTCTATTTTACCGTTAAAGTGAGCAACTTGACCGGTTTTATCACTAACTTCCGCTAATGGCGCTTGTTGAGCAATAAGCTCACTGGCGTTTTCTAATGATGATAGGGTCACTAAACTGATATTGTTAGGTTCATCATTAACCAGTTGGCGTAAGTTTTCTTCTATATCTTGCTGACTTTGCCACTTTAACGCTCTGCCCAGTGGCGAATGCTCGGCTTTATCAAAAGCGGTTGTTAAGATATAACAACGTTTTTCTGCTCGGGTTACCGCAACATATAATAGCCGAATGGCTTCAGCGTAAGCCTCATTGGCCATTGACTCCTTAGCATGGTCAGAGCCATCTAAACTTAATTTTAGCTGATGGTTTTCATCATGATACTCAATAAAGGTCACCGAGCTTGCACCGAACTTAAGTGGGTCTTTATGACGGGTGGCAAAAGGAACAAACACCACCGGGTATTCTAAACCTTTTGAGCCATGCTGGGTAATAATGCGTATTAAATTATCATCACTTTCTAAGCGTAACTCGGCTTCAATTTCAGGGTCGTCAACCCGACTTTGTTGTTCAAGCCAATAAAGTAATTCTTGTGGTTGACGGTGGCGTTGACTGGCCGTTTGCAGTATTTCAAATAAATGCAATAAATTGGTTAAAATGCGATCTTGGTTTTCATCGGCGATACAAAAATGATCATGCATTAATTTTAATGCCATCGAAATAAAACCTTTATACAACCATTCATTACGTAGTTGCTCAAAATCAAATTTCAATGCTTGCCAAGCAAGTTCGTTTTCTTGTAATTCACGATATTTTTCAGGGTGATAGTCGAGTAAATCACAGGCAATGGCAGCACTAAAGTAGCGTTCATTTTCAACAAACAAGATCCCTTTTAGCAGCTGTATCAATTGCTCTGTTTGCTCACTTTTCATTAAGTTAGCGCGATTACTCATAAAGACTGACGCTAAATTAGCCTGTTCTAACGCTTGTTTTATATCACGTGCTTCAGCGCCATCACGCACTAAAATAGCAATATCTTTTGAGCTTAATTTATGGTTATTTTCGTTAGTAGGCGCGGCAAGTAAATTGATAATTTCATTGGCACACCAAGTGGCCATCACTGGGCGAAAACTTTGAGCAACTGATTTTTTTGCTTCTTCATCAACAAAATGCACAAATTGTAAGGCGTTATCGGTAATTGCTTTATATTTAATAAGTGCTGGCGGTGAAGCTTTTACCGGAATATAGGGAATATCGTAACCAAACACCCGACTATTCCCTTGAGTAACATCAACTTTATCGGTGATCGCTTCGCCGTAAAATAAGCGGTTATAGCCAGCGATCATTGCTGGTGTTGACCGCCAATTCGTATCCATTAACCACTGTTGGTCACAATCTTTTCGGGCAGATAAATATGCAAAAACATCGCCCCCTCGAAAACCATAAATCGCTTGCTTGGGGTCGCCTATCATGTATAAAGCGGCCGTACTTTGGTGATAATATATGGCTTCTAGTATCGAGAATTGTAAGGGATCGGTATCTTGGAATTCATCGACTAACGCCACCGGATATTGTTCAAATAGGGTTTGTGCTAGGACTTGTGCGTTACTGCTTTTAGCTTGTAAGCAATTGGCCAAGGTTGAAATAAGATCGTCAAAACTTAAAATATTGGTGGTGCTTTTTTGTTCTGTGATATTGGCGCGTATTTGATAAATACCTTCGCGGACAATGACCAGTGCCTTGGCTTTGTCAATTTTTTTAGCCAGGGATTTCAATTCAGCTTTAACCATTTTTACGGGTTCAAATACCGCTAACAGTTCAACTTTACCCACCGAGCGCGCGTAACGCTTGCCATCAATAAAACCATCTGGCATTTTTTCATCAGCAACCCCCAGATCTTCAGCAAGTCGATGTAACCATTGTATTAATGAGTCAAGCTCTTGTTGACGTTTTTCACGTTCACTGCCTTTTTTAACATCAATAAGGTACTGAGTCAGCAGTGGTAGATTGTTCTCGAGGTTATAAACCGCTTGCTGTACTAATTCGGTAAATAACTGCTCTATTGCAGTAACATTGACGACATCAAGCGCATTATGTTTACTAATAGCTTTAGAGAATTGACTGAGAAAGTTTAACGGATTTGGCCAAAACTGCATCACTTGCTTAAAGTGTTCAGGACTATCTTTTGCCAATACTCGATACCAATCTTGGCAAGCTTGTAGCACTAAATCTTGGCAATTAGTTTCCATTTGCGCGTTAAAGGCCACACCACTGGCAAAGGCATGTTGGCTTAACACCCGTTTACAAAAGCCATGTATGGTTAATATTGCCGCTTCATCTAAATATAACAATGCTTGGCGCAAACGTATCTTTGCCGACTTTTCATCAATGTGCTGACTTATCGCGCTAAAGAACTCATCGCTGACAATTAACTCGTCCCAATGGTTAAGCGCTTGGCGAATAAAACTATCGATACGGCCACGTAGCTCTTCGGTCGCATCTTTGGTAAAGGTCATAACCAGTATTTGTTCAACAGGCAATTGCTTTTCGAGTAATAGCCGTAAATACAAGCGGGTGATATTAAAGGTTTTACCGGTACCGGCACTGGCTTCAATTAAGTGCTTACCCTGCAACGGGATCTGGTGAGCAATAAGATTATTCATCTTCATTTTATTTGCTCCTGAGCTTGCCACATCGGTTGATAAAGTGCGGTGAATGTTGATTGGTACTCGGAAAATTCAGGACATTGCTGCCAGAAATAATGCATATAAGGGTCTTGTCCTAGGGGTTTTACCACGCTAAGCATACTGCCACTGTCAGACCATAGTTTTTCAAAACTACTTTGCGCAAAGGCTTTAGCTTTAAAGAATTTTTCAATCAATTCAGTATTAAGTAATAAAGCTTGCTGTTGCCCTTTAAGATAGGTATCAACAATAAAAGCGAGTTGTGCCTGGGCATTGTCTATTTTACTAAAACGGTACTGTGTTGGTTTTTGATTTTTAGTATCAAAATAAAAACCTTTAGTGACATTCACCTGCGCAAGCATATTTTGCTCTTCGGTTAAATGAGCCGCATTTAAGTTCGAGGTATTTGCTTGCCAGCACTGCATAATAATTTGATGTAGATAAAGGCCAAACAAGTCTTTGCCTTTTGCCGAAGAGCTGCGATAAAACATTAAGCTGTCCGCTTGCACCGGGAAATTAGCACTGAGGGTAAAATGACTGTTATCGGTAAGTACCACATCAAGCTCGGTATCGATAAACGTTATCGGTAAGCTGTCGTTGGTTAATTGGCTTTGACTTTGAATGAATTCACTAAAGGTTTCACTGTCATCACGCCAGCGCTCTAGACTATCATGGGTACTGGGTAAATCAGGAAAAACGCCGCTCACCCCTGCCGCACTTACCGCAGAAGAAATCTCATCTTCGGTGCTACCCACGAGATAAAGCGCTAACAGCTGTTGACGTAACAAATAACTCTGCAAGAAGTTTTCACTGAATGGTTCAGTATCATCAAGTTGTGTTTCGTGGTTTTCAAAGAACAACTGCAAGTGTCGTTGAGCAAAGGCTTTTGCCGGATGCTGAAAAAAGCGGATCAGTTCATTAATATCGACAACTTGAGTATCATCATCAACAATGATCGAAAGTGGTAACAATAAAGCATCGCTTTGTTGGATTTTTTTAGCTGATTTAAGTTTCAACCAATTAGGGTCAAAACTTTTAAATTTGCCTAAATAGTTATGCTCGCTGAATGCTTGCATGGGTAATTGTTTAATATCTGAAGATCGATCACCATTACCATTTTCGTCATTGCCAGCCTCAGCATTATGTAACTGCCAGCCATAGCCTGCTTCTAAATATTCCATCAATTCTTTCAGGACAACCGATGGCTGCTTTTCATTATTATTGCGAATATTACGGCCTTGATAGCTTAAATATAATGACTGTCGCGCCGATATAATGGCTTCTAAAAACAAGTATCTGTCGTCACCACGGCGCGATCTGTCACCCAATTCGCTTTTACTACTCGCCATAAGATCAAAACCTAGCGGTTGGCGTTGTCGAGGAAATTCGCCATCGTTCAAGCCTAAAATAGCAATCACTTTAAAGGGAATACTGCGCATCGGTAACATCGAGCAAAAGGTTATCTGCCCAACCATAAATTGCCGACCAGGATCGGGCTGACTAAAATGATTTGTCAGAAAGTCACGTACCACACTCAAACTGATATTGGGCTGATAATTGGCATGTTGACAGTATTCGGCCAAAGAGCCGATCGCTTGGTCAATAACGTTAAAGGCCATTTCGTCGGTTACTTCAAAAAGACTATTTAACATCGTTAATAAAAATTGTTGCCACTGATTGGCTGATTTATCTTGGCCAAGTTGTTGGGAAAAATGCTGTAATTGCTCGATAATCAACATTAACTTACCCAGTAAAATGGCATCGTTGCCCTCGACATTTGGTAAATACAGTTGTTCATCTACATATATTGAACGGTCAGAAAAAGCAAAGCCACGCATTAATCGCGACAAACCTTGTTGCCAGGTAAAAGCATTATTAACTTCGAGACTATGCAAGACCTCTTGCTTATGTTGCTGGTCAACGCCCCAATGCACACAAGCTTGTTCAAGCCAAGCAGACATTTTGTCTAGCTCTTCAAGACTAATTGAAAATTTATTTTGCATGGCAGGTAAACGTAACATGCCAATGATTTGGGAAACTTGAAAACGACTATCGGGTAAACTCAGTAATTGGGTAAAAGCGGCGACAACGGGCTCTGCATCTTTGCTTACCCGGTCGGCAATAGAACAAGGTAATGGCGGGATTTTATCCGCTAAGTCTTGCCAGCCTCGTGCAAATACAGCACTAACATAAGGGGCATATTGTTCAACTTGTGGGCACATCACTAATACATCTTTGGGGGTTAAGGTTTTATCATCATTAAACTGATGCAGTAACCAGTCGTGCAAGCCTTGTACTTCACGTAATGCGCTGTGTGCGCTGGAAAAAACAATCGAGTTGTCTTGTTGGTTTTTGGCGGTGCTTCTTTGATCAGTTAACGTTAAAATGTCTTGTTGAACTTGCTGCAAAACCGATATATTTTCTGCTCCATCACTTTGTTCAACCGCATCAAAGACTTCAATATTTACCGTTGAATAATCGTTAAGCAAGGCCATAAACTCGCGGCCCTGCTGACCTAAATTAGCTAACAAAGGGTTACCAACATTTACGGTAATATCATCGTGCCCGACGACCCATTTTGAGAGTAAATTAATCGCTTGTTTTTCTGATTGTATATCGCCCCAATAATCAAAACAGGGATTAAGATGGAAAAAATGTACATCAAGATGTTCGCTTATCGCTTCAATAAACGATAACCACATTGGCGCCATCGCATTGATACCAAAGAAAGATAAGCGCGGTGGCAATAAGTGCTTTTTGCTGACAATATTTTCAATGGCTTTATTGACTAACTCAAGCGGATTATAACTTTGCTCTTGCGTTAACAATTGCCATAATTTTGCTTGCCATTTTTCAACGGCTAACGCTTGTTCTTTATTAACAAAACTTTGGCTGCTCTTACCTTGATGCCAATCATTAATCCACTGCGGCCTAAAGATCAAATATTGCTCATATAAATCAGCTAATTGACAAGCAAGTTGATAGCGTTTCAAGGTTTGCTGTTCGGTAAATACTCTTGGGTTGTCTTGCTTTATTTTTTCAGATTCGCCAACAGATCTATTGGCTAAGTCATCTTCATCAGTAGCGCCCCCTAACCAGTATTGGCTTGCACTGGAAAAATCAGGGTCTTGTATAACAACAGCACTAGCGAGTAACTGATCTATTCGCCATGAAAGTACTTCACGAGAGAATGGCGATTGATCGGGAACATCTTCATCACTTGCCATGCTTCTGACCAGTTTCCATAAAAACTGTGACGGCAAGGCATAACTGATATTCATGCTGATGCCGCGTTGTTGGGCTAACGACATATTAAGCCAATGCTGCATACCGGCATTTTGCACAACAATCATTTCTTGGCTGAAAATAGGAAGTGGTGAAACCTGTTGGATTTTATCGAGAAGTGCTAATAAATTTTCCATTTTATTAGCAGGATAAAGATAGAACAATATGAAGGCCTTAGGTGCAATATTTTCTGCCTAAATTTAAGCATAACAATACCAATAAAGCTATAAAAATCAGCTAAGTTATTGTGGTGAGACAGCTAGTTTTATTGAATAAAGTCTAGATGTCTTTGAAAATATTCACCTAAAAAAGGCACCGAATATTTTTCACCTAATATTGCATAATAAATAGCCATCAACCAGATAATAAATACAAAAACACTCGCTGCCCAGCCAATAAGAGGAATAAAGGACAAAAGCGTAAAAGTTAATACTAGGCCTAAAGATTGTTTTAAATGAAAAGTAGAAAAACTTGACCGATTACCACTATATAGCAGTATCGCAATACACCAACCAATAACGGTAAAGTAACTGATCACCGCGGCAAACTTTGCCATGTCAAAATTCGATTTACTCGGTATATGAAAATGTCCCATAGCCAAATACTCAAATGAAGTCATAAATTAAGGTTAGTTGAAAAATTTTCTTTCGACAAACATATAAACGAGTAACTTTTATTAGTTTGTCTTAAATAAACACTTTTCATAAAAATAATTCATGCTTTTCTCATCATTATTGACCCTAATCAACAAAGACTTACCCCAAGTTGTGACATGCTAATTCATTGTACCGCCTTAGAGAGACACTTTGCTGACAAAGTTAAGTATCTTTAATGACTACCACTTACACAAACAGGATATTGGAAATAGCTAATGGACATAGATTTTGATGAAATCACCTATTTAAAAAATCCAGGTTCTCTTTTACTAAAAGCCGATTATATACAGTTTTTAATGACATTGACCGGGCCTACAGTGATTGATATTACCGGCAGTGATCAAGATAAATGTCGGGTATTTACCACACTATTACATGGCAATGAACCTTCAGGGTTAATTGCCATGCATCGTTGGTTAACGGCTAATGAGCAACTACCTGTGCCAACAACCAATGTCCGCTTTATTATTTGCTCGGTTGAGGCCGCTAATATTTCGCCGTTATTTAGTCGTCGTTATCTTGATGGCGGTAAAGATATTAATCGCTGTTTTTCTGGTGATAAAATTCCAGATTGTGGCTTTTGTCAACGAGCTTTACTGATAGAGAAAGCCATAAAAGAGGTTAATCCAGAACTTCTTGTTGACTTGCATAATTGTGCAGGGTCTGGACCTGCGTTTGCTATAGCACCGATGATAACGCCTGAGGTGTTATCAATAACGTCTTATTTTTGCCAGACCCTTATATTATCAGGTTTACAATTGGGAACATTAATGGAACGAAAGTTTGATTGCCCAATGATCACGGTAAAATGTGGCGGTAGCAAGGACGAACAGTCTCATCATGTTGCTTACCAAGGTTTAAAGCAGCTGACCTTAAATAAACAAGCTAAAACCTTCCAACAAAATAGAGCGGTTGATATTATTTATCGACCATTACGTTTAGAGTTAAAACCACACACCCCTTTAACTTATGGTGATCACGATGAAGGCTTGAGTGGTGTTTGTATAAAATCAAATATTGAACAACTTAACTATGGTATTTCTCGAAAAGATCAAATGTTAGGCTGGGTTGATGACAAAGGACTTGATAATTTTGTTCTCATTGACGAGCATGGAAATAATGTGATTGATGATCATTTTAGCTGTCGTAAAAACATTTTAACCTGTGCCGTTGATTTACGCATTTTTATGGCAACTGAAAATAAAAACATCGCTTTAAATGATTGCTTATTTTACGTGATAAAAGTTTAGTCAACGGCCCAAAGAGTAAAAGATAACGTTTATTATGAGCTGGATAATAATAACAGTGCCCTAGTAAATAGGGCTAAAAATGATAATGCTCTTTTTAACAAGGATTAACTTAGTGCTAACCAAACCCCCACCCCGGCCATAAGTGTTCCTGCTATTCGATTCATAAGTTTGACGTTATCTCCCTTCGAGAGGAAAATTCTCAGCGTTTTACCACCACTTGCATATAACATCATACAAGTAAACTCTGAAACCATAATCACAGCAACTAAAACCATTAACTGAGGAGTTATTGCCAATTGAGTATTAATAAACGGTGGTAGGAGTGAAACCATAAATGCCCACCCTTTAGGATTTGAAAGAGCGGTAAACAAGCCTTGATTAAATAAGGTAAGTCGCCCTATATTCGCAGGCTCTTGGGCACTGCTTAGCGACATTCGTCCCTTTGATAACCACATTTGTACACCAACATAAACCAAATAGGCTCCGCCGATATATTTTACTACAGCAAAGACATCGGGATATTTAAGCATTACTGAAGCAACACCAACAACCGCTGCAATAGCCACTGCAGCAACGCCAATGAGTTCTCCTAGCATCATCCACAAGGTTCTTTTTACACCAATACTCATGCCGAGTGTTAGGGCTAATGTCATACACATTCCAGGGGTAATACTTACAAAGAAGAATGTTGGTATGAATATAACTAAAGTGGTGTAATCAATCATCAGGGTAACTATCTAAGTAAAATTTGGCGTAGCTTATCAGAAGATATAATTGAACTAAAAGCGACTCGACTGAAAATCGATAAAAAAACTTGTTTGTTCTTTATCATTATTCGCTGATTTTTTTTCTACTGTTAACCATAACCGCCAAACCATATTATCTTCAGAGCAGCTACCTAACATTGTTTCTGCAACAAAATAATTTTTCTCTGTGGTGATGTCCTCAGTAAAAAACAAGGGAATTTTACCCATAAACATTGTTTTTCCTTCCATGTAGCCAACGACACTATACGAATCTTCAGCGGAAAAGTTATCCTTAAGCAAATGATCTTTTTTAAGTTCAACCCGTATATCAAAAGGGTGTTCTGTTAGCACTTTTCCAACATTAAACTTAACTAACATCCTGCCAAAAATGGTTTTAACTTCACAGATGCTTTGCGAAGTTAAACACTGAAATGGCAAACTCACTTGTTGAGATTTTTCTTGGGCGTCACAGCTGACAATGCTGACTAAAAAAAAAGCGATTAATAGCCTTTTGTAATTAAAATTATTAATAGGACAGTCTCTCTTTGGTGCTTTATGTACATTAATCGTACTAAGCTTTTAAATATTATTGATCTACAACAAAATTACTGCATATTCTAATGACTTTTCGATGCAAAATTATTACTATATACGGGAGATTTTTTATCGCTAGATGAAATTTATATTTTCAATTGTAACTTATCATTGGCGCTTAGTTTTTTTAATCATAAAAAATCGTTTTACGTTAACAATTATAACTGCGGAAACCATAACATGTCTCAAAGTAATGCGTCATCAGTAGACTACAATTTTGATGTTGTACGTCAATTTACTGTTATGACAGTAATATGGGGAATTGTCGGTACCCTCGTTGGTGTTCTAATTGCAGCTCAATTAATTTGGCCTGCGTTGAATTTCGAAACACCTTGGTTGACCTACTCCCGTCTTCGTCCACTTCACACTAATGCAGTTATCTTTGCATTTGGTACAAGTGCCTTATTTGCTACCTCTTATTATGTGGTTCAAAGAACCTGTAAAACAACATTATTTGGCGGCAAACTTGCTTCATTTACCTTTTGGGGCTGGCAAGCAGTTATTGTGCTCGCTGTTATCACGCTTCCTATGGGCTACACATCAAGTAAAGAATATGCTGAATTAGAATGGCCCGTTGACATTTTAATTGCCATTGTATGGATAAGTTACGCCATCGTTTTCTTTGGGACACTCGTTAAACGTAAAACCTCGCATATTTATGTTGCTAACTGGTTCTTTGGTGGCTTTATACTAACTGTTGCGGTATTACACATTGGTAATTCAATGGTAATTCCTGTTTCTATGATGAAGTCTTACTCTATCTACTCAGGTGCTATCGATGCGATGATGCAGTGGTGGTATGGACATAACGCCGTTGGCTTCCTATTGACCGCTGGTTTCCTAGGTATGATGTATTACTTCGTACCCAAACAAGCTGAACGTCCAGTTTACTCTTATCGTTTATCTATTGTGCATTTTTGGGCATTAGTTTCTTTATACATTTGGGCTGGCCCACATCACTTGCATTACACTGCACTGCCAGATTGGGCTCAGTCTGTTGGTATGGTAATGTCTATCGTGTTATTCCTACCTTCTTGGGGTGGTATGATTAACGGTATTATGACGCTTTCTGGCGCATGGCATAAACTTCGCCATGACCCGATTCTTCGCTTCTTAATTGTTTCATTGTCTTTCTACGGTATGTCTACCTTTGAAGGTCCTATGATGGCAATTAAATCTGTAAATGCACTTTCTCATTACACTGACTGGACCATTGGTCATGTGCATTCTGGTGCTTTAGGCTGGGTTGCTATGGTGTCAATTGGTGCTATGTACCATTTAATTCCAGTGCTATTTAATCAAGGTCGCATGTACAGTATTAAGTTGATCAATGTGCATTTCTGGTTACACACAACAGGTATTGTTTTATATATAGTTGCTATGTGGATTTCAGGTGTCATGCAAGGGTTAATGTGGAGAGCGGTTAACACCGATGGTACGCTAACTTACAGCTTTGTTGAAAGTTTAACGGCATCATACCCATTCTACTTTATCCGTTTCGTTGGTGGTGTATTAGTTGTTGCTGGTTTCTTATTGATGGCTTACAACATGTTCAAAACTATCTATGCTGAAGACGAAAGTCTTAAGCCCGTTGCCATAGATTAGGAGGCTGACGATGAAAAATAAACATGAAAAATTTGAAACAAATGTTGGTTTGTTTGCTATTTTCACTATTCTCGCGATAAGTATTGGCGGCTTAGTTGAAATAACACCGTTGTTTTTTCAAAAAGCAACGACAACACCTGTTGACAACCTCAGACCTTACACCGCTTTAGAAATGGAAGGTCGTGATATTTATATCCGTGAAGGTTGTAATGTATGTCATAGCCAAATGATACGTCCTTTTCGCGCTGAAACTGAGCGATACGGGCACTATTCAGTCGCTGGTGAAGGCGTATGGGAACATCCATTCTTGTGGGGTTCTAAACGTACAGGTCCTGACTTAGCTCGTGTTGGTGGTCGTTATAGTGACGATTGGCATCGTGCGCATTTACTTGACCCTCGTTCAGTGGTTCCAGAGTCGAATATGCCTTCGTTTAGCTGGTTAGCTGAAAACAAGTTAGATGGCGAATTAACCGAGAAGAAATTAGCTACTTTTAATTTCTTAACGCGCAATCGCAGCCATAAAGATGAACAAGGTAATCGTATCCCGTTATATTCAGCTGCAGATTTAGCCGGTGCTAAAGACGCGGTTAAAGATAAAACGGAAATGGAAGCTCTTATTGCTTATTTGCAATCTCTCGGTCATGCGTTGAAATAATGATGATGGATTATGGCACCCTCAGAGGGTTAATAGCTTTATTAATATTGGCACTATTTATTATTATTGTGGTTTGGTCTTATTCTAAAAAGCGTAAAAGCGCTTTTGATGAAGCTGCAAACTCTATCTTCGAAGAAGATAAAGAAAAGACTGAGCTTAATGACGTGAATGGCAAACAGGAGACTAATAAAAATGTCTAGCTTCTGGAATATATGGGTTTGGGTTTTAACCCTAGGAACTTTAGTCGGTTGTTTTTTACTACTTCGCTATTGTTTAAAGAACTTTGCAGGTGTTCCTGAAGGTGAGTCAATGGGACACACCTTCGATGGCATCGAAGAATTGAATAATCCACTGCCGCAATGGTGGAGTACATTCTTCTTATTAACTATCATTTGGGCTTTTGGTTATTTAGCACTCTATGGTTTAGGTAATTGGACTGGATTTATTGGTTGGAAAAGTTCTAACCAAGGAATTTTGAATCTTGCTGAATCTAAAGCGCAGATAATCGCCGCAAAAGAAAATGGTTATTTAGTACAGTATGACCGTGAAATTGAAGCCGCCGATTTAAAATATGGTCCAATTTTTGATGCCTATGCTGCACGCACCATTGAAGACTTAGCCACTGATGAAGAAGCGTTAAAAGTAGGTCAACGCCTATATTTACAAAATTGTTCTCAGTGTCATGGTTCAAATGCAAGTGGTACTACCGGTTTCCCTAACCTAACCGATAAAGACTGGTTATACGGCGGAGACCCACAATCGATTAAGCATACACTTCTATATGGTCGTAATGCTAACGGTATGATCGCTTGGGGCTCAGCATTAGGTGATCAAGGCGTTAAAGATGTTGCCGCCTATGTACTGAGTTTAAGTGGTCGTGAAGTTGACGTTGCCAGTGCTGCTGCCGGTAAAGAAAAGTTCGCTCTGTGCGCAAGTTGCCATGGTGCTGACGGTAAAGGTAGTTTAGCTATGGGTATTCCTTTAGGAGCGCCGAACTTAACTGACAACATCTGGTTGTATGGCGGCTCTCCACGTGCCGTTGAGTCATCTATTAAAAATGGTCGAGCTGGTGTAATGCCCGCATGGAAAGATATTTTAGGTGAACAAAAAATACATCTTGTTAGTGCATATGTGTATAGTTTATCGCAAAAATAACTGCGTTTAATTAGTCTCAATATATCAGCCTTGCGGTATTATTACCGCAAGGTTTTTTTATATCTTCCAAGCCAAGAATAGTGAGTAAATTGTTGGTTTTTTAATAGTTCCCAATAGAAAAAAGTCGTATAATACGCGCACTTTCACCGACTGAATTTTTAATATGAAAACATCTTGGTATAAAGAGCCTTGGGCTTGGTTCGTTTTTATTCTCCCCGCTACCGCGGTTGTTGCTGGTATTTCGACTTACTTTATTGCTAACCATAATCCCGATCCATTAGTCGTTGGTGATTACTATAAAAAAGGTAAAGCAATTAACCTAGAAGTCTCTAAAGTAAAGCTTGCCCAAAAATTAGGGATGCGCTTTGCATTAAAACTGCAAGATAACGAATTAATTATCAAACCTACCGGTATTGATAAAGTATTCCCGGTGTTAAATCTTAATTTTTATCACCCGACTCTTGCTGATAGAGATTTCTATTTAGCACTCACGCCTGACGGTAATGGCTATTTTAGGCATGTCTTTGATGAACCAGTAAAGGGAAAATGGCGCTTAACCATAACGCCTTTTGAGAATCACTGGAAAATTCAAAATACTATTTTCTTACCTCAAAGTGAATTTATCGATATTATTCCTAATGTTAGAGAAGCTAACTAAGCGCCAATAGTCTCTATTAGCTTAGGTGTTGATTAACCTCACCTAAGCAACACCTCTATAAAAACCAATTATTTGCTTGGCCTCAACATATGAAAACACTTTGTTATCACTGCAGTGAAATTGTTCCTAATGGGTTAGATTTATCAATAAAAATTGAGAATACCATGCAGCCGATGTGCTGTATTGGATGTCAAAGTGTTGCTCAAGCGATTATTGATAACGGTTTAGGTGAATATTATCGTTTTAGAACAGCTCCCGCACTAAAAGGTGAGCCTCTAGTTCCTGAGCAGTTACAACGTAATAAGTTACTTGATGATGACAGCCTACAAAGTGAATTTACTTATAAAAATGATGAATATAACGAAGCAATTTTAACGATTGACGGTATAAGCTGCGCGGCATGTGCGTGGCTTATCGAAATGCAACTTATCAAGATAAACGGCTTAATTAAAATTAATGTAAATGCCACGACACAACGTGCAACTGTTCGATGGAATAATAGTGAAGTACAACTTAGTGAGCTGATTAATCATATCAGAAATATTGGTTACCAAGCCCTCCCTTTTAAAGCTAGTACCGCCGAAAAACTTAACAAAACTCAAAGTAATAATTATATTAAACGCCTAGGTATCTCTGGTATTTTAATGATGCAAGTCATGATGATCGCTTTTGGCTTATACTTTGGCGCCTTTTCTGGCATGGATGAGTACAACTTAATCTATTTACGCTATGCGAGCTTATTTTTGACCTTACCTATTGTCACCTATGGCGCATTACCCTTCTACAAGGGAGCTATTAATGCTTTAAAAGTGAAGCGTTTATCTATGGATGTTCCTGTTGCTATAGCGATTTCACTGGCATTTTCGGCCAGTGCTTGGGCAACAATCACTCAGCAAGGTGAAGTCTATTTTGAATCAGTATCGATGTTCACTTTTTTACTACTTATTGGTAAATTTTTAGAATTTAGAGCAAGAAGTCGCGCCGCGGAAGTCTCGGCTAACTTGCTTAAGTTAATGCCGATGATAGCGACAAAACTCATTGATGATAAAGGAACAGAAAAAGAAGTCATACTACCAGCAAAAAAACTTCGTCCTCTCGATATTGTACTCATAAAACCAGGCGAAGTGGTTCCCGCTGATGGCACAATAATTACAGGCAGCAGCCAACTGAACGAAGCGATGTTGTCGGGTGAGCAGTTACCCTTAAATAAATCAATAGGCGATACTGTCTTTGCAGGCACTATAAATGGTGACGGTAATATCAACGTTGAAGTTAAACAAGCCAGTGAACATTCTTTTTTAAGCCAACTGATCAGATTAAGTGAATCATCTCAGGCGCATAAACCCAAATTAGCAAAATTATCAGATAAAATCGCTCAATACTTTGTTGCGGTTATTTTACTAACCGCTATAGGTACTGCATTTTATTGGCAACAGCATTTACCTGAAGAAGCTTTTTGGATCACCTTATCGGTACTCGTTGCTACCTGCCCTTGCGCATTGTCACTGGCAACCCCCACAGCGTTAACCTGTGCGACCACACGCTTAAACCGTGAAGGTATCATGATCAAATCTGCACATGTTATGGAAACATTACCAAAATTAACCACTATTGCTTTTGATAAAACAGGTACCTTAACTTCTGGTGATTTTTCTATTAATGAAATAAAGCGCTTTAATAATAAAAAGCTTAACTATAGCAAGCAGCAGGTTTTAGCTATAGCAGCAGCGCTCGAGTCTTATTCTGAGCACCCTTTAGCCAAACCGTTTAAAGCATTTCGTGATTACTCCTACCATACTCAAGCCGTTGAAATTAAATCTGGTGCTGGTATTCAAGGGAAAGTGAACGGTCAATACTTTCAAATCGGTAAACCTAATTGGTTGCTTAGCGAATCAAGTATGTTGGCAGAATTTGCGACGGCTTCTTGCCTATTAGTAGCAGACAACCAATTAGTCGCTGCTTTTTACTTAAGTGATGAAATTCGCAATGATGCCCAAACGCTGTTAGATGACTTAAAGAAAAGTAATATTTATACCATCATGCTATCGGGTGATAACCCTGCTGGCTGTAAAAAAGTTCAGGCATTGCTACATTTAGACGAGATACATAGTACTTTGACTGCGGCTAATAAGATGGCGATAATAAAAAATCAGCCTAAAAACTCAACCGTTGCTATGGTCGGCGATGGTGTCAATGATACGCCAGTATTCGGCGCAGCCCATGTCTCGATTGCTATGGGGAGTGGCACCGATATAGCTAAAAGTGGTGCCGATGTTATCTTACTCAATAATCGTTTAAAGTCGATAACAACATTAAGACAGGTCGCCAATAAAACTCGTCGCATTATTTGGCAAAATTATTTTTGGGCATTCGGTTATAATGCTATCGTATTGCCCCTTGCCGTCTCAGGCTACATTACTCCCTATATGGCGGTTATAGGTATGTCTGCAAGTTCGATATTGGTTATCACTAACTCGTTACGTTTATTAAAAAAGTAAACGCAAACTTATAATAGAGCATAAAGACCATGAGCATTATTTATATTTTGATCCCCATAGCGATAATCCTAACCTCTATCGCCATTTATTTATTTTTTTGGGCAGTAAAAACTGAACAATTTGATGATTTAGAGAAACAAGGTATGAGTATCTTGTTTGATGAAGATGAAAACACTACCACCAAAAAGTCCACTGAAACCCATAGCGAAAATACAGCTAAAAATGATACGGGTAGTAAATAACAGCCATGTTGAGTATAGATTATTTATCGGCATTCATCATCGGCTTGTTAGGTTCGGGACATTGTATCGGTATGTGCGGTGGTATAACAACGATGTTAACATCTGCTATATCACCGCAACAAAAAGGCAGCGATAAATTTAAGCTGGTCGGTGCATATAATGTTGGCCGAATTTTTTCTTATAGCTTAATTGGGGCAATCGTTGGATTTAGTAGTTCTATTGCAATAAAGAATATTGGCGTTCCATTAGGTTTTTTAAGGTTATTTGCAGCGGTATTTTTAATTTTATTAGGCTTGTATTTAGGCCAATGGTTAATGTGGCTATCAAAAGTTGAAAAAATGGGTAAGTTCCTTTGGCGCTATCTATCCCCGTTAAGTAAAAGGTTTATTCCCATTAATAATGCTAAACAAGCGCTAGCATTAGGAGCAGTCTGGGGATGGTTACCTTGTGGTTTAGTCTACTCAACATTAACTTGGTCCTTAGCCAGTGGAAGTGCCCTCAGTGGCGCCCTAATTATGACCAGTTTTGGTTTAGGTACTTTACCAGCCTTGTTAAGTCTTTCACTTGGCTCTTTTGGTATAAAGTCGTTGGTAACAAACACGAAATTCAAGAAAATAATGGCGCTAATGATAATTTCATACGGAATATACAGTTTAATGTTTGCATATAAGCAATTGTTTTAATATGATCGATAAATTAGGGATAACTCATTTAGGTTAATATGTATAAAAAGCCATGTTCTACATCTCAACATATTCATTGTCAAAACTGTAGTATCAGCGAGCTGTGTTTACCTTTCTCTTTAAATGATAAAGAACTCGATACACTAGACAGCATTATTGACCGTAAACGCCCTATTCATAAAGGCGAACAAATTTTCCAAGATGGCGACAAAATGCAAGCTTTATACGCTATTCGCTCTGGAACATTCAAAACATTTACGGTTAATGAACAAGGTGAAGAACAAATTACCGGTTTTCATTTAGCGGGTGATTTATTAGGTTTTGATGCTATTGCTGAGTCAGAGCATCCTAGTTTTGCAAAAGCCTTAGAAACATCTATGGTCTGTGAGATACCTTACAATACTTTAGATTCATTATCGAATACGATGCCTAAGTTGAAAAAACAAATTCTTCGCATGATGAGTTCCGAAATCCGCTCAGATCAAGAAATGTTAACGCTACTTAACCGCAAAAATGCTGAACAACGCTTAGCAACTTTTATTTCAACCTTAGCCAGTCGCTATCATGCACGGGGTATGTCACTAACAGATTTTCGCCTAACGATGACGCGAAGTGACATTGGTAATTATATTGGTTTAACGGTTGAAACCATCAGTAGATTATTAAATCGTTTTCAAAAAAATGAATTAATCACAGTTGATGGAAAACTCATCACAATACTTAATATGGATAAACTTAACGAGTGTGCTTCACTGTAGTTTATCGCTTTTTTAAATAATTATAGATAAATGCTTAACATTAAAGATGTTAAGCATTTTTTTTATTGAAATATTATGATTTAAAGCAAATAATATCTATTAATTATGGTCTATTATTAATATTATTTAATAACTAGGGAGTAAATATTATGGATAAGTATAAAAAAATATTAGCCGTTATTGATCCAACCACTGAAAATCAAAAAGCGTTGAAACGTGCGATTGAATTAGCACGACATAGTGGCGGACAGATCACTGCATTTTTAACCATTTATGATTTATCTTATGAAATGACCACCATGCTTTCTGGCGATGAGCGAGAAGCAATGCGTCAATCGGTTATTAATGATCGTAAACTATGGTTAGAAGAAAAGATTTCAGAAACTGATCACCAAGACATAACCATAGATACCTGTATTATTTGGCATAATCGCCCATTTGAAAAGATCATAAAAAAAGTACTGGCTGAAAACTTCGATATTGTCATCAAAGGCACCCATCAACATGACAAGCTAAAGTCGGTTATTTTTACGCCAACAGATTGGCATATCTTAAGGAAATGTCCCTGCCCAGTATTACTGGTTAAAGACCATAGCTGGCCAAGCAATGGTAATTTACTTACCGCACTCAATATCGGTAGCGATGATGATGAGCACAAAGCGCTTAATAATAAGTTAACCCAAGAATCAATAGTGTTTTCTTCACTGATTAAAGCCAATGTCCATTTAGTGAATTCTTATCCAGGTACGCCAGTAAATATTGCCATTGAAATTCCAGAGTTTAACGCCTCTGAATATAACGACACTATGTTTAATCATCACAAAAGTGCGATGAAAGACCATGCTAATAGCTTTAATATTCCGCTTAAAAATACCCATGTTAAAGAAGGTTTACCTGAAGATGTTATTCAAAGCATTTCTAAGCACGTTGATGCTGAATTAGTTGTGTTAGGTACTATTGGTCGAACGGGGATTTCAGCGGCACTTATTGGTAATACTGCAGAGCATGTCATTGACCGCCTTAACTGTGATGTCTTAGCGATAAAACCTGATGGTTACCTCTCGCCATTAGCTTAATATTGAAATATGTAAATATCCATTAAAAAGCCGAGGATTTCCTTGGCTTTTTGCTATACTACGCGCGGTAAAATTCATACTTTTTATTTCAAATATCTCTAGGAAACACTATGAGCGCTCAATCAGCGACACCAATAACATCTTTAACACCCAGCCAAAAAATACAGCTGAGTAAACTTGAGAAGCGCTTAAGACGACATGTTGGCCAAGCTATCGCGCAATATAATATGATAGAAGATGGCGATAAAATAATGGTGTGCTTATCGGGTGGCAAGGACAGTTACGCCCTTCTGGCTATTTTAATGTTGTTAAAAGAATCAGCGCCCATTCATTTTGATATTGTAGCCGTTAATCTTGATCAAAAACAACCCGGTTTTCCTGAGCATATCCTTCCCGAATACTTAGAAGCTTTAGGTGTTGAATATAAAATTGCGCAAGAAGATACCTACTCTATTGTTAAAGATAAAATACCTGAGGGGAAGACCACCTGCAGTTTATGCTCTCGTTTACGCAGAGCTATTTTATACAAGGTCGCGGCAGAAATAGGCGCAACTAAAATTGCACTAGGCCATCATCGTGATGACATGGTTGAAACACTGATGCTAAATATGTTTTATGGCGGTAAATTAAAATCAATGCCAGCAAAATTGGTCTCTGATAATGGTGAGCATGTCGTCATTAGACCGTTAGCTTTTTGTAAAGAAGCAGAACTCATCCAATATGCACAACTAAAAGCGTTCCCAATTATTCCTTGTAATTTATGTGGCTCTCAACCTAATTTACAACGTCAAAACATTAAGAAAATGTTACAGGACTGGAATGTTAATCATCCAGGACGAATTGAATCTATGTTTACTGCCATTCGCAATGTGGTTCCATCACATTTGTGTGACAGTGAACTTTTTGATTTTAAAGGGATTAACGCTGATTCAGGCATTATCAATGGTGGCGATATCGCTTTTGATGATGAACCTATTATTGCCGCTCAATTAACAAACAACGTCAATATTGAAGACAATTCAAAAGCCAAACTTTCATTAAGTAACAGTTTGAATATTATAGAAATAAAGTAGAATCTACCTTAATTAATACCAAGTATCTAAGCGCGATAACAACACCAGTTAAAAGAATGAATGTTATCGCTCGCCATCATTAACTGACGCGTAATACAATAAGCCGAGCCTAAATAACCTTAGGTTTTGGCTTCGACAATATTTTATCAAAATACACTTTATTATGGCGGATCATTTCTGTTATTTCTAAGACATAATCAGTGCCTCTAATAGAATAACGCAGTAATCCTGTTGCTAAGATTTGTGGCGATAGTGGTTGTTCTTGAGCGCGTAACTGCCCTCTAATTGAACGAAAAACACCATAAGCATGATTTGTATTAATATTGTGTAAATAACGCTGTACCGCATGCTCTAAACTATTAAATGCCGCTACTTCATGTTTAGCACCGTCATCTCTTCCTCTTGGCACCATGCCACAACCCTTTTTATAGCACCACATACCAAAAAAGTTTAAACCAACTCGAGCAAAACGAGAAGTGCCCCAAGCTGATTCATTGGCTGCCTGCACTAATACTAGTTCAACAGGCACAATATCAATACGCAACAATAATTCATTAAGTTGCTGTAGCGGCGAGTGTTTTTGATTAACTTTATATTTCTTAATTAATCGCTCAAGCAAAGCTTGTTGATCTGCTAAAAGATTTTCCTCGAGGAAAAGTGTTTCTATCATCAAGGAGACTTCTGCCCTTAACATAAGAATATTGCTATTCTCTTGCGCTATTGCTGGATAAATATAACGGAAAAACTGACGTTTTTTCGTTTTAACATCGCTTATAGAAGCAAAGTTTGGGATCTTAACGTTATGAAGCGGTTGCTCAACCACTTTTACTTTCGCCTTGACCACAGGAACGATAACAACGTTTGTTACTTCCGGCGTGGGAAGTTCAAAAGTTGGCGCTAAAAAAGTGAAGGGCGCAATAAGCGCAAGAAAAAATACACTTATTAACACAGTTCTCATCAAATATTGAATGATCATAGTAGCCTTTTTGTTAACAATAAGGTTTTGCACAGAGCTTTACGCTGAAAATGTATCACTCGTTTGCTGAGCGGGTACATCCGTCGCTTGTAACTGCATGCCAAAAATCTCTCGATATAAAATGCCTTTAACATTATAAAATAGCGGCGCTATAAATGTTAATGCGACTAAGAAAAGCATAACACCAATCACTGAAAATTGTGTTTTAGCAAGAATGGCTAAGGGGATTAAAGATAAAAATAAAGTTAAAAAGAGTAAGCTATAAATAGCGAGTAACTTAAACCACTGAAAACGTGTAACTTGTAAACTCAAGGTGATAGCTTTTATCGGTGATAATTTTTTATCTACTACAAGCGGCAGTACTAATGACAAGGCGACCGCTAAATAAATACCTGGAAAAACAAATAAACTCATACCTAAAGTTATTAATACTGACGTTAACAGCGCACAAACAGCAACCCAACTGCCTCGTTTTAAGAAAGCAAAAATTAATTTACTATTGGTTTTTAAACCAACGGCATGAAAAACGCCCATCATCTCGACACCAACTAAAAAAGGATAGATAACCATAGTGACAACAATATTTAATAATGTTGTTGATTGTGGGTCTTTAATCACTTGTTCAATACCACCCATGGTATTACTGATCAAAAATGAAACAACAATCCCCAAAATAAGCGTAAAAAGTAATCCTAAATTAATAGCGATTCGCGAGCGAAGTGTTAATTGCCACGCCTCTTTTAATACCGAAGAAACGTCAATAGTATATTCACCCTGCAAAGACTTTTCTATGCTACCACCAATTTGTACTACTTTTTTTTCATCCACGAAAATGACTACCTTTGTGTAAATTTTTCAACATTATAGCAAGTTGATTTGATATTGGAAAATAGCATAAATTTTCACCTGAATTATCGGTGTAATTTAGCAATACGTTTTAATATATTTTGAAAGTAATGAGCACCTTTCTCTTGGGCTAAGGCAATATTATTATCAGGTATTTTCTGTGGATTTTTATACACAGATAATACCTTTTCCATACTCGCTTCTCGAATTAAATGAAGCGTGGGTAATGGCGAACGGTTAGTATAATTAGAGGCTGCGTTAAATGGCTCACCTTCAAAATAATAATCAGGATGAAAACTGGCGAGCTGAAAGACACCTTCATAACCTAAGGTGAACAACAATTCATTAGCCTCATCGAGTAAATCAAGGTAGCTTTCAAAACCTTTAAAGCCTTCATTAAAAATCAATAAAGTCGTTTCTATGCTGGGGTCAGCGACGAGTCTTTCAAATTCTATGGCTAATTCTGCTAAAGCCGATTCAACCTTTTTTGCTGGGCAAAGTTGATAATGTATCGTGTTATTAACAAACTCTTTTTTTGCAAAAGGGCAAAAATTCAAACCAATAATTATTTCTTCTAGCCACTGCTTAGTTTGTGAAATTTCAACGGCATACATTTGTTTATCAGGCATTTTGTTGCAGTTGCCACATCGTTGCGTAATGACCCTTTTTAGTGAGTAGCGTTTGATGATCGCCCTGCTCGATTATTTCCCCTTTGTGCAGGACAATAATATTATCGGCATCAATAATAGTTGATAATCGATGAGCTATCACTAAGCTAGTGTGATCTTTAGCCACCTCTTTGATTGCTTTTAAAATAGCTTGCTCTGAGTGACTATCAAGTGACGACGTTGCTTCATCAAAGACCAAAATAGCAGGATTTTTCAAAATGGTTCGGGCGATGGCAACCCGTTGCTTTTCGCCACCAGAAAGCTTTAAACCACGCTCGCCAACGACGGTATCAAAACCTTTTGGTAACGAGGTAATAAAGTGACTTAAATGCGATAATCTTGCAGCTTCTTCAACTTGTGCATTACTCGCGTTTACATTGCCATATTTAACATTTTCAAATAAACTTTCATTAAATAACACCGTATCTTGTGGCACGATGCCAATATTCTTTCTCAAGGAATGTTGCGTAATATCAGTAACTGCTTCGCCGTCAATTTTAATACAGCCTTGTTGGCAGTCATAAAAACGAAAAAGTAGTTTCACTAAGGTCGATTTTCCTGAGCCACTCTCGCCAACAACAGCGACTTTTTGACCCGCTTTAACCTCGAATGAAACATTTTTTAAAATGGGTCTTTGCTCATCATAAAAGAAGCTAACGTTATCAAATTTAATAGCACCATGGCTTATCGCTAATTCTTTGGCATCTTGTGCATCTACAACCTTAGGTACTTTTTGCAACAAGGTAAACATTTGCTCAATATTTGCTAAAGAACCTTTTATTTCTCGATAAACAAATCCTAAAAAGTTTAAAGGGATAAACAGTTGCATCATAAAAGCATTAACCAGGACAAAGTCTCCTAAGGTCATTTGTTGATGAGTCACTTGATAAGCCGCTAACGCTAACATTGCCGTCATCGCTAACGACACGATAATGGCCTGACCACCATTTAAAGCAAACAGTGACAAACGGTTTTGCATTTTTGCTTTTTCCCAATCAGCTAATTGACTGTCGTAAGCTGTTGATTCATATGATTCATTAGTAAAATATTTAACCGTTTCATAATTTAACAGACTGTCTATTGCGCGAGTATTACTTGATGAGTCAGCTTTATTTGCGGCTCTAATGTAACGCGTGCGCCATTCTGTTGCGTAAATCGAGTAAGCGATATAGCTGGCAATAGAGACGCCGGTGATCAGCGCAAACCAAATGCCATAATTCACCCATAATATGGTAATAACCATAATTATTTCGAGTAAGGTTGGCACAATATTAAAAACCATAAACCGCATTAAGAAGTTAACCCCAGACGTACCACGGTCAATGTCACGCGAGAGTCCACCTGTCTGGCGGTCCAAATGAAAGTCTAAGTCAAGTTGATGCAGGTGCTCGAAAACTTTCAAACCAATGCGGCGGATCGCTCGTTCGGTAACACGGCCAAATAAGGTGTCGCGTATTTCTGCCAGTAGCACAATAGTTAAACGCACTAAACCATAAGCGGCAACTAAAGCAAAAGGCACAATGAAAATATTGTTTTCTTGTTGAGCATCAAGTCCGTCAACGATATCTTTTAAGATAAAAGGCAGATAAACACTGGCGAGTTTAGTTAACACCAAACAAAACAACGCAAAACCTATTCGCACTTTAAATTCGAGTAAGTAGGGAATAAGTGACTTTAGCACTCGCCAATTAATGGTGGCATTTTCAGGTGACGAGTAGGAAGATCTGCGCATTAAGGGATATTACTCTGGTAGGAATTAGGCAAACTTTAACGGCTTTAATCACTTAAAGCAATCAAGAAAATCAACCCATAGTGAACACAACATCTGTTTTTCACTTAATTGAATAAGCGCTGCCGCACTGTAGTAGCTATAAACTGAGTATATTAAGTACGTCTCTGTATATCTAATCCATAACGCCACTTTAATCATGACGCTGATCTGAAATAAACAGCTAAAAAAACTGATTATAATTTGTTGTTAGCAAATTATAATCAGCATTTAATCGTCTCTAAGAGCGAAGGAAAACTCCATAGTTATTTAAAGTTCCCCCCTTTTAAATAGATGAGTAAAATCTATCAGTAAAAGAATCACATACCGGTAAATATACGTACCTAAAAATTTAATGCCTTACGTTAAGCTTTAAATTGTTGCGTTAATTTATTGAGCTCATCTGAAGAACTTTGCATAAGTTGAGAATTTTTTGTCATCGCATTTAATTGTTCTAAACTGCTATGACCTGCGCTAACAATTCTATTAACGTTGCTGCTTAACTCTTCTGCAACAGTACTTTGTTCTTCAACCGCAGAGGCTATTTGCGTCGCCATTTCAGTAATTTGTTCTGTAGAGCTTAAAATGCTACTAATAGACTCACCTGAACTGAGTGCATTTTCAACTGACGCTTTACTTTTAACCTGGCTATCTTCCATAACATGAACCGCTGATTTAGCACCTGATTGTAAACGTTCAATGGTCTGCTGAATTTGTGCAGTGCTTTCTTGAGTTCGACTGGCCAAAGCCCTAACTTCATCTGCAACCACAGCAAAACCACGCCCTTGCTCTCCAGCACGAGCCGCTTCAATGGCAGCGTTTAACGCCAATAAGTTTGTTTGTTCGGCAATTCCGCGAATGACATCTAAGACTGAAACAATGCCTTTAACATCATCCTCAAGTGCACCAACCACCTTAGTGGCTTCATTAAGGTGATCAGATAAGCCATTTATTGACTCAATAGACTCTTTAATAATAGCGGATACTGCTCGTGCATCTTGATTTGCTTGCTCTGCTGAGCCTGCAGTTAACTGAACATTATTAGCAATTTCTTTTGCTGACGCAGACATTTCAGTGATGGCGGTAGCCACCTGATCCGTTTCAGACTGTTGATTTTCTAAATGCCCACGACTGGCCTCAGAAGCTTGATATACATTTTGTGACACCTCTGAAGTCTGCTTTACCGACAATTGAATAGATTGAACAAGCAATTGAATTTTATCAACAAAGACGTTGAATGACTCTGCAACAAGGCCTATTTCGTCTTCACGTTTAACGCGTAGTCGCTGCGTTAGGTCGCCTTCTCCACGCGCAATATTCTCTAAAGCATTGGCAACTTCACTTAAAGGCTGCGTCACTAGTTTAGCGAATAAAAAGTAGATCGCTGAAATTAAAAATACGTCAAGCAATACTCCTTTAACAATGATGCGAGAAGCTAAAGATGACAATTCGAGATCTATTGAAGAACTATCGATAAACAAAGTAACATTACCAACACTGGTACTTTGACCGTCCTCAATATGTTGTAACTTAAAAGTGATCGCTTCGTTTGTTTTCTTTCCTTTTGATTGAGATATTGTTTTTTTATCTTCATTGGTTATTTCTATTAAAGCGATGTCTTCTGATTGTTGTTCCGAGTTTAAAATACCCTTCATTTGATCTTCTTCATAATTCCAAACAGCAGAAGGCAAATTAAGTTTTAATCGAGATTCGACCAAAGAAAGTTGATTTATTTGCTTATTTTTCAGTAAATTACTTTGTGCCATATAATCATACACACCAAAAGAAATGACGAGTGTGGTGACAATAATCAATGCTGAAAAAATAAGTTTAAATGATATAGATTTAGTAACGTTCATATTATTTTTATACCTTTTTACTGCCAGTCTTGTAGACCATATTTATTTAGAATATCTTTTAGCTGTCCAGATGCTCTAAGTGTTTCTGTACCTTTTTCGATTAATTCAATGTACATTTTACTGGTCGGTTTTGCAGGTGAACAAGCAATGTAAATCGGTGCTTTTTCAGCGTTAGTCCCTGCGCTTTTTAGTGCTTCATTAAAACCAAGTTCTTTTAACTTTGCATTCGCGACTGAAACCGATTCAACGACAACATCAATTCGGTTATTAACGAGTTTTTTAAAGTTTTTTTCCAAAGCATCAGTTCCTGAAACATCTTTAAAAACATCGGGTCGACTTTTTATTAACGCGTCAAACTCTTCGCCATAAGCATAACCACTAATAACACCCACTTTCTGAGTTAATAGCGAATCAAAACCGGTAAATGTCCAAGTTGATGCATTATTAACATAATATCCCGTACCATCCATTCCCCAATTCAAAGAAGGAAAAATAAAATCGGGTGCATCTTCAGGATACGCTCCGACAACGCAGTCAAACTTACCTTCACGAACCGAGTTTACCGCCCTTTCCCATGGCATTACCTTATAATCAACAGTATGTCCTGCTGCTGTAAAAATTGCTGTAGCCATATCAATCATATAGCCTTGCTTGTCACCATTTGGATCGCCATTCATCGGAAACCAGTCGTCCGCACGAATAGTAACTGTCGCTGCAGATGCTGGCAGTGAAATAGCAATAGTAAGTAAACCAATAACTAGTTTCATCGTATTAACCTTGTGTAATGTATAGTTGAGTGAATTACGCACATCTGCTTTTAATCAACTGTTATCATATTCATTAATAACAAAGTGCGTAAATATAGCAATCTATTGAGTTAGCCTGAAAAACTATTCTTTATGTATAATTGACATAAGGTCCTATTCATTCAAATATTTTTTCATCACCGCCGTAATATCAATCTTCTTTAAACCTTCATTATAGATAGCTAACCATTTCTGACCTTCTGCACTCTTTTTAAAGGCTACGAACAATTCTTTTTCTGTCAACAACTTAACATTCATTTGCACTTGTTCTTGCGCCTTTTCTAAGTCTTTGCTATTTGCTAGTAAGTAGCTGAAAACATTGGTATCGATAACAGCAGCATCGATTCGACCACCCGCAACTTTACGAATGTTGGTTTCATCAGAGGTAGCGGTTTGCGCTTTTATTTCGCCACTAGCAATTAATGCATCAACTTCAGCTGTATTAACATAATCTTGAACTACGCCAATTTTATATTGCGTTAAATCTTTAACCGCCGACCATACTATGGGTTTTTTCTTGTTTTCAATTAACCCTAAAGGGCCCTTCCCCATCGGATTAGAAAATGAAAACTCATTAGACTCATAGTAATACTCAGGAAAATAACCTGCATATTTTGAGTCTGGTTCCGATGCAAGCTTTACAGCACGGCTCCAAGGGAAAAAATCAACCTTCAACTCATGTCCCATTGCCTTAAACGCTGCTTTAGCTACAGCAACTGAAGCACCTTGCTCATTTAAAGCCTTTCCTGAATATGGCGGCCAAGTTAACGAGGTTAGATGGACGGTGTCGCTAAATGCGGGTGTGCTAAAAGACAAAATTAATATAATTTTTATGACTTTATTAAACATGGCTATCTCCTAAAACTGAAATGTACGAGCAACGGTAAGCAATAGTGTGGTATCGCCATAAGTATCTAAATCAGTGCCGTGCAGCCCTAATGAAAAATCAAAACCATTGGTACTAAAGTTACTGGTGACTTGCCAGTGGTTATAACTGTCACTACCGGGCTCCCATTGCCATTTGTCATCATCTAAACTACTCGACCTGTCAATACCCACTAATAAAGTTAACTCATCATTAATGGTAAAGGTATGATTTAACATAACAATGTAATGACCTGCCCCTGTTCCAAAGTAATCCCAAGCATACCAAAAGTTTAAATCGGTAGCGCCGAAATTCCATTTAGTATATATCTCAGTATAGTTACCGTCAGAACTATAGCTTGCGCCGTTATAAGTATATTGAGCAACGCCAACATCAAGATTAACGTTATCATTTACTGCGGTGTAATAACCGAGATAAACATCTGCTTCTATATTCGTATCATCACCAAAATCAACATTTGACGCCCAACCACCCGCATACCAACCCCCCGCACCAGACCAATCAAGACTACCTTGAAGTGCTGGGCCCTCATCTGTTTGACTAACACCATTAAAAAGATAATCGCTTGCTACTGTAACGGTTGATGACCAGTCAGCGAACGCAGGTGAAGACATGGTAAGTAAAGTTGTTACTAATATTAAATGTTTTTTCATTAAGTTAATCCTATAAAAGATATCTATAAAATTATAGTCACTGATCGCTTAATAACAATATTTTACTGATATTAATAAGTAGATGGGCTAACTCAACTCATTGATGGTGAAGAACTTGTATGGTGATTACGGCAATAAATGTTAGCAGATGAGTTATTTAAGTCGTATTGGTATTAGGTAATTGCTGTATTAATGCTACTTTATGTTAGTTTGCATTAATAATAGTTAGTCGATATCGATGTTATTATCTAGTCATCAACTCCGCGATGAATAGGGTGTGATAAGTTTGTGTGATTTTCCCTAGAGGCCATTTATCTAAAATGCCAAGATATTAACCTATCTCGATAAAGATGAAGTTAGTTTGTTAGTTTGTTAGTTTGTTAGTTAGTTAAATAGAGGTTCGAAAATCAACAGTCGCTTTACGGCCACCACTTGCATCATTATTTTGATATGACCAATGCATTTTATTGACGATTTTATCAACTAACCTTAAACCTAAACCATAGCCGTAATCAGCACCACTGTGATCAAAGTCACCTTCACTTATATTAATATTTTCAACGATAACTAGGCCTTGGCTACATTGAATAATAACTTCGCCTTCTGCTGTATATTGAAATGCATTGCGAATTAAGTTGTTGAGGATCAAGCGACAAGGTGTTTCAAGTACCTTAATATGAGTAGGCGTCAATTTAAGTGTTATTTTAACTTTTTTACTTTGTAATAAGTACGCGTTATCTTCAACCAAGTTGTTAATCATCAAGTTTAAGTCTATTTCGACTAAAGCCAATGTTTGTTGATTGCTTTGTTCTATGGAGTGTTCCTGGCTGAGCCATAATAGTGTTTCTGTGGTGTGTTGCATATTGAGTGCTGCCCTACTGATTCGGGCTAAAGACTGTTCACCTTTGTCTTTATTATTTTCGCTAGAGAATATTCGGGTTAATAATTCACTGTTACTTTTAACAACCGCTATTGGGGTTCGTAATTCATGACTTGCATGGCGTAAAAAATCTTGTTCTTTACCAAGCATAGCACTGAGCCTTAATAGCGCTTTTTGTTGTTGAACTGCAATCGCTGTTAATTCATAGAATTCAAAGTTTGGTGTGTCTTGCTCAACATTTTCAAGGGTTAAACTTTCAACCCAATCACCAATACGATAAAAGGGTGTTAACGTTCGTTTAAGCAATAACTGGACAGAAAAATGCATCACTAATAAAAAAATTAATGCGATTGGCCACGTTAGCTGGAACATTTTACTGATACCCATTTGGCTTAAGGCATCATATTGTTTAATATTTATTTTTCGTACTAAATAGAAAATTTTACCATCAAATAAGGGCTGTGCAATAACAAATATAGCCTGCTCTGGCCATGAAATAAAAGTGTCTTCACTGAAAAGTCTAATGTTATCCATCGCCATTTTTTTTACATTTTCAAAGGCAGCAAAATGCTCTCGTACTTCGACGGGAAGACTTTTCCAATCTAAAAAACCTTGGAAGTGAATGTTATTAGGCAGTGGATGATCGATGTTTTTTTGATATTGACGTGCAAAATCATTACTTTCTAAATGAAGATCCTGAAAGTTAGCTTCATCAAGCCCATGAATAAAATAAAAGTTAATCACTAAGGTGTAACTAAGCACGATAATTAAGGCAATCATGCTTTGTACTTTTAAGACGTATCGACGAAGGGTTTGTGGTTTTTTCTTGGTTTTACTCATATCAATTATTAACTATAAAGTCGCTATTATAATGTTCATTAATCTCATCATGCACGAAAAACAAAACCTTGTCCCGCCACCGTATGAATAAGCTTACTTTCATTGCTGGTATCGACTTGTTGTCTCAATTTAAACAAATGGACTTTCAAACTATCACTGTCTGGTTGTTCATTACCCCAAACAGCTTGTAACAGTTGTTTTTTTGAAACAACCTCAGGTGATTTTCGCATCAGTACTTCAAGAATTTTCCAACCTGTTGGTGACAATTGTAACGTACGTTGTTGCCGTTTTAATGTTTTAGCGCCAAAATCAGCGTCAAGACCGAACAGTGATAATCGGTTTGTTTGACCACTGCGGCGATTTGCTAACACCTGAATACGGGCAATCAGCTCTTGCATTTCAAACGGTTTAACCAAGTAATCATCTGATCCTGCCGCAAAGCCAGCCAGTTTATCATCTAAGGTATCTCGAGCGGTCAACATCAAAATCGCCGTACTATTTCCTTGCTCGCGCATTTTTTTGCAGACGGTTAAACCGTCCATGCGCGGCATATTCACATCGAGGATCATCACATCAAAGTGGTGATTACTGAGCAATGCTAAGCCAGCAACACCGTTAGCTGCGTGATCACAGGTTATGCCTTCTAATTCAAGATAATCAATAATTGTTGTCGCTAAATCAAGATCATCTTCAACTAACAGTACATGAACTAGCATCGACTGATCTTAAAGAAACTGGCATATAAAACAGGTACAACCGCTAAGGTTAAAATTGTGCCAACGCCTAAGCCGAATGCTAATACGGTTGCCATACCATAAAACATTGACATTGGGTCTATCAATAACGGTAATAACCCCATAATGGTGGTAACGGTTGTCATCGTTATTGGGCGTAACCGTGTTAAACACGAATTAACAATGGCTTGATAGTCACTTTGCCCTGTGGCTCGTTCAATTTCAATTCGGTCAATTAAGACAATCGCATTATTAATAATAATACCTGCCAAACTATAAATACCTAAGGTGACCATAAATCCAAAAGGCGCATTCATGACTAATAAACCAACAACCGTCCCTATCAGTGATAAGGGAATAGTCAGCACAATAATTGACGCTCGGCGGAATGAATTAAATTGCATAACCAATAAAATTAGCACCAAACCAATAACCATCGGCATACTAGCCCCAAGAGCTTGTTGCGCTTCTTTAGACTGGACAATAACACCGTCGTATTCAATTAAATGGTTAACGGGTAAATCTTTTTTTAATGCTTGAATATCGCCGTCAATAACCCCCTTTAGATCTTCCGCTGTCATTTGGGTATTACTGGCTTCAATCGTGATAGTGGTAAACATGTTCTCACGTTGAATTTTTGCATACTGATTAACTGGAATAAAGTCTGCCACTTGAAATAACGGCACTGATGATCCAGTTTGATTAGAAAATATTGAAACGGTACGCAGCCTATCTAGATTAAAACGCTCTTCTTCTTCTGCGCGAAACACCACGGGAATAATATCATCGCCATCACGATATTCAGTAACATTAGCGCCGCTAAAGTAGCCTTGTAAGGCGGTAGCTACGTCAGAAGAGGTAACACCGGCTCGACGGGCACGATGTTGATCAATTTTAACTTGCATCTTAACAATACGATTTTCCCAATCGGTACGCACATTTTTAGTATGAGGGACCGCTTGTAAAACGCTCATAATTTCTTTAGCTTTTTCATATAAAATGTCTTTATCAGGACCTTTTACTTGAATACTTATTGTGCTTGAATCTGAAGGGCCCGCAAACATCCGCTTAACGCGTCCAGACACATTGGGGAAGTTTTCAATAATACCGTTATGTAATTTATTAACAAAAGTATTAATTTTTGTCTCATCTTTAACATTAATGACGACAAACCCTTTATTATTAGCGGGATCTTCTGGATTAAGTGTTAATACAAAACGCGGTCCGTTAAAACCAGAATACCCCGAATAGTTACTGATCTCAGGAAAACTCGTCTTATCATCTAACCAAGTAAACACCTCTTGCATTTGACGATTAGTTTCTCTTGCCGAAGTCCCATTAGGTAGGTCAATGTACATCATCACCTGAGTTCGGTCAGAGTCAGGAAAGAATTGTTTTTTTAGTAAGCCAAAGCCACTTAAAGATACGATTAAGGTGACGACCATCAAGGTCATAAAAATGGCTTTATGTGCTAAAACCCAATGAAGAAATTTTTCATATATTTGATAGAATTTCGTTGAATTTTCAGTGGGTTTATCTGTTGTTGCCGACCCCTTATTTTCAGCTTTGATAAAGAAATAACAAAGCGTTGGAGTAACACATAAAGCTAAAACCCAACTGGTCATCAACGTTATCAGTATAACCAGGGAAACTGAGCGGGTGAATTCACCCGCCACATGCTCGGCAAGCATTAAGGGTAAGAAAAATAAAATAGTGGTTACCGATGAACTGAGTAATGGCATGGCAAGTTCTTTACCGCCCTGGCACATGGCATCAAAGCGGTCTATACCTTGTTCAATTCTTCGTTTAAAGTCTTCAGCGATAACAATTCCATTATCAACCAATAAACCCAAGGCAATGATAAGTGTTGCTAAGCTCATTTTCTCTAACGTCATACCAGAGAACTTCATAATAGCTAATGTGGTTAGCATCACAAAAGGTACAATTGAGCCAACAATTAAACCGGTACGTAAACCTAAAAAGTAAATAACAACCAATAATACAATCACCAGTGTTTGTATTACATTGATTGAGACCCCTTCAATAGATTTCTGTACTTGATCCGCTTGATAAGTTGCAATATTGATTTTGTAACCAATCGGTAAAGTATTTTCAATATTGGTGACCATATTTTTAACTCTTGGCGCATATTCCAATAAGTTATATTTTTGCAGCATGGAAACCCCAAACATAATAGCGGGCTCGCCATTAAAGTAGGCAGGTTTATCTGGCGGATCAATAAAGCCCCGGCGCAGGCTAACAATATCTTTTAGCGCGATGGTATCGTCAGTCCCGGTGATCCTAATATGAGTATTACCTATTTCTTCCAGTGAAGAAAAATTACCCGTTGGCTCAACCACTATGGAACGTAAACCCGTATCGATTTGTCCACCTGGACTAATAATATTTTGATTTTGTAGTTCACTAATAATGCTACGCGGTGAAATACCCAATTGAGCGAGTTTAGCTGTTTTTACTTCAAGGTATATTCGCTCAGCTTGAACGCCGATAATATCAACCTTTTTAGTACCGGCAACACTGTATAAATTGTCACGAATATGTTTAGAAATATCATACATTTCACCTAAGTCAAAACCGTCAGCGGTTAAGGCTAAAGTGACAACAGATACGTCACCAAATGAGTCATTAACAAAAGGAGGACTAGTCCCTTCTGGCAAATTCAATTGCGCTTGTTTAACTTTATTACGTAAGTCTTGCCAAATATTATCTAAATTAAAATAGCGATCGTAAATTTCAACATGAATGACCGATTGTCCCGTCATTGAGGTCGATGTAAGTTTTTCAACTTCAGGAATTTTTCTAATTTCTTTTTCAATGGCACGCGTGATTAATTGTTCAACACGTTCGGGGGCCATGCCTGGGTATGAAGTGGTAACAATGGCTTTACGTATAGTTATTGTTGGGTTTTCTTGTGCTGGTAAGGTTAAATAAGCAAAAACACCGTTGATCAATAATAAGGCAAGTACCATTAAAATGGACTTTCGGTAGGTAAAAGCAATTTTAGTTAAATTCATAAAAGTCTCTAAATTTCAAGTTATACGGGAACGTGATTAATTAAAACGCTTTACATGCTTATCAAGCAACCGAACCGACTGGCCATCACGTAAAAACGAGACACCGGCAATCGCAATAATTTCTCCTGACGATAAGCCAGCAGAAACCAAGACTTCATTGTTTAAAATACTTTCTGTTTGCACCATACGTTTTTGTAAAATTTGTTGTTCAACGTTATAAACAAATACATACGACTTTTGTCCTTCATCTGCTGCCAGTGCTGCAATAGGGAGACGAAAAGCTTTACCTTGATAACCCGTTCGTCCAATACCTTGAAAGGTAAAGTCAACTTCGGCTGTCATGCCTGCTCGCAAATTTTTTGTTTCAGAATTAATAAGAATAGTCACCGGAAATGCATTAGCTGTAGCGGCGCGCGAACTAATTTCTGCGATTGTGCCTTTACTGTTTAAGCCGGGAAACGCGGGATAATGAATATCAATTTCGCTTCCTTTAGATAAATCTCTGATCATCGTTTCGGGGACCATGACTTGCACCTCTAAACCATCGTCACCTTCAATTTGAAAAATGGCTTGGCCCGGAGAAATTTGCATAGAAGGTTCGCTAAGACGTTTCGTTATTTTACCATTGTAAGGGGCCGTTAATATTGAATCACTTAAATCTTTATTGGCGATATCAAGTTGAGTTTTAGCAATGTTTACGGCACTGCTTGCTGACTCAAAAGCTGCTTTGGCATTATCAAAGCCAGACTTTGACACTAAACCTTTGGCTGATAACTCGGCGTAACGTTTATATTCATTTTCAGTTTCAGATAGTGCGGCATAGCTTTTTTGTAGGTTTGCTTGTGCTGATTGACGACTCAAATTAAAGTTTCGTTGGTCTAAACGCGCTAGGGCATCGCCTCGCTTAACTTCATCACCGAGTTTTACTTTTATCCATTGTATTTTTCCACCAACCTCAAAACTTAAATTAGCTTCTTCAACCGGGTAAATAGTGCCAGACAAACGACGCACTTGGTCAAATGAGGTTTGCTGAACTTCTTGCCATGCAATAGGACGAATAACTTCTTCAAAAGGCTGCTCTTCTTTACCACACCCTGAGAGTACCGTGATAATAGAAAAAGCTAATAAAAATAAACGCATACAAAACTCCATGAAAAAAACTGCAATAATAAGGCTATTATAGCGGCTTTACAGTTAACGACCGGTTAATTATCAATACTGTTAAATAATTGCTCTGCTAACGCTTTTAATGTCTCTGGATCTGGATTTGATTGAGCAAAAGTGCGTAAACCATAAATCCCCATGATTAAAAATTGCGCTAAGTGTTCACTCTTTTTATTTAATGATAATTCTTTCGCTGCTTGTGCTTGCAAAAACTTATCAGCTAGCGCTTGTTGCCATTGTAAAACATTGTCGGCAATAACGGCTTGTACTTCTTGATCTTCTTCTGTTGACTCGTAAAGGGTTTTAATAAATAAGCAGCCTTTCGCGGGATCACCGCTGACACATTCATTGACCATATGGTCTAAATATTTTTTTAATTGTGCAAGAATGGTTTCGTCACTTAAAAAAAACTGTGAAAATTCGGCATTACGGTCAGCTTTATACTGGGCGATAGCGGCTAACAGTAAACCGCGTTTATTCTCAAATGCACAATAAATTGAACCTGGATGTAAACCTGTCACTTTTTTTAAATCAGGCATACTTGTCTTGCTATAGCCTTTTTCCATAAATAAGCTCATCGCTGCTCTTAGCACTTTTTCTCGGTCGAACTCAGCATTTCTCATGATCACCACTTTTCATTTATCTACTAGATAACGACATGATACTTAATTTTGAACAATCATTCAAAAATAATACTTGAATGATTGTTCAAATAACGTTATCTTGAACGAATATTCAAGAAAGAAATCAATTAATAGAGATAATTAATGACTGATAATTTATTCCAACCTTATGCACTAAATGACACCATCACTTTAAATAACCGTATATTAATGGCGCCATTAACCCGCTGTATGGCCGATGATAACTTAGTGCCTACGGTAGCAATGGCCGAATATTATGGCCGCAGAGCAGAAGCCGGTTTAATCATTTCTGAAGCAACGATAATCCGTCCTGATGGTCAAGGTAATCCAAATACACCGGGCTTATTTACCCAAGAACAAGTCAATGCTTGGAAATTTGTCACCAAGACAGTTCACGATAAGGGCGGTAAAATATTTGCTCAACTTTGGCACACCGGCCGAGTTGCTCATCCTCACTTCTTTGAGCACAATAATAATGGCTCTAGTGACGTTTTAGCGCCATCGGCAGTAGGTGTTGAAGGCACAGTACCGAGAATGCGTGATTTAAACTATCAAGTGCCAAGAGCTGTTACTCATCAAGAGATTGAGCAGTTAATAGCAGACTTTGCTCAAGCGGCAAAAAATGCTATCGAAGCAGGTTTTGACGGTGTCGAGATTCATGGTGCTAACGGCTATTTAATTGACCAGTTCCTTCATTACGACAGCAACCGTCGCACCGATGAATACGGCGAAACACCAGAAAACATGACACGTTTTCCGTTAGCGGTTGTTGATGCGGTTATTGCCAGCATTGGTAAAGATAGAACGGCATTAAGAATAAGCCCAGGTGCCTATTTCTTCATGTCTGGGGATGCAAGAGACCGCCAAGTATTTGATCACTTACTGACTGAACTTGAACAGCGTGATCTGGCATTTTTACACTTAGGTATTTTTGATGATTCTATGGTCTTTGATTATTTAGATGGCCAAGCATCAAGTTATATCCGCGCCAACTACACTAAAACATTAGTGGGTGTAGGCAGTTATACTCCAGATACTGCCAGTGATGCCATTGCCGATAATAAGTTTGACTTAGTCGCAATCGGACGACCTTTTATTGCTAATGCTGATTACGTCGCTAAAGTGCGAGTGGGTGAAGATTTGGTTGAATATAATGCCGAAATGTTAACAAGCTTAATTTAAAGAATAGCTAAGCGAAGCATAACTTGCTTCGCTTTTTTTAGTCGCTTACCCTAAATTTAAATCGCTAAAAAATGTCCGTAATAAAGCCGTGCTCCAACCAGTGACTCTAGCTCTGCACTGCTAGGAAAAGTAGCCCACTTTTTAGCATTTTCTTCAACCGCTGCTTCATCTAACCAAACTAATTGCCAACAAATTTCTTCATCATTATCGGTCTTACTTAATATACGATGTGATATTAAGACGGCTCTTTCCTTGTTCATTTCTTCAAACAATAACTGACTTAATTCAATCACTCTTTGTTGATTTTCTTTACTAACAGAAAATACGGCAACCTCATAACAATATGACATGTAAACTCTCACTAGGTGATCAATCAATGACTTCACTTGGTATATCCATCAATGATGATTATAATCTCGAATAATTTTTCAAATATACAACGAGCTAAGATTAATTACTATGGATCTATTTTTACTTAAAAAAATTATTAGCGCGCTGATCATGCCGTTAAGTATCGTCATACTATTATTGGTATTAGCTATTATTTTTTATCAATATAAAAAGAGATTCAGTTATAGCTGCTTAATCTTGGCGACCTTATTATTAACGCTAGGTTCATTAGGTCCGGTTGCTAATCTAGTTATGGCGCCGCTAGAAAGCCAATACTCCGCGTTCACACGTTCAAGTAAACCTGTTGATTATATTATTATTTTAGGCTGCAAGCACACCACAGACGCTCAATTACCAGCGACTAGCGAATTAGGTATTTGTTCGTTGCAACGACTCGTTGAAGCGATGCGTATTCTGCGTATTCACCCTGAAGCGCACTTAATTACCTCAGGTTATGCCGGTAATGACGAAACAAGTAATGCCGAGAAGGTTAAGCAAGCCGCAATGCTGTTAGGTGTTGCTGAGAGAAAAATAATTGTTGAGGGATTTGCACAAGATACCGAAGAAGAAGCACAATTAATGGCGCCAAGGGTCAGTGGAAAAAACGTTGTCTTAGTAACTAATTCTGACCACATGCCGCGTGCAATTAAGTACTTCCAACGAGAAGGTATTAACCCCATCGCCGCCCCCGCAGGTAAATGGACAAAAGGAATGAATGACGAAAGATATTGGCAAGATTATATCCCTAAGCCAAAAAATTTAGAACAAACAACTCATGCCTGGTATGAGAACATAGGCCGCGTGGTTCAGTGGTTAAAGAGCTAGTAGCGGCTTATATTGCCCATGACGGTTTCAGTATTTGGGCTTTATCTTCTTCGCCCGTCATGCTGAACTCGTTTCAGTATCTGGTCTTTGTATTCTCCGCCGTCATGCTGAACTCGTTTCAGTATCAAGTCTTTGTATTCTCGCCGTCATACTGGACTCGTTTCAGTATCTGCTCTTTGTATTCTCGCCGTCATACTGGACTCGTTTCAGTATCTGCTCTTTGTATTCTCCGCCGTAATGCTGATACTGAAATAAATTCAGCATGACGGTTTCAGTATCTGGTCTTTGTGTTTTGAAATACGAGATCCTGAAATAAATTCAGGATGACGGGTGCTGGCTCATATGACGAATGGGGTGCATTCAGTATCTGGTCTTTGTGTTCTACGCTGTCATACTGATACTGAAATAAATTCAGCATGACGGTTTCAGTATCTGGGCTTTATCTTCTTCGCCCGTCATGCTGAACTCGTTTCAGTATCTGGTCTTTGTGCTATGAAATACGAGATCCTGAAATAAATTCAGGATGACGGATGGGGGGCATATGTCGTATGGGGTGTATTCTGGATGACGTAGGGTTTAATCATTACGGCTAAGTATATTCTCTAAGCAGGGTTATCAATATCAATAAAAACTGTTGGTATTGATAATTCTTTTTCAAGATGTTTGGCCAACGCTTTAGCGCCATAACGCTCGGTTGCATGATGGCCAGCAGCAAAAAAATGAATATCCATTTCTGTTGCAACATGGGTCGTTTGCTCTGAAATTTCACCACTAATAAACGCGTCAATGCCCTGCTCTGCAGCAAGCTCGATATAATTTTGTCCGCCACCACTGCACCAAGCAACTGTTTTTATTTTTTTATTAGACGGTGGTGTAATATGCAAGCAATTTCTCGATAGTTGCTGGGAGATACGTGTACTCAGTTCATCACCTGAAATATGATGTGAGAACTCACCACGTACAGCGACACTTAAAGGATTGCCAACTTCTAGAGGTTGGACATTATTTATTTCAAATAATTGAGCAAGCTGAGCGTTATTTCCTAATACCGGATGAATATCAAGCGGCAAATGGTAGGCAAATAAACTTATATTGTGATCAAGCAGCGCCTTAATTCGTTGATATTTCATGCCACGAATAACATAAGATTCATTTTTCCAAAAAAAACCATGGTGTACCACTAAAGCATCTGCTTTTTCATCAATAGCTCTGGCAATTAACGCTTGTGTTGCGGTTACGCCTGTGACAATTTTATGGATTTGATCACTACCCTGAACTTGTAAACCATTAGGACAAAAGTCTTTAATTTGTTCAGGCTTTAGCAAGGCATTTAGGTGCTGCTCTAAATCATTACGATGGATCATTACTGTATTCTCTTTGTTAGGAACTTAAAAGTTAGTTAATTTTATGTGATGAATTCATACTAGGCACTTCTACCTGTTTAAACTTCGGCCTTATCGCCCATTTAGGCTTAATAGGCGTTAACGGGTGAACACGTTTTTTGGCCACTAAGACATAGATAGACCCTAAATTAGGTAAAAAGTCACTGGCGATTTTTTGCCAAAGTTGAACAATTTTACCTTGGCTTAACCGTCCCGATAAAGAAGAATAAATAACTTTTTCATCAACTAATATTTCATAGCCCATTAAGTGTAGCCAATCTTTCACTCGCATTGCCGAAAAAAAACGTTCGTTCCACGGAGTGTTATGTTTACGATAAGGAATAAATTTATTAAGTCCCGCTAAACTAAAAGGGTTAAAACCAGTAATAACTAAGTAACCATTAGGGATCAATACTCGGTTTGCTTCTCGCACTACATGGTGAGGGTCAAGTGAAAATTCTAAGGCGTGGCTAAGTAAACAAACATCAATGCTATGTTCTAAAAAGGGTAAATCATCTACATCAGCAATAATATCGCCGGTTTGTTTTCGCTCGACTAAATTTATTTGATGTTTAATTGTACAGCCTGAGCTGTCAATATGACCACTGAGTGCACCAATTTTTAATAGATGATAACCAAAAAATTTTGGCCACCACGGCGCTAACACTTGTTCAATTTCTTTAACAATGACCTCGCCGTTTGGTAAAGCTTGCCAAGATTTTGGGTAATGGGGTTGTCGATAGCCCAAAGCAGGTTTCATCAGTTAGATACGCCTTTTTAGTTCGTTTACGGGTATACTACTTACTCTACCTTCATTGAGGACGATTTAACGTGCAAAGTCAAACACTAAAGCCAATTTTGATTACGGCAATCCCCGCTTTTACCGACAATTATTTTTGGGCAATAACCTCTCATGAAGTAAACGTGACCGATAATAAAATGCTAAAACCCGTTGCTCTGGTCGATCCCGGAGATGCTAAACCTTGCATTACTTATTTAGAGGAAAATAATTTACAGCTATGCGCTATTTTAATCACCCATCATCATGCTGATCATACCGGTGGTGTTGCTGAGTTAAAGAGCTACTGTAAAAATAAGAACTGGCCACTTACTGTTTACGCGCCTGAAAATGAAAAGATAACCAATGTTGATGTACGGGTAGTCGCTAAGCAAATAATCGAAATTCCTGCGCTTGAAACTTCTTTTGAAGTCATTGATCTCGCTGGGCACACCTTAGATCATATCGGTTATTACACTGGTGATGCTGTTTTTTGTGGTGATACTTTATTCTCAGGCGGCTGTGGGCGGATATTTGAAGGGTCACCAAAACAGATGTTGAGCGCTTTAACCCGTTTAACCGACTTACCCGATCGAACACATGTTTACTGCGCGCACGAATACACTTTAGCCAATTTAAAGTTTGCTTTAGCGGTTGAGCCAAATAACGCTGAACTCGTTCACTATTACAATCAAGTAGTAGAACGACGAGCAAAAAATATTCCCACCATCCCTAGTTCTATTTTACTTGAGAAAAAAATCAATCCGTTTTTACGTTGCCAACAACAAGAAATCATCGAAAGCGCTGTTGATTATAGTGGTAAAAACTCAATAAATACCTTAGCAACTTTCACCGTTATTAGGCAGTGGAAGAATGAATTCTAAGCCGAGAACACTTTGACTAATGTATTAGCCACGCTTGAATAAACAGGCTAAATAAGTGAAACTAACCTTAAGTAAAATAATATAGTGCCTACATGAAATTTATCTTAAAAACATCAAACAAATCACCTGCTAAAAAATATACTTTTGCAAAAGCTCTACCGCTATCATTTTCTGTTGCTTTCTCGGTCATGCTAATGGGTTGTCAAGCGACGTCAGTGCAAAATAGTGATGGCGCTCAAGCAACAGATATTGACCAACGGATGATCGCTAGCACTGCTGAAATTAATCAGGCGATATTAGCCGATGAAAACATTGACATTATTCATCCGGTTGCGGATGTAGAATTTACCTTAACTGACCCAGAAATTGTTGATGATATTTATGTATCCGATGATATCTGGCAACGTATTCGCACTAAATTTACCTTTGAAATTCCAGAAGATAAACGCCTTACGCAGCAACGCAATTGGTTTGTAAAACATCCTGAATATCTGGACCGCGTAGCAAAACGTGCTGAGCCCTTTATTTTTTATATTGTGCAAGAACTTGAAAAAAATGATATGCCGCTAGAAATAGCGCTTTTACCTATAGTTGAAAGTGCTTTTGATCCCTTTGCATACTCTCATGGTCGTGCTTCAGGTATGTGGCAATTTGTTCCAGGAACCGGCAAGCGATTCAATATGAAGCAGAACTGGTGGTATGACGGACGCCGTGATGTCATTGCATCAACACAAGGTGCGATTCAATATTTAAAATATTTAAACAAATTTTTTGATGGTGATTGGTTATTAGCGCTCGCTGCGTATAATTCTGGTGAGGGTCGCGTAAAACGGGCAATGAAAAAAAATGCTCGTAAGAATTTACCAACAGATTTTTGGTCTTTAGATTTACCCAGAGAAACTAGAGCTTACGTACCAAAATTACTTGCGTTGGCCGATGTAATAAAACGACCTGAAGATTTCAATATTAAACTTTACGAAATTGAAAACAAGAGTCAGATCACCAATATTGATATAGGATCGCAGTTAGATTTAGCAAAAGCGGCTAAGTTAGCTGATTTATCTTTAGCTGAATTACAGCGCTTAAACCCTGGATTTAATCGTTGGGCAACTGACCCTGATGGCCCTCACAGTTTATTGATACCTAACCATAAAGTCGCTAATTTTGTGAAGAAGCTTGCTGAACTTCCCCAAGAAGATCGTTTAGCATGGCAGCGTTATAAAATTAAAGAAGGTGATAACTTAGGTGAAATTGCCCATAAATTTAATACTGATATCAAGTTAATTAAACAGGTTAATAATATTAGAGGCACACAAATTCGTGCGGGCAAACATTTATTAATTCCTGTAGCGACGCAGTCGCTCGACAGTTATGTCTTTTCTCAAAAGCAACGGACGGCGACAACTAAAAACCGTCAACGAAGTGGAGAGAAAACAACACACCTTGTCGTAGCAGGCGATACTTTATGGGATATAGGACAAACCTATAAGGTCAGTAGCCGAAGTATTGCAAAATGGAACGGTATGGCGCCACGCGATGTTTTAAAACTTGGCCAGAAACTGGTTATTTGGCAGAAAAGCGCTGTGGTTGAAGACAATTTAGCCAGCACAACGTCTTACCAGCCGCCAGAGCAGGCAATCATGCGAAATATCACCTACAAGGTAAGACGTGGTGACTCTTTCGCACGTATTGCCAATAAATTTAGGGTCTCAATTAGTGATATTGAACGCTGGAACAGTTTAAATCGCAAAAAATATTTACAACCTGGTCAAATGATAAAATTGTCGGTTGATGTGACTAACAATATTTAATCAATAACATTTGATGGTTAATAAAACGCTATTGATTGCAGTCTTTAGCGTTTTTTTTACATTAAAAACGGCTCTTTATAACCATATATAAGTTATTCAGCAAAATAGCACTTGATAATATTTTTATAGCTGTCACAGTGGCCCTATCGTATAAACGATTAATTTTATACGTACCTCACAATTTGTTAATAATTTAAAGGAGTAGCGCTTCAATGTGTTCGATCTTTGGTATATTAGATATAAAAACAGGTGCAGACGCACTTCGTCCGAAAGCCCTAGAATATTCTCGTTTATTACGTCACCGTGGTCCTGATTGGTCCGGTATTTACAGCAGCGAACATGCTATTTTAGTGCATGAACGTTTATCAATTGTTGATACTGAGCATGGTGCTCAACCATTATATAACGAAGACAAAACAAACATTCTCGCTGTAAATGGTGAAATTTATAACCATAAAGCCCTAGCAGCAAACTTAACGGTAGATTACCAATTTCAAACTGGCTCAGATTGTGAAATTATTCTGCCACTATATAAAGAATTTGGCGTCGAATTTATTGATAAACTTCAAGGCATGTTTGCTTTTTGTTTATACAACGAAACTGATAACTCTTACCTTATAGCACGCGATCATATCGGCATTATCCCACTTTACACTGGCTATGATGAAGACGGTAACTTTTATGTTGCCTCTGAAATGAAAGCATTGATGCCTATTTGTAAAACAGTGAGTGAGTTTCCTCCTGGCCATATTCTTGACAGTCGTGTTGGCAAGTTACAAAAGTATTATAAACGTAACTGGCAACAATATTCTGCGATTAAAGATAATACCACCAGTAAAACAAAAATTCGTGAAGCGCTAGAAGAGTCGGTTAAAAGTCATTTAATGACTGATGTACCTTATGGTGTTTTATTATCGGGTGGTTTAGATTCATCGCTAATATCGGCTATAACGCAAAAATTTGCCGCTCGCCGTATTGAAGATAATGACTTAGCTGAAGCTTGGTGGCCAAAGGTTCACTCCTTTGCTTGTGGTCTTGAAGGCTCACCAGATTTAATTGCCGCGAAAACAGTAGCAGACAGCATAGGCACTATTCATCACAGCGTGGTGTTTACTGAGCAAGAAGGTATAGATGCCTTACAAGAAGTTATCTATCACTTAGAGACTTATGACGTCACCACTATTCGAGCTTCTACCCCTATGTACTTAATGGCGCGTAAAATTAAAGCCATGGGTATAAAAATGGTACTTTCAGGTGAAGGCGCTGATGAAATTTTTGGTGGTTACTTATATTTCCATAAGGCGCCTAACGCACAAGAGTTTCATGAAGAACTTAACCGTAAGTTAGACAGATTACATAAGTTTGATTGCTTACGTGCCAATAAATCTATGTCAGCTTGGGGTATTGAAGCCCGAGTGCCATTTTTAGATAAAAACTTTATGGATGTTGCCATGCGCATCAACCCAGAAGATAAAATGTGTGGCAATGGAAAAATGGAAAAAGCGATTTTACGTGAGTCGTTTGAAGGTTATTTGCCTAAAGAGATCTTGTGGCGTCAAAAAGAGCAGTTTTCTGATGGCGTTGGTTATTCTTGGATTGACGGCTTAAAAGCGCATGTTGAGTCTCAAGTGACCGATCAGCAACTTGCAACGGCTAACTTTAAATTTCCAGTGAATACACCAGACAGTAAAGAAGCCTACTTTTATCGTACTGTTTTTGAAGATAAGTTTCCACTTTCCTCAGCAGCCGACTGTGTTATTGGTGGTAAATCTGTTGCCTGTAGTACTGAAGAAGCATTAGCATGGGATGAAAGTTTTCAAAATAATGCTGACCCTTCAGGTCGAGCGGTAATGAGTGTTCATAACGATAGTTACTAGCATTTATCCTTAAAATATTATAAAACCGATAAGTCTGACTTATTGGTTTTTTTTTCAATTTTTTATCTCATTAAAATAATGATATTAATTTGAATACATAGAATTATAATTGTGTAGAATAACCAATAAGATAAAAATGATATAAATAGTACTAACAGGAAAATATTTTGACCAAGCAAATCGACCATAACATGCCGAGTATCACGCCTGATAAAGATCAGGTCGAGGCATTCAAAAATACTCGAACTTATTCTCCCGCTTCAGCTAATTCGGTTGATAATACATCACCTCAGCCTAAAATAGTAAAGCCACAAAAAACACCTAGTTCACCACCAATAAAAATAGCTAAAGCGGCTATTATTTTTATCTATTTATTTATTGCGGGTGCTGGCTATTGGCTTTATCAAGAAAATATTAAAACAAATGCCATTATAGCTTCAGCAGAGCAACGTATTGCCGACTTAGAGCACCAACTTTCCGCTACAGGCGAAGAAATGGGTGAATCTGCAGTAGAGATGAAAGTACGCATAGAAACACTCGGCAAGACCAGTGATAAACTGTGGGAAGAAATGGACAAGCTCTGGGCTTCTGCTTGGCGAAGAAACCAATCTGAAATTAAGACTTTACAAAAAGACAATAAATTATTGACTGATTTATCGGTAACTCAAGGTAAAACACTTGTGGCAACAAACGCCACAGTAAACGAGGTCAATAATAAGCAAGTAGCTACTGAGTTCTCAATAGACGCGCTAAAAGAAAAGTTGACTGAAAATATTAAAAATTTATCGCTGGAGTTATCCGCTATAGAGTCAAACTCTCAACGTCGTGATAAACAGCAAATAGCCCTGGCGAGTCGTGTCACTCAACTCAGTGAGCAGAATAAAAAATTATTATTAAAAGTTGAAAGTTTAGAAGCACTAAGCAACATACCTGCGAGAACAGCACCTCCTTTCGTTGAAGGTTCTTAGCACCGTAAAAATAAGCAAGAGTAGGTTAATTACTATTTAATAACCTACTCTTACCTACCCCTTGTCGACTAAAATCTAAACTGACTCTCTAGCTCGCTTACACCTAATCCACTGCATTTTTTAACTTTTATTTGCACAGGAATACGTTCTTTAAGCGTATCTACATGACTTATGACACCAATCATTTTGCCACTAGCATTTAAACTGTCTAACGCATCAAGTGCCACTTCGAGTGTATCGTTATCAAGTGTGCCAAAACCTTCATCAAGAAAAAGAGAGTCGATACTGGTTTTGGCGCTGACTAAATCAGACAAAGCTAACGCCAACGCCAAACTCACTAAAAAACTCTCACCGCCAGAAAGTGTTTTGGTGTCCCGTACGCTGTCTGCTTGCCATGTATCAAGGACTTCAAGGGTTAATGCCTCCGATTGTTGGCACTTAAGTTGATAACGAGCATGTAAGCGCTCGAGCTGTTGATTCGCTAAATAAACGAGATGAGCGAGCGTTAATCCTTGAGCAAACTTTCTAAATTTCGCGCCATCTGCCGAACCAATTAAGCCGTTTAAATGGGCTAAATCATCAACATCTTTTTGTAAAGCCGTTATTTTTTCCAGTAAACCTTGTTGTTGTTGGCGTTGAATGTCGTCTTGTTTTAATGTTTGCCCTAATTGTCCTAGTTGTATCTGCGCTTGTTTCAATTGCTCTTTACATGCTGCCAATTTTTCCGTGATCGCCAAGGTGCTAAAATCAGTCACACCTGCTTGTTGAATCGCAGCTTGCTCAATAGTCAATTGTTGAAGTTGTTGCTGATGTTGTTCAAGTAGTGTTTGTGAACGCTGTTTTTCAAGGGTAATACTGTCTGATACTTGCTGAAACACATCTTGTTTATCAGGAGGTAATAACGCATTGATAAAATCAAATTCTTGCGAAAAATCACTTTTAGATAAGGCGTTTTGCCACGCTGAAGTCAATAATTCAACTTCTTCATTCAGCTGTGTTAATTGCTGTTCTGCGCTTTTTAAAAGACCTTGTTGGTGTTGGTGCGTTTGCATGCATTGCTGAAAAGTTTGTTGTAATTTATCAAGCTCATCAGCTACCGCATTTCGCTTAGTGGTGATATCCGCTCTGACTTGGCTAATGGTTTTTTCTTCAAAAAGAGTAAAGCGTTGCTGTTGAGCTTGTTTAAGTTCACTGATAACTTGCCCGTGAGTTTGACTAACTTGCGCGTGGTCGTCATTGAGGCCATTGTGGTGTATTTGTGCAACAGCCAACTGTTGCTTTAACCCTGTAATGACCTGCAAGAACTGTTCTTGTTGTTGCAACGTCTGTTGATAGTGTTTTACTTGTTCGCTTATTTCAGTAAACCAAGTAGAAAAAATTTCATTACTGGTTAGCGTTTCAGTGTTTTCGTTAAACAACGCTGCAAATGATACACTACTTTGCTCGGTATTTACCTGCTTGGCGATGGCGGTAATATCGGCTTTAAAAGCAGTAAGCCCTTCGGCCTTAATTTTTTGCTTTTGTGTGAGAAGAACCGTTAATTGTTGCAAACTTATTTGGACATTTTCTTGATTATTTATCAGCAGTAAAGCTTGGTTTTCAAGCGTTGATTTATCTTTTTCAGCAGCGACTAATTGCTGCTGGCACTGCTGTAAATGTTGTTCAGCCTTTTGAAGCCTAACGTTTGTGTTAACAAAATTTTCTAGCTTATTTTCTCGCTCGCCAATAAAAGACTCAATAAAGGCCAAATCTGCTATTGGACAATCTAGATCGAGTGGCTGTGCTTTTGAGTGCCATTGACTGAATAAAACTTGTTGCTCTGTTAATTTTTCTTTTTGTTGTTTATCGGCAACGCCAAGTTCCGCCTTAAGCTGAGCTTGTATTTCTGCTTGAGCCTTGCCTTGCTGCTCTAATTGTTTTAATTGTTGCGTTAACTGCTCAAACCTTTGCTGGTACTCAGACGATTCCCCCTCGGCTAATGATGAATATTCGTCAATAGCCGGATGCTCATTTGAACCACATAATGGACACGCTTGCTCGGGCTGAAGATTTTTACGATGTTCATTTAACGATAAAATAGTTTTTTGTTGATCGACAATAAGCATGACATCATCACGCCTTATCTGCACTTGTCGATATTGGTTTCTTAATTCAAGTACTTGTTCAGAAACGCGTTGATATTGCTGTTTTTTTTCTGCGTTATCGGCACTAGCATTAGCGACTTCGTTTGTTAAAAAGTTAAAGCGACGAGCGCTTTCAAGGGCAGTTATTTGCTCAGCAATTTGCCCCTGTCGTTGTTGTATCTTGTTTTGTAATGCTGATCGGTCATTCATCGACACTTGCGCTAAGACGTCGGCTATTTCTTGTTGATATTGTTCAAATCGCTCAATAAGACCATCTTGCACACTTTGCTGTTTATTGATCAGATTTTGCTGGGTTTCTTGTTGAACATTTAATTGTTGACGTTGTAAATGTAAGCTTTTTTGGTCACTCAGGATTTGCTGTACTTCATCTTCAGTGAGCGATAAATATTGATACTGACTTTGCCATAATGGCAGCTTCTCGGGCAAAAGTTTCAATATCTGATTATTGCTAATAAAGCCTTCATTCTTAATAAGCTGTACTTGATGTTGTTCTTGCTCGTTAGCTAACTTGTCACAATTATTTTTTGATAATTGTTGAGCACTAGCTAACTCAACTAATTTATTGGCTGATTCTTCTTTTTGTTTAACCCAATGAAAGATTTTGTTATCCAGGGGGATCACTTCTTCAATGATCAGATTTTCAATGCGTTGATCGGCTAAATATTGAATGCCCTGCTCTTTCGTTAAGGCTTCATAGGCTTGCTGAGCGATAGTTGTTTGCTGTTCGATATTTTTACAACTAATTAAAAGTTCATTGTTACTGACCACTAATGATTTTTGTAATTGTATTTTTTGCTGATATTGCTCGAAAACAGGTCGCAATTTCTCAGCCGGCTTAGCTAAAGCCAATAAGCGTAAGTCATCTTCGGCGTCGCGCTCTTTTTGTGCTACACACTCAAGTTGGTTGTTAACCACATTAATACTGTTATGGTTTTCAAGCGACTTTTGTTGCCAAAGATGTGCTTTTTGCCACAAATCATGTTCAGTGGCCACTCGTTGTTCATCATCACCAAGCGTTGCAAGTTGTTGAGTCAACGAGGTTAATTCTTCTGCCGATAATATAACGGTACCTTGACTCTGTGCTTGTAATATTTTTAAGTCGTTACTGGCATTTTTATGGTTCAGATAGACTTGCTGTGAAACCTGCCCATAAATTTCAGTACCGGTTAACTCTTCTAAAAGTTCAGCTCGTTCGTTGCTGGGGGCATTTAAAAAAGCGGCAAACTGTCCCTGTGAAAGCATCATAGATTTGGTAAAACGAGAAAAATCTAAACCGGTTAAACTGGCTATTTCATTGCGCACTTGCGAGACTTTTGTTGCTATTATTTGATCATTATCTGCTGTCGACATTGAAATTTCGGCAAGTTCCGCAATCGGTTTCTGTAAATTCCCTTCAACACTATTTTTAGCGCGTCGTTGACTCCAAAAAGCTCGATAAGCTTTACCTTTTACTTCAAATTCAACTTCAGCTAAACAACTCGCCGTATGGCGGGTCATTAATTGGTTTTGCTTATCTGAAATATTTAAACGGGGTGTTTGATGGTAGAGCGCCAAGCAAATAGCATCTAATATGGTGGTTTTTCCAGCGCCTGTTGGTCCTGTAATGGCGAACAAACCACTATTGTCAAAAGGTGCTTGGCTAAAATCAATTTTCCACGCACCTTTAAGTGAGTTGATATTTTCAAATCGTAAACTTAATATTCTCACTTAATTTCACCTGCAACTTGAGATTTTTCACTGTGTTTTTCGCCTGTGATATTTTGCTGTTGCACTTGCTCTAGTGTTTGCGCAAACATTTTTTCAAGTCGATCTTTTTGGCTTATCTCTGTGTCTGTTTGCCAATTTTCTTGCTGTAATCGCGTTGAGAACACCTCGGCTAAAGATAATTCATTTAAGGTAATTTTCTTTTGGCTTTCTGGCATCGACTGCCTAGATGTTTTACTGCGTCGCACCAACAAGACCTCTACCGGTAGTTCTTTAACAAGCGCTTCAATGCGAGGGGTTAAATCTTGTAAATATTCAGCACTGTTAATCTCAATATCAAGCCAAATTTTTTGTTCTTTCTCTAATGAGGTCTTAGAACTATTGAGCTCGCTAACCAGCTTATTGATATCTTCACTGAGCTGTTCTAATTTACTTTTTACCATCAATAAAGGTTGAAAACAGGGAATATCTTGTTCAATAACCTGACTCAGTTTTGCTTGTTCAAATTCTGCGATTAAGACTTTTTTAGTTTGACTTGCTTCATCAAAGCTTAAGGCTATTGGCGATCCGCAATAACGAATATGCTCAGATTTAGCAACCCGTTGACTGCGATGGATATGGCCAAGCGCTATGTAATCGGCTTGCGGAAAAGCATTGGCAGGGAAAGCTTCCAAGGTGCCAATATAAATATCGCGCACCGACTCACTACTGGTCACACCAACGGTGGTTAGATGCCCAGTGGCAATAACCGGTAATTTTTTTTCATCATTTACTGAAGAAATAACTTCTGCTTGGGTAAATAGTGTTTGATAGTGTTCACTAATCGCTTGCTGCAATGACTGTTGTTTATCTTTAACAGATTGCCCCGCACTGCTGCTAATAATATCGCGCGGGCGGATAAAAGGAATAGCACACAATATCGCCCCTGGTTGACCTTGTTTATTGTTAAGCGTAATGACTTGCTGATTTATCTTATCGCTAACACTGGTGATCACCTGACATGATAGATGTGACAATAACTGCTTCGACTCACCAAGCATGGCAACAGAGTCATGGTTACCGGCCAGAATGATTAATTGGCAGTTTTTTTCATGCATATTAACAATAAAATCAAAATACATTTCTCGGGCATAGCTAGGTGGCGTGCCGGTATCAAAAATATCACCCGCAACAATCACTGCATCAATGTCATGTTCACTAACTTGTGTGAGTAACCAATTTAAAAAATTTTGATGCTCTGCAGCACGACTTTTACCGTAAAAATTTTGGCCTAGATGCCAGTCAGAAGTATGGAGAATACGAAATTTCATAAAGTTATCTTAAGGTTTTAAACCTAGGTGTGAGTTATTTTTCATGGGTTTTTATGGTTTTTTTCTTACCGACAAAGCGAGTATAAAGTTGCTGGTGAGCTAGCTTTGAAAAAGTATCGGTGCGTGTATCATAAGCCTTTATCCAATCGATTAGCATGGCTAAATTATCATCCTGAGCTTGCTTTGATGGATATTTATGCGCTTCCCACGGACGATTTTCAGCATGGGTAATGCATGTATTAATCGTTATATCTAAGTAGATAATTTCGTTAGCAAACGCTTTCTTGTTAACGTTGTCATGGTCTACTGCATTATTATTAATCAGTAGCTCTAGTAAGTCACTGTAGCATCCTTCTATTACCCAATTTTCATGTTGTTGAGTAAATGTGTCAATTGCAATGGCTGAATCTGACAGGCATTTTCTTTGCGGTGGAGATGTTGCCAGCCAGGCGAGCGTATCAAGATCTAAATGTGCTAAGCCTTGTTTTGCCGCTATTTTTTTAGCTAAAGTCGACTTACCTGCTGCAGCATTGCCAAAAATAAGGATTTTTTGCAAGTAGCTCACCTTTTGTCATATTATTATCAAAGGTAGTGTACCTGAACCGATGATAAAAAATTAGCGTTTTAATGCAAAAAAAACAAGTTGATAGCGTTTATCCTTACTAACAACTAGCCATGATTTAAATGCGAATAAAGCTTAAGATTATAGGCTTAGGCAATAACAAAGGTTATCTGCTTAACTTGATTCGTAGCAAACAAGTGCCTGAATAAAAAGAGCGGTACTCTCGTATCGCCCTTTATCGACTTGCTTAAATATGACTACTTAAATGACTAAAAGCGATACGAAGCATTTAAGAAAAAGCTACGTCCATATAAATCATATCCCGATGAAGTCACCATGTTGCCACGGTTCGAGCCAGCAGTTAAATCCACTAACTCTGGCGCTTTATCAAAGACATTTTTCATACCTGCTGTCACTAAAAAGTCATCACCGGTATAAGTGACTGATGTATTAACATAAACCGCACTATCGGCAGAACAAACAGGTACCGTTTGCGGCTTACCAACTAAGTCTTCATTTTTAATAAAGACATCACATTTAGCCGTATCTCTGACATCATCAGCTGATTGAGTACCCGACATATAATTTGCCATGATCATCCAGTTCCATTCATCCATTGAAAAATTCAAGGTTGACACTAAACGATGCTCTGGCGTACCAAAATCTTCTAACAAGTCCTCAGATGATTCGCCTTTGAATATAGTGACTTCTCGTTCAGTTTGTAAGGTATATTGGTTGTCCCATGTCATTCTTACATTATCAAAGTTAGTCACGAACCGTGTATTAACATCAACACCTTTCGAGGTCTCTTCACCAATATTAATAAACGAGGTATCAATTAAATTTGGAAAATTAATCACGGGTGCATTACCACTGTTTCTTGAAATACGAGGGCAAAATGAGCTTTCCATATTAGGAGAATCAAAACAACGCTTTAAAATAGTCGCCGCACTAATTGTTCGAATAGTATCTTCAACCACTAAGCTGAAGTAAGTAACCCCAAAGTTAAACTCGTAATCCCCTTCAAACACCGGTGTCCACTTAAATGTTGCCGTAATATTTTCTGATGTTTCAGGTTTTAGGTCTTTAGCATTACCGCTTGAAGAGGTTGGGATACTGGGTACGCCACTCAAACCAATTTGAGTAAAGTCAGCACCTTGAGCACTACAGTTATCTAAAATTGTTTGTGAGCGATTTTCTTTAGAGGGATCATATTGGCTATTTGTCGTTAAAGATTCAGAGACCATACAAGGATCAGCACTACCACTTACACCTCCAAATTGGTTAGCAAGAAATTGCTCTCGTAAATTTGGTGCTCGAAAAGAGGTACCATACGAGGTGCTAAATAGTAAAGTTTCAGAAGGCTTGTAGGTAACACGTGCACGATTGGTTAATTCACTGCCAAAGTTAGACTCATCGGTATAACGAAGTGCCGCTTCAACTTCAAATAAATTTGCCCAGTTTTGATCGACCGCAATCGGTAATGATATCTCCGCAAAAACATCACTCACATCACGAGAGCCAACGGTTGCTCCTTCTGTTAAAGGATTCTCTGCCGCGACTAACCCTGTTGAACCTAGCATATCACCCGCAGAATCTATGCGATCTTTTCTGTACTCAAGTCCCATGGCAACGGTTGCAGCCGCACCTTTTTCAAAGTCAAAGACGTCACCGGTAACAAAACCTGAGAGCATTGATTGCTGAACAGTTGTTGTATTAATACGCGTACCGATTAAAAAGTCTTTTTCTGCTTGTGTAGCGAATGTACCGCCACCGTAGCTGCCGCCATTAAAGATAGATTCTGCAAAAAAGTCGACAGGAACACATTCATTGGCAGTAATAAAACCAATACCAGCTGGGGCATTAATTCCACAAATAGGGTTACCGGCATTGTCTAGACGCAATGTCCCTAAACTTAATGCTAGGTTAGTTTCATTCATTACGGGTTGAGTTTGATCACCAACACCGCGGTCGTATGAAACAAACACCTCATAACTCCAGCCCTTATTAGATAGCCAGTCACTGGTAAAGTCACCACGTAAACCAGTAACAAAGCGGAAGTGATTTAATTCAACCTCTCGTTTTTGTGGTAAGTCTTCTAAAGTCATGATGTGAGAAACATCATAATCTGGAAATGGGTTTAGTGGGTTATCAACTAAATTTAATGAGCCATCGGGGTTAGTGACTAAATTACCATTAGCATCTTCATGGGGGATATTAGCAGCTATTGTTGGATAAATTTGTTCAGTAGAAGCTAAGCTGGTTAGGTTACGATGGAAATAATAACCTTCGTAAAATATTTCTTCATCACCACCAAAAAAATCAGGTGAGTAGCTACCATTTACCGCCAGAGTAAAACGAGTTACTGGTTGAATTAAATCGGCTTCCATACGGTCAACAGCATCAGAATGTGCCGGTGAGTATATACGGCGGTTAAATTGATCTGAACTGGTAATATCAATGTTAGGATCATTTGGAATGGGTAAACCAAAAGCCGAACTAAAACCCGGAATACCAACATCAGATGAGCCAGGGGTGGTAAAAAAACCAATACCTGATGGATGCGGATAGGTCATCACTGGCGCGTTTGGATCATCAGCATTGTAACCGGTAATATCTAAGATAGAATTATCCCAAAAGCGGCTTGAGCACACCGAGGTTCTTTTGCCGTTGTCGTCTTCAAATATTTTACGAATACAATCGGTACGGTCTTTTACGGCGATGCGATCGCGCTCATAATAAGATGCAGAGAGGGTGAATTTTGATTTTTTACCTTCAAAACCAGTAATAAATGAGAAATCTTTTGTAGCGCCCCCACCGTGTTGCGTATCAGAAATATTTGCTGAAACTTCAAAACCATCAAAACTTTCTTTGAGAATAATATTAATAACACCCGCAACAGCATCGGCGCCGTAGATAGATGAAGCTCCTTCGGTGATCACTTCAATACGCTGCACCATATTAACCGGGATCAAACTTAAATCAGGTTGTGATGGAGCACCTCGCACACCTGATGAGCCCAATCGTCGACCATTAATAAGAATAAGAGTTCGCTCTGGGCCTAAACCACGTAAACCAACATTAGATGAACCGACACCACCACTTGGCGGTGCCTCTGATGCATTAGAGCCACCAGAGTTAGAGTTATATGAACCATCAAATTGTTGACCATTTGCCATTGATGTATTTTGTAATAAATCAGCGACTGTTCTAACGCCAGCTTTCATTGCATCTTCAGCCGTGATGACATGGATAGGTGAAGCATTTGAAAATTCTGCTTTTTTTAAGCGTGAACCCGTAACGGAAATTCGTTCAACTTCTTTTTCTGCGCCAACTTCTTCAGCAAAAACAGGCATTGATAACATTGAAGTAGATACACCAGCAAGCAGTGCGTATTTGATAGCTTTCGCTATTGGGGATGCTTTTGTCATAATATTATCCTTTAGTTAATTATATTTATTTTTATAATTATTCAGCTAATTCCTTAACACTGATCACTCAAGTACAACTTCGTAATATCCTTAACTAAACGTAACTTAAGTTAAACTGAACAAACTAACATTAGCCTAAACGTATAGAATTCATACCAAAAATAGTAAACAAATTTAAAAGGTTTACTTTTTCTGTAAACTTTTAGCAACACATTGATAAATAAAGTCACTCTAAAAATGAGTTGTAATTTAATTGATAGCTTCACCACTGATTTATATTAAAAATTCACGGGTAAAGTTTTAATAAATCATTAAAGAAATTCTTATATCTAACTGATCTCTATCTAGTTACTTTAAGATGTTAACTTTTTATTTTTTCTCTTAATAATATTTTATTGAAAACAAACTTGACTGATTATTCCCCAAGCGTTATGTATAGTTAAAACAATAAAAGAAAATAATATAATGAAAATTATTCCTTTGCTGCTTATGCCAGCTTTTTTAATCAATTGTGCTTACGCGACCTCTATTTTTAATAGCGACATTGAGAACTTAATTGCCACATTAAAGGCGCCCACCCCAGTTATTTCAGACTTGAAGCAACTAACGGATGAAATAGGCGCTCGCTTAACAGGTACTCAGGCAAATAAAAAATCGGTTAACTGGGCGCTGAAAAAATTTCATGAAGCGGGTGTTACCGCTAAAAAAGAAAGTTTTACTATGCCAAGAGCTTGGTCTGAGAAAACGATTAGCGCTAAAGTCTTTAATAGCCAAATAAATTTTTCACCTCGTATTGTTGCTATGCCTTTTACTAAAAAAACCCATTATCGAGGCCTGAGCGCTAAAATCGTCAATCTGAATAAAGGTAGCGTGGCAGATTTTGAAAAAATGAATATTGACCATTACTTAGCAGATAAGTGGTTACTTATTGAAACCGATATTTTGGATGATGAACGCGGCATCTCAGGCCTTTTTCAAGAGTATAACAATGCGGTCATCATCGAAGAACAAGCGTTAGCGGTCAAAGCCACAGGTATTATTTATATGTCTTCTCGGCCAAAAAACCTCTTGTACCGCCACTTACCTAGCTCAGGGGTTGATAATAAATTAGCCATTGTTGTTATGGAAAGGGAAAGTGCCCTTCGCACTCAACGCCTACTGAACTCAGGTGAATCACTAAAATTAACAGCGAAAATAAATATATTAGGTGAAAAGCCTTATCAAGCTAATAATGTTGTTGCTGAAATAAAAGGTGACACCTATCCCGATGAGATTGTCTTAATTGGTGCTCATATTGATTCTTTTGATTTGGGTACTGGCGCTCTTGATAATGGTGCTAATGTTAGTCTAGTGATAGATCTTGCTCGTCAAATCACTAAGCTTGCTATAACACCTAAGCGTACTATTCGCTTTGTACTATTTAACGGCGAAGAACAAGGTATGTACGGTTCTTGGGGGTACACTCAAACACATAGAGACGAGTTAGATAATCATGTCTTAGCCGCAACCATAGACATTGGCACCGGTGCTATTACTGGTTTTTTTATTAATGGTCGTGAAGAAATTAGAGCAACCATCGACAGTGTTTTGCATCCCGACGCAGAATTGGGTTCATTTAGCCAAATAATCGATCCAGTTGTTGGCACTGACAATTATGACTTTATGATGCAAGGTATCGCAAACCTTGTGGCTAACCAAGCAGACGCTAACTATGCATCTAATTATCATGCTCAATCAGACACCTTTGAAAAAGTAGACCAACAACAATTAAAATTGAACGCCGCTATTATGGGGGCAACTATTTTAGGTATTGCTAACCTTGACCAGATCCCTTGGCAACGTCAAACCTCAGAGCAAGTGGTAAAAATGGTTGAAAAATATAACCTTGAACAAGCGATGAAAACCTTTGGTTTACAACAAAGCTGGCAAGAAAACAAACGTGGTATTCAACACTAAAAGCTCGTCAACTTGTTTTAAATACTTTTCGCCGCTCGATAGCAATATCTAGCGGTTTTTTGTTGATAGAGGAAAAAAACTCATTCTACGACAGTAGAAAGCGGCTATATCGATGATATTGTCTCTTATTAAGGAAGGGGATAAATACCCATCTATTTAGTTATTAACTTGATAAGCGGCCAAGTACTTTACTACAAGCTAAAACTTCTTTATCTACTCTAGCGTGCTTTAAGCGCCTTTTTCTAAAATAAAGGTCGTTTTTTTATTAATATTATCTATACTCCATCAAAATGTTATTAATGGAGTAATAATATGAAAAGAATGCCAACTGCTCTGGTAAAAACTTGGTTATTTCTGCTTAAAAGTAAAGACCCCAAACTCGCAAGACAAAAATTCATTGCTTATCAAAAAATAAAAAAATCATTCGGCAGTGCTGACCTAGCACAGTTATATCTTGAACAAGATAGAGATAATGACATCGAAGTCGTTATTATTTAAACAAAAAAAATGAGCAGGTGCTAACACCAACTCACTTTTTATCAAGCCTGATATATTTATTTGAATATTTACATTTGTTTATCAAGCCGTACAGAGCCATTTTCCAAATAAATGAGGCGGATAGCGTCATTACGTTGAAAAATCATTCTTGAGTCTAAGTATTGTATGACCATAAACTCCTTACCCTGGTCAGTTTTTATCATTAATTCAACTAAATGAAGCGTCTTACGGTGGTATTGTGGGTTTTTATTATTGGCCATAGAACCGCCTAATAAAGCACCAAGGACAGTAGCTACATCTCGGCCACTACCACTACCAAATTGATTGCCAACCGCACCACCAATAAGCGCACCACCAAAAACTTTCCAGCCTTTGTCTTTATCTTCGATAAGTTCTACTTCAGTAATATTTCTAACCGATTGTACTTTTCCAAAGAGAACTTTTTCGACAGGTACGGCTTTATTTCTGTCATATTGCGCATTCACTATTGGACTTAATAAAATCGTTAATAGGCACAAACAAGAAAATAGCTTTGTTTTCATGATCTCCCCCTAAATATTTAATATCAGCTCTTACCAACCCACTGATGCTTTAACTTTAGTTTTGCGAATTTCAGTTTCGTCAGCCCATTCAACTAAGCCACTTTCTAAATCCATTAAACGTAGTGTAAATTTATAATAGACATCAGACTTGTCTTTGTTAGATTTTACAATACTTGATAAGTTCCCATAAAGCATATACTCAGCGCCAACTTGCTTACCAAATTGCACAGCTTTATTGGTGTCAACCATACCACTGTCTTGTTGAAATTTTATTTGTTCACGAGCCGCTTCTACTCGCGCCATATCAACAAAGCGAAACTTGCCTGAACGTAGTAACTTTGTGGAAATTGAATCAGTAATTGATTCAGTATCAATATGTTCGCTGGTTTTATTTTTTAGGCGCTCAACGAACATGATCGGACGTTTATTTTGCGTTAACGTACCTACAACTGGCGACAATAATAGCGAGTCAGTCATTTCTCCAGCAACTTTTTGTAAGTCAGTAGAGCCAAAGTTAATATCGGTCGTCTCAACCGCTGTCGCATCACCGTAGCGAACAACTGACTTTTGTGCACAACCCGCCACAAGGGTAATAGCTAAACCAACAGTAGTAGCAATCATTAATTTTTTCATAAGTACTTCCTTAATATATAACGTAATAAATTTTAATATTTAATATCTATAAGCTTTTTCTGGGATTTCTCTCACATAAACAGTGAACGAAGCAACCTGTTCATTCGGTGCGAGTCCACTTAAGCTTGTTGACTGAAAACCATGTAATTCAAGTGGCTTCCAGGGTGTTTTTCGTGATTCAATCACAAATCCTTGCGCATCAAACCAGTTAAAGTGGTATTGCAATTTCAATGACTTTTTATAGGTACTGTTAAGCTGTAGGTTTATTTCTAGTAAATCATTGGTTTTTCTTGATTTTACATCAATAATTTTTAGCTGTTGTGCTAATTTAGTGTTATGGACCTCTAAATGCTTCGAAAACTCATCACCTTGTGTCATCGCACTGGTGCCGATCCCCGAGGTTATTGGCGCAGCGCAACCCAGAAAAAATATTGAGCTGAACACGGTAATAGCTGAAATTCTTATAAAATAATGCATATTTTTATCCTTACAAATTTATAGTTTGATAACCGGTAAAGTTACCCAGAGCGGTAAAATTAATGAGCGTTGTTCTATTTTCTGCTACGTCAATGTCAACGACCTGCTTTTTACCAGCATATGAAATCATCAATTTTTTCTGACCTACCACAACATTATCCAACCTCATTATTTGCACATTATCGGGCAAACTTGACCAACTGCGAGTATCGGCTTTTTCTGAAGCAATATTATAAAGGCTGGCTAAAATATTACCGACATCGCCACCCGACTTGCTCAAATTCTGACGTATCTGCTCTTTGGCGACTAAACGTATCGCTTGTCTTGTTACCAAACCCGGCAATTTTTCTTTTAAGTCTTTACTTGCTAAAGACTGAAGCCTGACAATTTCTTGCGAAAGGTAACTTTTTTCATCAATACTGATACTCAAAGGTATTAATGCCGGTAAGCGCCCTCGATAAACAGGTAAAGCAAAAGTGAAAAATTTAAAATCTGAGCGAGTATTAAAGATAGGTAAATTTAAACTTGCCTCTTCTTTTGCACTAACAATTCCTTGTTCAAAAATAACAACTATTTGACCTGTGTTTATTTTATTTTGCCCTTGATAGCGACCAAACCTTTGTTCAAAGCGGGCAAGCTCTTCATTCATATTTAGCTTATTGGCTAATCGCAAGACATCTTGTTGCACAAACGTATTATTGGGATATATTTCTAGCGCTCGCTTATAGTCAATATAGGCATCATCAAACTTTTTAGCTGTTTCATACAATAAACCCGAAAGATAAAAAGTATAAGCATTTTGAAAACTGTTTTTTAGATCGCCAATCAGGTTATCCATTGATGGGAAGTTCTCATATAATTTATTACTGTTGATGCCTTTTTCGGCCATTTCTTCTTCAGCTTTGTAGAGTTCAACTTGATTAGTTTTTAATGCACGTTCTTGCACTAAATTAGCTCTGCGCACTTCAACCAAAGCGCCCTCTAAACTGCCTTGATATAAATAATTTAACGCTTGATAAGAATGCAACATACCTTGCTCGTATGAAGGTATTTCATAGCCAATGGCATTGTCATTAGTCACCACCGCACTAACTTTTTTCAAGCCACTGCTTATTTGTATTTTCGCTGCTTGCTCTTCAGCCTGAACTTGTTGGTAGGCTAATTCAAAACTTTTTTGACTCGCCAGCCAATCATGAGAAAGAAACTGTAAACGGGCTTTTTCTAGTTGGCTCAAGCCATAATTATTATGCTGGCGATTAACCGAGATAACTGATGTTGTCGCAACAACGAAATCACCTCTTAACTGAGCTGAACGAGATTCTTGCATCTGTTGACTGTAACCAAAAAACAAATCACTCATGCCTATAGATGTACAGCCAACAAGCGTCGCTACTGAAAACATAAGACAAAATTTTATTAATAACTGTTTACACATAAAATTTTCAAGTAACCCTTAATGATGAAGACATTATAACACTTTACTAGCTAAGCCTGCGCTTGATTCGCTAGATGTAAAATTAATACGAAACAGCCCAATAGGCAATACAATAATTGTGAGTAAATTGTAAGAATTTTGTAATGTTCTGAGAGTGTTAACCGTCAGCAAAGCTTAATTGCCCTATTATTGACATATTTGGTCAGTACTTTGCCCTAATACCGCCCCCGCTAACGCTCAATGCTTTGCTTTAATATCATCTACTACTTACACAAAAGAGCAAGTGATGTTTACTTCTAGAAAAAACCGACAATTTATAGATTACCAAGACTCATACTATTACCGACAACAGAATAAAAAACGTCGAAATAAATGGTTAAAGTTATCACTGCTAGTGTTTCTTATCCTATTGTCTTCTTTGGCTTTAGTGCGTTATGCGCAAAGTAGTGAAATGGCTTTGACTGAAAATACAGCCAATAATAATACGCTTATTTATGGTCCACAATTATTATTTGATCACCCAAATCCAGCAAAGCAAGCCAATTTACCCCTTGATATTCAGACCAATGTTGAGATTAATGGTTTAATTGCTTATGTAGAAATAAAACAAACCTTCGTTAATCCTCATGCGATTGCTTTAGAAGGAACCTATCAATTTCCCTTACCTGAAGATGCTGCAATAAAACGGTTAATGATAAAGGTTGGCGATAATGAGATAGTTGGCGAGATAATGGCAAAAAACACCGCTAAGGTTGTATATCAACAAGCGAAAAGCCAAGGAAGAAAAGCGAGCTTACTCGAGCAACAACAAGCTAATTTGTTTATCAATAAAATTGCTAATATTCCACCACAAGCAAGCGTTATTGTTACGCTAACTTTTATGATGCCAGTCTCTTTTTCACAGGGTAATTTTGATCTACGATTACCACTAGCAATGACTCAAAGGTACCAACCCAAATTATCCCAGCCATTATCTGAAAATCCACAAGTAGCAAAAGCTTCTGAGCTTACAGAGCAACGAATAGCGTACTCTGCAGATAAATTACCTGCACAGCTGCACGCATCAACCACAAAAGCGCCTAGCCACTTACCTTCAATTGCCAGCAGTCAATCATCTATTAATATTTCCTTAAATTCGGGTATTGCGATTACTGCAATTTCCAGTGCTAGTCATAAAATAGTGATGCGCGCGTTAAACTCCCATCAAAATGCTTACTTTATTACCTTAAATCAGGCCGAAATGGTCGCTAATAAAAGTTTCGTTCTAAGCTGGCGATTATTAGCCAGTGAGCAAGCTAAAATCAGCAGTTTTACTGAACAAGTAGCAGATGAATATTATACGCTGCTGACCTTTTTTCCGCCAAAGACAGACCTTGCACAAGTGATCGCACGAGATATTATTTTTATCATTGATACCTCAGGTTCTATGCAAGGTTCGGCTATGGAACAAGCAAAAGCGAGTCTCTCGTTAGCTATATTACAACTTAACGATAAAGACAGTTTTAATATTATCGCTTTCAATGACACTACCGAATTACTTTTTACCGGCACCAAAATGGCTGCAGGTCATCATATTAAAAAAGCGCAACAATTTATTAGTCACTTAATGGCCGATGGTGGCACTGAAATGTACCGTCCCTTGAGTAACGCTTTGATGATGAAAAAAAGTGCTGTGCAAGCAGCGCAGGCTATTCGCCAAATAGTTTTTATTACCGACGGCGCTGTCGCTAACGAATTTGAACTTATGCAACTGCTTGAAAATGCTCAAGGTGACTTTCGTTTATACACCGTTGGCATAGGCGCTGCGCCCAATGGTTACTTTATGAAGAAAGCCGCTCAATTTGGTAGGGGTCGTTATGTTTTCATTCAAAGCCAAAGTGATGTTCAACAAAAGATGAGCGACTTTATGACTAAAATAAGTCAACCCGCAATCACTAATATCGACTTAATCATCGACAGCCGAGTTCATCAACACCTCGAGGTTTATCCTAAAAGCATCCCTGATTTATATTTCGACGAGCCCTTGCAAATAGCGATAAAATCTCAGTTTCCTATCACGAGTTTGCAATTAACAGGTGATACCGTCACTGCGCCCTGGTACCAAGAATTAATTATTGATAGCGAGCAATCTTCAACCGGTATTTCATCCCTTTGGGCGCGTAGAAAAATAGAAAGCTTACTCGATAGCTTACTCGATAGCTTAGTCAGCGGAGCAGATAAAGCTAAGGTGAAGTTTCAGGTTATTACTACCTCACTCAAGCATCAAATCATATCGCCCTATACCAGTTTTATAGCCTTAGAGAAACAGCAAAAAAACGGATTATTACTCGCTAAGAATACCGTTTTTCAAGCCCATGAAAGTTTAATGGTCGCTATGCCTAAAACAGCATTAGGGTGGAAATTACAATTTCTGCTTGGCATGGCACTCTTGTTATTGGTAACTATGAGCGAGGCTATTATATTGCGGGGTTATCAGTGTATTAAATTAAGGGGTGGTCAACCTTGAAAAAATTAATTAAAACATCCTTATTGATCATCGGTAGCTTGCTGTGTTTACAAGCCAGTTGGTTGCCTACTAAAGCTTGGTTATCTCAGCAATTAATTAATTATAGCTGGCATCAGACACTGGCTTTACAGCAAAGAATAAAACCTTGGCCATGGGCTGATACCTACCCTATTGCCGAGCTTTCATTTAAACGCTTAGCAAAGTCTCTGGTGATACTTAATGGCGGCGACCCAACCACACTCGCTTTTTCAGCCGGGGCTATTGCTCCTTTCAACCAGGTCAGCCGTGCTCAACCTTTTGTGGTTGCTGGCCATAGAGATAGCCACTTTTCATTTTTAAACGAGGTAGATATGAAGGATATTATTTCATTAACTGACCGATATGGTCAAAGCCAGCTTTATCAAGTTGAAGCGATTAACATTGTTGACGCTTCAACAGGTCAAATGCCCCTGCTAGCTGATGATTCATCATTAATATTAATCACATGCTACCCTTTTAATAACTCGAGCAGTAATAGCAATGAAAGATATGTGATAACCGCAAAGTTACTTTAAGGGGATAAGTGGTTACGGGTCATTAAGCCAATAACCCTATTATTACGGTATTTAACCTTATAAAATCTATCAAGAAGTACCGACGGCTATTTAAAGTTTATCCCGTTAACATTAATTTCCTGAGGGGGTTGGTAAAATGATTATCTAAGCTATAGTTTAAAATATGATGGATGAAATTATAAAATTTATGAAAGGACTAAAGAAAAATTTAGCTTTTGGCTTAGTGTTGTTATTGGTATTTTACTGCGGCCAAGTATCTGCCACTAAGATCAGCATTCTTACTGAACATTTGGCTCCTTTTCAAATTGTCACTACCAATGCAATAGAAGGCTTGTCAACAGAAATAGTCGAAGCGACGTTAGCACAAGCTCAGTATGAATACGCCATCAGTGCTCACCCATGGGCGTTGTCTTATAGAAGAGCACAGCATGGAAAAAACACCTGTATATATTCACTTGCTCGTATCCCAGAGCGTGAGCCTTTGTTTAAGTGGGTTGGACATATTGCTTCAAGTACCATCTCTCTTTATTCCCTTAGTAATAGTCAGATAACTATCTCTGCTATAGAAGAAGCTAAAAAATATAACATTGCGGTGATACGTGATGATGTTACCCACCATTTTTTATTATCAAAAAAATTTATTGAAAACCAAAACCTTTATGTGGTTGACAATTATGATGCCTTATTAAAATTATTAGACCTATCTAGTCGCCATATTGATTTAGTTGTTCTCAATGATGATTTACTTAGAAATAGAGTAAAAAACTTGGGAGAAACAACAAAATATAAAAATGTATTTCAGTTCAAGGCGTTAACACTCAACTTTCATTTTGCTTGCAGTTTAAACACAGAGCAAGTCATTGTAGATAACCTTATTAATGCAATGATGCTACTTGAGCAACGTGGTGTATTGTTAACTATCAGGAAGAAGTGGCAAAAAAACATGGTGAGTTTAATTAATTAAATACACATTCCAGTAAAATTGGTGGTTAGCTGTGTGCTATTAACACTATTCTCGTATACGTTTAATCGCAAGTTGAACAGTTATCTTTTCATAATAAGAGAGCCGTAATGAAACAACGTAATAAAAATATGCTAGTAAAATTTATTACCTTGATGACGTTAATAGGCAATGTTTTTCCACTTTCCGGGCAAACACTCCAGATTGAAACAATCAATGTCGCTCCCTTTGGCTTTATTGGGGACAATAGTAAGCCAACTGGAATGATGTTCGAAATAAGTAATAGAATTGCCGAAGTAGCAGGGCTTAACTATACCAATAAGATAATTCCTTATGCTCGTACTATTATTCACCTGAAACAAGGCAAATCAGATTTTGTGCTACGTTTCAATAATGATCAGTTGCCCGCGATCTCCATCCCATTAGTCTCAGTGATCACTATGCCAATTATTATCCTGTCTAGGGCGGGAACTCACTATCGAAGCCTAAAGGATCTCCATGGAAAAACAGTGGGAGTGGTGCGAGGCGGTGAATTTGATGTCAATTTTGATAATGATACCGCCATTAATAAAGTTGAAGTCAATAATTACACACAAATGCTAAAACTGTTAATCAGTGGTCGAATTGACGGCTGTATTGGTACCAATGTTGGATTATATTACAACGCTAAGCAACTTGGCATAAAACCTGAGGTATTGAATTCACCATTAGAACTAAGTTTCAAAGATTTTGTACTTCATTTTTCTAAAAAGAAGATAAATACCCAGACAATGAAAATATTAAAAAAATCAGTAGAAAAGCTTAAAAGTAATGGGGAGATCCAGACAATCGTCAACAAATACATCGGCGATTTCAAATAGCGGCTTTCATCAAGCCATTAATCAATTTTTGTTAATCGCTTGAAATCGAGAGCGGCGTTAAATATTGACGATATTGAATTTTTATATTTTAGAAAAAACTAATAGCCGATTATTCGCGGGCATTGGATGATCGTTAATTAACTCAAGTCCTGCTGACGTTGCCAATAATAAGACTGCCTCAATATCTCTAATACCGCTATTCTTATCTCTTTCTTTAAGCCACACATCGAAGTCTGCGTTACTCTCACTAGAGAACTGCCCTTGATAGTTAAAAGGTCCGTATATACAAATACTTGCTGAAGATGATAAGTTTTGCGCAAGCCCCTCAAAAAACTTAACCACTAATGGCCAGCTAATGATATGCAGTGTATTAGCGGTATATACGCCATCAAGGGGGGCATTTTGATTAAGCTTAGGCCAAGTTCTATTTAGATCAACGACGACCGGCCTTTTTACATTCAACCACTTGCTTTCATCGAGCCAGGCATTAATACCCTGGTGGTTTATTAGTAAATCACTGGTTTGCCAGGTTAGATGGGGTAAATTTGGACCAAAAAAGGCCGCGTGCTGCCCTGTTCCTGAGCCAATTTCAAGGACATGCTTAGCACTTGCAAACACTTTGGTTAAAACATTCAAAATAGGTAATTTATTGTTTTCACATGCTTGGGAAAAAGGTTTATTCATTATTTTTCTTAAGTTGATTCATTGGTAGCTAACGTTTTGAAAGGTAACGCCTGCTGGCATTGCTGCTGGTACGTTAGCATATGCTGTTGCTCTTGATGACAAAAATTTTTAATTGCAGCCTTAAAAGCTGGGTGTTTTATCCAGTGGTAAGAGTAGGTTAATGTTGGTTCAAAGCCTCGTTGAATTTTGTGTTCACCTTGAGTACCCGGGTTAAAAACTTGCAAGTTGTGTTCAATACAAAACTCGATACCTCGATAATAACAAAGCTCAAAATGTAAATTATTATAATGTTTAGTACAGCCCCAATATCGCCCATATAAGTGAGTATCATCATAAAAAAAGAGCGCACAGGCGATGTCTTCTTGCTGATGACTGGCGATGATCAATAAAATATTATCAGTCATACTAAGCACTATTTGCTTAAAAAAATCATAGCTCAAGTGGGGTTGATGACCCCGTTTTAAATAAGTTAATTGATAAGTTAGATAGAAAAAATCAAGTTCTTGTCGGCTAATTTCGCTATTTTTCAGTTGACGAATTTTAATCTCTTGTTGAGTAATAGACAGCCTTTCTTTGCGAGTGTTTTTTCTTTTGCGCGAAGTAAACGTACCTAGAAAGTCGTCAAAGGTTTTATAATCACGATTAAACCAGTGAAATTGCACCGTATTACGTTGATAAATATCCGCTGGTAAAACTGTTTTTATTTCATCACAGTATAATATATGCCAACTATTAATATTTTCTTGCTGGCAATGTTCAATGAGCGGTGCAAACAACTCATTTATTTGGAGTTTTTCTGAAAGTAATTTATTACTGGTTACGGGGGTAAATGGAATAGTTGCGACTAATTTAGGATAATAATTTATCTCATTGCGTTGATAAGCCTCGGCCCAATCCCAATCAAAAACATACTCCCCCCAAGAGTGGCTTTTCAAGTACATCGGCATCACACCTGTGACATCACCGTTTGTTGATGTCACTAAATGATGAGCTTGCCAACCTTGTTTAACACTAACTGAGTCACTTTTTTCAAGCGCGCTAAAAAACTCATAAGCAAGAAAAGGGCTAGGTGAATTATTTAACGCTTGCCAATCAATAGCACTTATTTTGTCAATATGATTAAGAAAATTAATATTTATATCAGCATTCAATCGCGTTTTACTCAACAGCCTATGGCTGTTTATCTAGCAATAGTGACTTAATTTTACTGTCAAAATAGCATTATTAAAGGATGTTGCGTCAATGATAGCGCTATTTTTTCTCGAAATGTATCACTAAGCCATATTTTTAAATTATCAGGGGTGGCAAAATAAAAAATAGCCAACAATAAAAAGAGTCCTAATACTAAGTAACGCAAGCTGATATTTCTCTGAAATATAGAGAGTATCTAGTACTAGAATTTATTTAACAGCACTTATACAATACATCTTTATAGTAAATAAAGGTGAATTTCCGGTGTCTGAGAAAGTGATTAACTTCGAGTTTGAAAAGCACAATAAAAACAGTATTCGATATAAAGAAGTACCTGAGAATGGAATGCCCCCCGTTTTAGGGTCTATCTATGTGCAAAAATGGTTTGCCGGTGACAATAAAAACATTGAAATAACCATTAAAACAAAAGATTAAACAACTAAAGTCCGATCCCTACTCTATCGCCCATATAAGCGGTGCTGTATTAAGGCAACGTGCAGTTGAGGTTGAAAATATTTAAGATGAGAAGTACCAGCAACGGCCATGTTCAATCCTGAAGTATTGACCTTATCAGCTGAAATAACAAAAGGTTGAGAAGACTGTTTAAGTGTACCTAAGATGCGCAGTTTTGTGCCAAGGTACAGTGTCATCAGGTTCCGACATTATCACTGACAAGGTATTGAATAACAAAAAGAATTAGCCAGTTTTATTGACCGGTTTTCAGCATAAATCAGACCATTTGAACGGTTTAACTTTTATTGACAAAGTAAAGTCGACAACGGACTTTGTCAGTGAAAATATATGGTATAAACAGATAATTGGTGAAAACGTTAACAACTAATCATGTTCTTTACTGGCTTTAAGTTGACTATCAATAGTTGCTAGATAAATAAAAATAAAGCTTTATACTGCCTATAATGATGAAATTTATAAAAATAATACCTTTACTTTTCCTTTGCTCATTAAGTGCATTAGCACAATCGAGCGCAAAGCCAGATTTGGCGTTATTGGAAAAGGGCAAAACAATTCTAACCGTAGCTACCGAAAATATTGGTTACTACCCATTTTACTATCCAGAAAATGGTGAAATAAAAGGTTTTTCGGTTGAGGTTCTTAATTATATTGAAGCGCATTCAAACTATGATTTTGAGTTTATTATTCTTCCTTGGCCAAGGGCCGTTCACTTGGTTGCAGAAGGCAGGATCGATTTAATACTGACCTTATTTAAAACACCGAAGCGCGAAAAAATGTATCATTTTATTGAGCCTTCTTATGCTAATGAAATTAATCAATTATTCACTTTAAAAGATAATAATTTTGAGTTTGATGGAAAATTAAAACAGCTAATACCCTACTCTGTCGGCACTATTAGAGAATATTCCTACGGCGAATATTTTGATGGTGCCAGCTACCTAAATAAATTGCCCGCATTAACAGAAGAAGTACTTTTAAAACTGTTGCTCGGCAAACAAATAGATATGTTAATCAGTAACCCATTAGTGTTTAATCAATTAATTTTAAAAGAAAAGGTTGGCGCTCAAGTTAAGGCGATAGAGCCATATATATCAATGACTCCTGTATATATGGCGCTAACTAAGAAGAGAAAAGACTCGCTAGCAATAAATACCACACTTGGGCAACTCACTGAGCAGTTAAAAGCGTCTCCTTACTATCAAGAATTACTCAATAAATATCAGTTGAATTTTAAATAATAGAGTTAAATTAAAGACACTGCGGGTTTAGCTTACTAACACCATTATTTTCAGCAGATTAAGCTGATATTATCGGTTTATAATTTGCTACTACTTAGTTAAAAACGCCAGGATCATTCAATGATGGTCTCAATCATAATTACGGAGTCTACAATGTCTACAGATATCTATGTACCACCAAAGATATGGGAATGGAATAAAGAGTCTGGTGGTAAATTTGCCAGTATTAACCGCCCTATTGCAGGAGAAACGCATCAAGGCGACTTGCCCGTAGGTAAGCACCCTTTCCAGCTATACTCGCTGGCTACCCCTAATGGTGTCAAAATCACCATTTTGTTAGAAGAGCTATTAGCGTTAAATATAGCAGAAGCCGAATACGATGCGCACTTGATTGATATAATGGCCGGTGATCAATTTAGCTCAGGCTTTGTTGATATCAATCCCAACTCTAAAATACCGGCTTTAGTTGATAATAGTGGCGATAATAAACTGCCCATTTTTGAATCTGGCGCGATACTTCTGCATTTGGCTGAAAAGTTTGCTGCCTTCATACCCAAAGAGCCGTTACTTAAAGCACAATGCTTATCATGGCTATTTTGGCAAGTGGGTAGTGGCCCTTATTTAGGCGGTGGGTTTGGTCATTTTTTTGCTTACGCACCCGAAAAATTTGAATATCCAATAGAACGTTTCACTATGGAAGTTAAACGACAACTCGATGTACTCGACCGTCATTTAGCCAATAATAAATATATGTGTGGCGAGCAATACACTATTGCAGATATCGCTATATGGCCATGGTATGGAGCATTAGTACAAAATAAAGTCTATGAAGCTGCAGAGTTTTTACAAACGCAATCCTATAAAAACTTATTGCGATGGACCGAAGAAGTTGGCAATCGAGCAGCTGTTAAGCGTGGTTTAATGGTCAATCGTACTTGGGGAGAGTTAGAAGAACAATTACATGAACGCCATGATGCCAGTGATTTTGAACTTAAAACTCAAGACAAGCTAGTCGATTCTCAATAATCAACTCGGGTCTTTAGCCTGATAGTTGTGCTGCCAAAATTTTTTACCCGCAGGCTCATTGACTAATGAGCCATGACCACCTTTGGCGGTAACAGGGGAAGAAAGTTAAAAAACAAAAATATCATGACTCACTGCTTATTCCTTAGCAGGAGTCTTGATTTATTATCGGATTTATTTAATGTAGATTCGAATATACTAGGTGTTTAATTCGTATTTATCGAAGTATTAAGGCTAACTTATACGCTGAATTTAGCCTTAATAACTTATACTAACAAGCAGATAAACCGCATAAGAAAACGTTAAATTTAACATTAACATTAATGTTTTCATTGGGGTAAACGGACACTACAACTCAAAATTATATGTAAGAAGTCAATAAATTATGATTCTGGCTTAATTATCTCGTTAGCTTGCGTACTTTTCTTTTTTATTAACCAGTACGTTACTCCAAGAGAAATAGTCACCAAAGCAAGACCAACAATTTGATCTGCAGAAACAAGTTTAAGATCTAACACAATAACTTTACGGGCAACTGCCATCAATGCTGTGGCAACAACCAATTCTACCGGGATAACGTTTGAGCCAAGGTACAAACGAATATTGATAAAGATTTCAACCGCGATTAACACCACCATAAAAGCGCCAAAAGTTTGTAAAATATCATCAATATCTAAAAGAAAATAAGGCGGCATCGATAGTTTCAAATAGAGTACATAAACCACATCAGCGATACTCCAATAGATCACTAATACCATTAACAAGGCCAGTATTCTTATCGCAAATCGAATCGAGCGATGCAGTACCTTTAACAATGGATCTGAATGATTTTCAGGTAATTCTTCGTGTCTCATGGATCTTCCTATATGAAAAGCAGGGTAAATATATCGATATATCTATGTTCATAAAGCCATAACGTTATGATCATAGAAAATATCAATATTGAAAATACGGCTCGAAACTAGCAAATATTCGCTATCATAGCCCGCCCAAGGTCAATATAAGCGTTAACATCTTCATTCATCCCCTTGGTTTTAATATGATCAGCAAAACCAAGTCGCGCCGTCATAGCTAGCCAAAATATGGCACTAATTAAGCCAGCAATACGCCACAAATTAGTCTTAGCCCACTTAAGCGCCAACGTAATAGAGAGGACATAGATAACAAAACCTGCAAGTTTAGATGATGCCCAACCATTAACGAAAGGATACAAATTAAGCGGGTTAACGATCACCAAATAAATAAAAGTAACAGCAAATAACGTATATAAAATATGTGGTCCAATTTTTAACAGTTTGTTGTTAGCTTTATCAGACCCTTTCATCATTAACACAAAGTTAATGAGAAAAAGAACAAAAGTAAGTGTAATTATGGTTATGTGTAGATGCTTAATTATCATGTACATGTGGTTGTTCCCTAGAAATTCATTATTTATTTTATACTTAGGCTGTCAGTATATCGTTTATTTACCTAAGCAACTGCTATCTTTTATATTATTTTAACAAGTTCAGCCAAGATAAGCTGAGCATATTCATTGCACAAGTTTCTCTGTTGATAAGTTTTTGTGTCATGCAAGCATTTAGTCAAGCTTACTGTGCTTTTTTTCTAGATAAGTTAGCGAGGCTTCTAAAGCTTCATAGCGCAATGAATAGATATTATCATTGGCGACTAAATCCAATACATTACACTTTTCGAGCTGTTGATGTGTTTGCTTATTTGGGCACAATAAAAAAACTTCACATTGACCATCTTGAGCATCTTTTACTGCGTTTTCTAGCGCAAGTCCTACCGTTTCATCAATCATAGGGACATCCGTTAAATCGAGGATCATGACCTCAAAATCTGCAACACTGGTATGCTGACGAGAAATAGCTTTTGATACACTAAAAATCATCGGCCCTGATAAGTAAAAAAATAACACTTTACCATTCGCTTTATCGAGTAAGCCTCGTTCAAGCACAGTTAATGGCACATCATTGCCATCAGCATCACTAATTGCTTTAACCTTTCTGGCCTGCTCTCGACTTAAACGCTCAATAACAATGATATTAGAAATGAAGACACCAAGACCTACAGCGACAATTAAATCAACAAAAATAGTTAATAACATAACACCATACATAATGGCCATGCCCTGAACACTGACTTTATGAGCACGTTGAATAAAGCTCCAGTCAAGGATATTAAAACCTACATAAACGGCAATCCCCGCTAACACAGCCATGGGGATAGGCTCAGTTAGACCTGCAGCCACTAACACCACTAATGCAAGTACCAAGGCGCGAATGATACCTGACACAGGTGAGCGTGCACCCACTTGAATATTAGTCACGGTACCCATAGTTGCGCCAGCGCCTGGTAAAGCACCGAACAAGCCAGAGATCATATTAGCGATACCTTGTCCGCGTAACTCCCGGTCGGGATCATGTTCTTTTCGTGTTAATGAATCACCAATCACAGCAGTCAATAAGGTATCAATGCAGCCAAGTGTGCCCAGGACCAAAGCATCTATCACCATAGTAGTAAAGATGTCGACGTTGAAATGAGGAATAACTAAAGAAGGTAAACCTGCCGGTATCTCACCAATTCTGCGGATGTCATCGCTGTTGAAAAAAATTAAAGAAAGTACAGTAACAACAACTAATGCGACCAGTTGAGCCGGAACATATTTGCGGTAATGTTTAGGTAAGTAAAATAAAATACCTAAAGTAAGTGCCCCTAAAAATAATTCACTGAACTTAATATTTGCGAGTATATTAGGCAGTGCTGATAAGCTTCCCGTAACGCCACCAGAAGGTGTCTGATGTCCTAACAACGGAGCTAACTGCAAGATAATTAAAATAACACCTATGCCTGACATAAAGCCAGAAATCACACTATAAGGCATTAACGTAATATATTTTCCGAGCTTTAGTGTGCCAAGTAACATCTGAAATGCACCGGCCATCATCACAATAGTAAATGAAATTGCCATGCCTGTTTCTGGATATTTTGCCATCATGCTGGTTAATATGGCTGTCATAATAACGGTCATTGGACCGGTAGGCTCTGATATCAAACTAGATGAACCACCAAACAATGCGGCAAAAAATCCAACCATTATCGCGCCCCAAAGCCCAGCTTCAGCGCCAGCTCCTGACGCAACACCAAAAGCAAGTGCTAAAGGCAAAGAAATAATTGCGGTAGTTACACCACCAAACATATCTCCTTTGAGATTGAACTCTTTAAAACGATTTCCAAACACCGCGCAAATCCTTACTAAAAAAGATGATCAGGTCAGATAACATTTTATCTGACCCGTAAACAGAAAAACATAGAACCTAACGAATATGATTCAACTTAAGATCGCACTCAAAATTATCTATTTGTTGAACAAGATTTACTCGGTCTTTATCGAAAAAATTAACATGACCCAATTTTCGTTGCGGTTTTACTGATTTGTTGTACCAATGCAATGTTGATAAAGCTGAAAGCGAAGTCATTGGTGGTTTTTCATTACCGATTAAATTAATCATACCCGCTGTGCCAAGCGACTCTGTGCTACCTAGCACTAAGCCAGCAACCGCTCTTATATGATTTTCAAATTGGCAGGTTATACTCCCTGCTTGTGTCCAATGTCCACTATTGTGAACACGAGGTGCTAATTCATTGATCATTAATTCACCATCAACGACAAAGCACTCCATCGCCAGAACACCAACATAGTCGAGGGCATTTAATACGCTTTCCATATACGTTTGAGCTTTAAGCGCTAGCGTATTATTTTGATCTACAGCGGGTGCAATAGATTGCAGCAAAATACCGTTTTTATGGGTATTCTCTGTTAAAGCATAGTGTTCGATATTGCCATTTTTTGAACGAACCGAGACGAGAGATATTTCTCGTTCGAACTTTATCCAAGCTTCAATAATATAATCTTCGATGTTTAAATGGTCAAAGTCTTCAATATCTGCCAAGGTTTTTAGAACCCATTGGTTTTTACCATCGTAGCCATCACTACAAGATTTAACCACCATAGGTAGCTGTAAGACTTTCAATGCTTCACTAGCTGGCAACGAATAAGCAAAGGGTGAAGTTGGTATTGATAATTTTTCTAATAATTGCTTTTCTCGATAACGATGCTGACAGGCAGAAATTGCTTCAATGTTTGGCAAAACATCACAATATGCTTGCAGAGCTTTAAGCAATTCTATATCTACTTGTTCTTTTTCTACGGTAATTACATCAGGCTTTCCAAGGAGGTTATAGAGCTTATGAATATTTTGCTCTTCCCGCCAATTTTTAGTCAGTGTAACCACTCGACCTAAACCGTCAACACAATCAGTTACTTGCTGGAGATTATCATTAATAAAGCTGAATTTTATCCCTAGTGGCAGTCCTGCAAGTGCCAACATACGAGAAAGTTGTCCACAACCTACAATGGCTATGCGCATTATTCTACCTCCCATGAGACACTTTCACTTTGCTGTGAACGCCATATTTGTAGCTTGCCTTGCAGTACCGTATCATTAATGGCAAGGATTTGTGAGGCCATTAACCCCGCATTAAATGCACCTGCTTCACCAATACCTTGGGTGGCAACTGCAACGCCTTTAGGCATTTGTACGATAGATAATAGACTGTCCATTCCTTTGAGTGCTTTGCTCATTACCGGCACACCAATAACAGGTAACCAAGTTAATGCGGCAGCCATACCGGGTAAATGTGCGGCGCCACCAGCACCCGCAATAATCACGCTGTACTCTTTATCGGCATTCTCAGCAAAGTCATATAAACGTTTAGGGGTACGATGGGCTGAAACAACCATAGCTTTATACTCAATGCCCAGTGCTTCAAGAACTGTAACCGCATTTTTCATCACTGGCCAATCTGACTGTGATCCCATGATAATCGCGACTTTAATTTTTTTCATTGTAAATGGCCTTATTTTTAATGGTTAAGCGCTGGCTTGAGTTAAACATCAATCCGCTAATTAAATATTCTGATAGTGATATTATGACAAAAAAGATAAATAGATAAAAATTGATATTACCTATAGTATAAATAGATAAAAATCTATTTGATGGGGTGTAATTATGAAATCAAGGCTTCATGCTCATGTTGGCACAATCAGACAGCTGGAAATATTATTGTCAGTTCATGATAAAGGTAGTATTAAAGAAGCGTCAAAAGCACTTTTTCTAACGCAACCAACGGTATCAATACAAATGAAAAAGCTTGCAGAGGCAATGGGAGCTCCTCTATATAACTATACCAATAGACAAATATTATTTACGGATATAGGCCTAGAGTTAGTAAAAACCGCGGTAGAGGTACTTGATAGTTTTTCACGACTTGATATGGCGATAGGCAATATTAAAGGTTTTAAGTCTGGCACCTTAAGGTTGGCTGTTGTCACCACGTCTAAATATTTTATTCCCCATTTGTTGGGACCTTTTTTAGAAAAATATCCAGATATAGATATACAGTTAAATATTGGTAATCGACAACAAACCATTGATCGCCTAAAGCAAGGTATTGACGACTTCTATGTGTTTAGTCATCCGCCATCTGATATTGAAACTGAGTCGATTGAATTTTTAACCAATCCGCTGGTAGCCATAGCACATCAAGACCACCCCATTGCTAAAAAGAAAAACCTCACTTTAAAAGATTTAAGCAAGGAACCTTTCATTATGCGTGAAAAAGGTTCAGGTACAAGGTATGCCATTGAGGAATTTTTAAAGCATCATAACACTAAGCTAAATGTGAAAATGACCATTGAAAGTAATGAAGCAATTAAACATCTGGTGATGTCAAAGCTTGGCATCTCAATATTATCAGCGCATACCTTAATGTATGGTGGACAAAGTGGACTAGTGCGTTTACCAATAAGTGAACTGCCAATAAATGCTCATTGGTTTTTTGTTTGGTCTAAATCAAAACGTCAAACCTTATTAGCGGCTGAATTTCTTGCTCATATTGAAACTAATGGCCGTTCATTATTACAAAAAGAAATGATATCAAACGATATTTTATCTCGCTAAATCACTGTTAAGTTAACCTGCTTAATAAAGTAGGTTAAATGATGGGCTAATTAAATTAATTTTTTCATAAGGTTGATACCGGCTGAACAGCCAAGTATTTAACCTTTTGATAAAATAGCGCATGCACCGCATCATTAGCGAATAGAGGTAATTGAACACCAAGTGCTTGTAGTATTTGCCAATAATAATCGTTCCTTTCACCATACCTTAGCTTACTGTCGTATAAAAGCACCGCTGAACAGCATGGTTAAACTGAGCCATAATCCCCCTTTACTCCCTAACGCCTTGTCAGTAATTTACACTACTAAAAAAAACAGTTATCAACTTTTAGTTGATAATAAAACAATTACAATCGACTTTAATTGCAGTAAATAGTTAGTTATAAATAACACAGCTAAGCAGTTAACAACGATGTTGTCTAAGCGATAACATCGCTGTTAACACTTTGGCGCTGAGTCATAGTAAATAATCATTTTTAAAATTAAACGAGGCACTTATGGAATTAACAATTACCGATCTGAAAATTGAACTTTCGTCAGAAAACTTGTCGCACATCCGAGATAAAGCACGTCACATGTTTAATAAATTTTATGATCGTGTTCAAGTAATAAAAGTGACCATTGATGATATTAACGGCCCCAAAGGTGGTAAAGATAAACACTGTAGAGTGGTTATTTACAGTAAAGGTATGCCTGATATTGTTGTTACTGATAATCAAAGCTCTGTAATGTCAGCGGTGAATATTGCCCTATCAAGAGCAAGAGCAAGTTTTTTAAAAAAGGTAAAGCGCCAGCAAAAAAATTATCCAACTTGGTCTCCTAAAAGTGATATTGAACTCTCTAAAAGGGTCGAACTAGAGCGTATTGAATTAATGGTTAACTAACAATGCTATCCGCTGTGCTCACCCCTTACCAATAAAATATCGAGTAAATAACGCAACTTATTTACTCGTTTATTTAATAACTGGGTTAGTGAACACCATAACGCTCGAAACTCAAATGATAATAATTATATTGGCGCATGGGTCATTCAATAAGCACATTATGTAAAAGGAGGTAATCATGTTCGCAATATACACACCAAATGGACGAAGCTTTTCAGGCCCACTGGAAGAGCTTTATCATGTTCAAAAAACACAATTGACTGAGCAAACACGAAGTTTTCAGGAGCTGGATGAATTCTCACCTTCGCTAAAAAAAGGTTACTCGCCGCCGCCAAAAGCTATTAATGCTTATAAAGATGCTATCAGTAAAACTGAGACAAAAGAGTTAATATGTCACGCTTATCAAATTATGACTTACCCTGTTGCCGTAATATCAGCCAGTGACACTTTAACGACGGTTATTAAGATATTCACCGAGCAGGCATATCAAGAATTTCCAATTGTAAATAGCCAACAACAACTTATGGGTAGCTTATCTAGACAACAACTGTACGAATACCTTTTAAAGCATGGCACTGATGTTGATAAAAGTGCAAAATCAAAAAGTGTCGCTGATTTATTTCTCAATGAGCATTCTAAAATTTATACCGCAGAACCGGTTACAGACATCCGACGGATTGCGGTGCTACAAGTAAAAAATCGTTTGCACACAATTCCTATTTTAGAAAACAATGGCAAAGTAGTGGGTATTATTTCGCGTACCGATATTATAAAAGCAGTCGCTATCGATCCTCCGTTATCATTGTGGTGTTAACGAAGAAAGGATAATAAAGTGCTTTAAAAAGATGACCGTTTGCTATTAACGCAATAATCACAGGACAATTATCGAGCTGTTAAATTAACTTCCCAGTATTTTTAGCGGTAATGACAACGCACTATTGCCTGTTTGGCCAACAAACCAAATAATGCCACTTAGCCCACCCAATGTAATGACATACCATAATACTGAGACAATTTGAGCATAACGGTTTAGGGGTAATAGGTCACTCAAATGTCGACGCTTATATTCAAAGAAAATTTCTATACTACCAATAGCAAGTAAAAAGCCTAATAGCGCTAAACCAAAGTGATAACTAATATAAACCCCTAATGCTGCACCTAATACACAAGCAACTAAACCAACGCGGGTATTAATTGAAAAGGCAATACTTTTGAGTATGTGTCCACCATCTAAGGGTAATACCGGCAACAAATTAAATAGATTAAGTAAGGCGTTAAAGACCGCTAAACCGGCCAGTATTTCTAAATCGGTTAGCCAGTAACCTACCAAGCAAGCAATAGAGAGTATTAGACCAAAGAAAGGGCCCATTATCGAAATAACAACATCTTGCCAGCGGGTATTAATTTTATCGTCGCTCAATGCTAAGCCTCCGACAAAAGGAATAAGGTAAATACCTTTGGTTTTCAAACCAAAGTATTTCATCGCCTTAATATGTCCATATTCATGAAAGACGAGACAAAGAATAAGTGCTATGGCAAATTCAATAGAAAATAACCAACTATATGCGGCCAAACTACCAGCAGCAAATAGCACTTTGATGACTTTGGCACTTTTTAACAATTTCAAGCCAAGTCCAGCCATGCCAATGAAACTAAATTTCATCGGCTGCTTGCTAGCTTTGCTAACTTGGCGTTGTTCTATATCTTTTTCAATGAGGGTATCTTCTTGTTGAAGTTTATTATCAACAAAAAGTTGGTATTTAAGCGCAAATGGCTGCCAATGCAGTGTGCCCTTAAGTTCTATATGTAATTCACCTTGCTCACTTTGTAGAGAGAATTGATGGGTAAAGGTATCGTTGCCATCGACTGCGTCGATTTGTGAGACACACTGGTCGTCCCAAAAAAGTTGTTGCCATCCCGCCATTGAACCTTCTAATCGTAGTGTTTTATTCAAACACGTTACTGCTAATAGTTGCACTTTATAAACTCAGTAAATAGAACCTTGCCCGATTATCACTATATTTGGAGGGGCAGCAAGGTTTATTGCCACTATTATTGATTTATCGGCAAACAGATAAGCGGGTGAAAAGTTTTTTATTCGCATCGCGATAGAAAAAGCCAGCTAAAGCTGGCTTAATAGTAAACAATTGATTAAGTATCAGTAGTTAAAGCAATACTTTACAATAACTTTACTTAGGCATTAACACTGTATCAATGACATGTATGACACCGTTACTTGCTTTAACGTCAGCCATAATCACTTTCGCATTGTTTATCATTACATTACCGCCATCTACTTTCACCATCAACATTTGGCCTTGCACTGTAGTAGCACTGTCTACTTTTACAACATCTGTAGACATCACTTTTCCAGCAACGACGTGATAAGTTAAAATCGATACTAATTTATCTTTGTTTTCTGGTTTTAATAGCATTTCAACCGTGCCTGCAGGTAACTTTGCAAAAGCTTCATCCGTTGGTGCAAATACAGTAAAAGGCCCTTTGCCTTTGAGTGTATCGACAAGTCCACCGGCTTTAACTGCAGCAACAAGAGTATTGAAAGAACCATTTGCAGCAGCTACATCAACAATGTCTTTTTTCATACCATGGTGTTCTGCATGAGAAGTCGGCATAAAAGCTAAGCTGGCAACTACGAGTAAACCTGTTGTAATAAATTTATTGAACATGTTAATTCCTATTTAATGGGTAATATTTAGTTTCAGCCAATATTTACGTACTGTTAAACAATTAAGATCAGTTTACTTAACATCTTTATAATAAAAGCGGATGAAATATAACCACATCTACCCTATCTACTAAAAAACCCATCACTAAGGCTACAAGTATATCGACACCTTATTCTTGAGTAATAGCCTCGTTTCAGCAATGAACTATGGCAAAAAACTATAAAATTTTATTATCGAAGTTCAAGGACAACGTCTAGGTAATCAAGACTAAATTACCTTAATAAATTTGCGAAAATACTTAAATAAATATATTTTATAAGGTGTTTATGAAGGGTTAGATTATTTAAATTAATAAGTGAGATAAATAAATGTCAAAAAAATCAGCTAGTGATATCCCCCAAGAAGCATTTGACTGGTACGACGAATACGCTCATGGCGGTATGGATCGCAGAAGCTTTATGGCAAAATTAGCGACTTTAGTTGCAGTGGGATACTCAATGACAGTGCTCACATCAGCATTGCTTCCAAATTATGCCCTAGCCGAACAAGTTTCTTTTAATGATGATGAAATAAAAGCTACCTATGAAACTTTCGATTCACCCGAAGGTTACGGTAAAGGTGTCGGCTACTTAGTAACACCAACCAACAAAACAGGAACCTTGCCTGTTGTTTTAGTTATTCATGAAAACAGAGGCCTAAACCCCTACGTAAAAGATGTTGCTCGACGTTTAGCTAAAGCCGGGTATCTTGCCTTTGCTCCAGATGCTTTATTCCCCTTAGGTGGATATCCTGGTAATGATGATGAAGGCAGATCTATGCAAAAGTCGATGGATGCTGAAAAAATACAGCATGACTTTGTTGCAGCAGCAAAATTCATAAAAAAACATCACAGAAGTAATGGAAAGCTTGGTGCTGTTGGCTTTTGTTTTGGTGGTTACATAGTCAATTACTTAGCCGCAGTGGAGTCTGATTTGATTATTGCTGGCGTACCTTTTTATGGCACACCAGCCAAAAAAGAATTACGTAAAAATATTAAGGCTTCGTTACTGATTCAATTGGCTGAACTCGATGAAAGGGTTAATAACTCTTGGCCTGACTATGAAAGTGACTTAAAAATTGTTCAAGCCCCCTATCAAATGCAGATCTATAAAAATGCCAAACATGGCTTTCATAATGACTCAACCAGCCGTTATGATAAAGAAAATGCCGAGCTTGCCTGGCATCGCACCCTAGCCTTTTTTACTGAGAAGCTGGTATAAAAATCATCTAAAAACACTTTATTAACGAGTTAAGCGAGCAAAGTCATCAATAAAGTAGACTTGTACTCGCTTAGCTATATTTAGCGTTTAAACTCTGATGTTTTACTCCATTGTGGCCACACATTTTCTTTGGAAAGCTGATAACCAATGTCAAAAAATGCTTGCATATCTTCTTCGGCGCCAGAAAGATCCCATGTATCATTATATTCATCACAAAGGTTGTGATAACACTTACCAAGACTTTCCTTTAATTGAGTTCGCAACACTTTAGTCGCTTCATCAACGGCAGTTTCTCCCGTTTTAGCATATAACGCCGGAATGCCGATATTTGCAAAGGCAAAGTGATCAGAGCGGTAATAGATACCAGCAGCAGGACGAGGATCACCGGCTATAGTGCGGTTTTGCTTCTTCGCTGCATCACTAAGAAAGTTATCAAGTTCTGACTGCCCTAATCCATAGACAGAGACATCGCTACTGCGACCATTCACCCCTAAAGCATCCATATTAATATTTGCAACTGTCTTAGCCGCTGGAATAATAGGATTAGCCGCATAAAACTTAGAACCTAACAACCCTTGTTCTTCTGCAGTTACTGCCATGATGGTAATGGAACGCGCTGGTGCAACAGGCAATTTAGCAAAGGCTTCAGCGACTTCAATAAGTGCCCCAGTACCCGATGCATTATCGACAGCGCCATTATAAATTTGGTCGCCAATTAAGCTGGTATCTTTGCCTAAATGATCCCAATGTGCGGTATATAAAATATGCTCATCAGGCTTAACGCTTCCGGGTAAAGTGGCGATAAAGTTATAAGACACTGATTCTTTCACGGTGTTATTTACGGTAACAGAGGCTGTTAAGTCACCCATATCAAGATGATAACTTCCCTTGGCAGCCGCAACTTTAGCCTGTTCGAAGTTGACACCGGCTTGAGTAAATAATTCTTTGGCAACATCGCTATTTATCCAACCTTCAACCGCAACACGGTCTTTATTTTTGTCTTCACGCACAAAGCCAAATTGAGGACCAGACCACGAGTGTTTTACTACCGACCAATCGTATGATGCCGGAGCGGTTTCATGAATGATGATCGCACCTTCAGCACCTTGTCGGCTAGCTTCTTCATATTTATAGGTCCAGCGCCCGTAATAGGTCATCGCATTACCGTTGAAAAGTTTAGCGTCTTGAGTTGCAAAACCCGGATCATTAACTAAAATTACAACGGTTTTACCTTTAACATCCAAATCTTGGTAATCATTCCAGTTGTACTCTGGCGCATTAATACCGTAACCAACAAAGACTAATTCTGAGTCTTTAAGTTGTTCAAGGTTACTTATGCGAGCAGAGCCCATTACCATATCCGTTCCGTATTGATAGTCTTTATCACCAATTGACAATGTCATGTCTGGTGATGCCTCAATTGACACCATAGGTACAGCTTGCAGGAAACTATTACCATTGCCTGGCTTAAAACCTATTGCCGTTAATTGTTTAGTTAAGTAATCAAGCGTAAGCGCTTCACCTTTACTTGACGGTGCGCGCCCTTCAAACTCATCTGAAGCAAGTACTTTGATATGCTCAATAAGTTGTTCTTTGTTAATGCTTTGATAACTCGCCGCAACATCTACTTCGGTATTTTTTGAAACATTACTTTCTTTGCCACAGCCACTTACCAGCGCTAAAGTAAATAAGGTTAAAGCTATTTTATTTTTCATTTTTTATACTTTTATTAAGAATGACACTTGGATTATAAACGAGTATTGGCGGCGTTTGATAGACTTAGTTGAAAAGTTATAGTCAGCAAAGAGTTAACTAGTTAATAAAGTATTAAGTCAGTAAATAAACGCATAGTATAAGCAAGGTCATCATATGAATAATCTTAAAATGATGACCTTGTGTGCAAGCGCATAATGTTTGAGATTACCAATCACTAAATGAGATTGGCTTCTAATGATCATTTTTGCCACTTTTGAGACATTAGCACTAATGCGATAAAACTGAATTCGGATTAGTATTAATAACACTCCATTAATAGCCAATTGCTATTTGTCATGCTTAAATGTCTTTTTATTTTTTTATCAGAAAATAATAATGATAAGTCACCGTAATAGCCCAAACTTAAAATCAATTTAACTATTATTTAAACAAAACCTAACGCATAAATTAACCGGTAGTTGTGTTTCACTGAAGAGTATCCGTAACATGATAGAAATAATGCATTAAAAAGTATATGAAGGCTAATGTCAGGAAGGTACAAAGCCGAACTAATATTGAAACTAAAAAGCAGTCTATAGAAGACTGCTTATAGCCCAAACTCTCAGCTTACAATTTTTATGCAACGCTATGTAAATTCAAAGGTAGTTTGACACTAAACTTATTACTGATTTAAATCTACAGAGCCTTTTTTCGTTGATATTTCCAAATTACGCAAGTTCAAAATAGTTTTCACACAGCCGGAGCCAAAAGCTGACATTAACTTTTGAGTTACTAACGGCTGTTCAGAGCCTAAAGCGGTCAAAAAGGATGGAAAATATTCACCTCAATTTAAGTCAGCTAGGATACGAAAACGGACGTTCCCCATAAATGAGTGCATGGGACTTTTTATGATGTTTTTTGCCAGTAAGTCGCTCAGCCTGAGTGTGAACAAAGCCACCATTGCAGTCGTTAGGAGGTTACATAATTAGTTTTCAGGAAGACGTCGATTATTGCTTCCATTGTAAACACTGTCAGGCCGTTTAGTGCCATTATCCTCCGATGGGAACTACTTAGTTGTTAGCTATCATTAAATTTATCCCTAATAGCTAAAAACTCATCTAGATTATCAAAAAATATATCAATTAACTTGGGATCGAAGTGCTTTCCTTTCTCATATTTAAATAGGTTGAATATTTTTTCTTCATCCCATGCTTTTTTATAGCAACGTTCGCTACCAAGAGCATCAAACACATCGGCCAATGCCGTTATACGCCCGTATATATGGATATTTTCGCCACTAAGACCTTGCGGGTAGCCACTACCATCATATTTCTCATGATGCTCATAAGCTACGATAGCTGCCGCTTTTAGAAGTGGTCTTGATGAGTCCATTAGCATATCACGACCAATCTGCGCATGTGTTTGCATGATTATCCATTCTTCAGCATCAAGTTTACCTGGCTTATTTAATATAGCATCGGGTATGCCTACTTTTCCAATATCATGCATTGGACTCGCCTGTTTGATAAGCTCTGCTTCATCTTCATCTAAACCAGAATAAAGAGCCAACAACTTTGAATACTCAGCAACCCTTCTTACGTGATTACCTGTCTCTTTGCTACGAGTTTCACCAATTTCCCCCATCCTGAAAATAACTTCACGCTGCGTTTCTTCTATTTCTTCGTGGAGTTGTTCGATTTCTTTTCTATCTGTAATATCGAATCTTGTGCCTATATATCCAATATGCTTTCCATCAGAATCGAATTCAGGTTCTATTTGTGACTCTACCCAATAATGTCCCCCACATTTCTTTTTATTTTTCAATACAATGTGGATACTCTTTTTTTGCTGTATTGTTTTCCATAAGTTTTCAAATACTGATGAAGGCGTATCTGGATGCCTTACGATACTATGTGATTGTCCCACCAACTCATTCAATTCGAAACCACTTATTTCACAAAATGCTTTGCTAGCATGCGTTATTTTTCCTGTTAAATCTGTTTTTGAAAAAATAACATTCCTATCAAAATCATCGAGTGTTGTACTTAATGCCTGCTCTATATTAATACGGTCTTCAACGTCTTTTAAAAGCATGCCTAGGAATGCTGTAGCGGGTGTAAAAACAAAAATGAGCGGAAAAGCAATCAATGACACTAACCCCACAACAACATCTGCTGGTAGCTGAGTAATAAATAGTACTTCGACAACGTGCACCAAAAGGCCAAATAACAGGAGCTGTATGATGTTAACTTTCATCAAGCCTTTATGAACACAATAACGATAGCCTAAACCAAGGCAGGTAGATGCGATAACGACTGCAACACCAACATAAACGCCCCCACCACCAAGAAATAACCGATACCCACCTGTAAGGGCAGCAGCAATAACTGAAACAACTGGGCCACCGAATAAGCCCGCCATACTCAGGACTACCGTACGGGGGTCAAAAATGACTCCTGGGTTAATTTCAATTGGCAGCATCATGCCTATAATGCAAATCCCTCCAAAAATCCCCCCTGACACTACTTGTTTTATAAGTCCATTTTTTTTTATAAAACGAACGGTAAAGCTTTGTAATAAACAAAGTGACATTAGTAGAGCTGTAGCCTTGATGAGTTCAATTATCATAAGTGTAAGGGTTTCTTATTTAAAGGTTGTACTCAGTTTTCCTATGTCTTCAGCACTTTTATTTACGGCTATTCCATAGTTATTCACTTGCGAAGCAAGTATGGTGTTTTTCTTAGAAAGATCATCTATGGTATGAACACTATGCGTTATTTGATTGGCAACAACACTTTGCTCTTCAGCCGCCGTTGCAATTTGAGCTGTCATATCGCTAACATCATTAACATTGTCAATAATATTTTCCATGGCTTGTTTTATTTTAGTGCTATCTTCAGAGCATTCTTCGGCATTAGCTTTACTAGCAAGCATCACCTGACTCCAATTTTCTAACGTTTTTTGTAATTCCGTTACTGAGCTTTGGATCTGAACGGTTGCTCCCTGAGTCCTACTCGCAAGAGTTCTTACTTCATCGGCAACAACAGCAAAACCTCGACCCTGTTCACCCGCTCTTGCCGCTTCAATTGCAGCATTTAAGGCAAGTAAATTTGTTTGATCCGCGATTCCCTGAATTTCAGACATGATCGTTGAAATTTTATTGACATCGGTTACCAATTCAAGCGCATTACTGGCAGCTTTTTCAACATCATCCGCCAAACAATTAATTTTGTTTTGGCTGATTTCGATAACATTGATATTTTCCCGACATTCGTTTTGTACGATTAAAACTTTGTCATGTGTCTGATTGGTATTTAAACTGACTTCAGCAATCGTCGCACTCATTTCAGTGATCGCGGTTGCAAATTGTGCAAGATGTGAGTTCTCTTCTTCTATACTTTCGAGCATTTCTATTGAAGCGCTCTGTAATTTAGTAGCAAGCCTTACCAGTTCCTGTCCGGAATCATGACTTCGTCCTAGTATTGTTCTTATCCGAGCTTTATATAATTCGAGAGGGTAAGCGATAATACCCAATGCTCCCTTTCCCGAGAAAATTAGACGTGACGGACTATCAAATAGTTTTTTCGTGGTCGTGACATAATTTGGAAAGGTGAACAGTTCGGGTGAAAAAACCAGAGAAAGCAAAGCGATACAAATTAGCAACATGATAGATGGAACGATTGAGCTTGTATATGCCCAAACACCAAAAGATGCCAGAGTAATGAGAACAATAGCAAATAACCTTCTCAGGTTAACGTTAGTCTCTAAACCTGAGACTGAACGCCCATTGTTCAGGGTATCGTATAGCTGTTGAGCGTTTTGTTTTTGCTCGTGACTCGGCAATGTTCTAACGGACTGATAGCCAATAACTTTTCCATTTTCATAGACGGGGGTTACGTAGGCATCGACCCAATAGTAATCACCATTTTTACAACGATTTTTAACCATGCCTCGCCAAGAGTTCTCTTGTTTAAGTTTACTCCATAAATCAGCAAAAGCAGCTTTAGGCATTGATGGATGTCGAACTATATTATGATGTTGTCCAACGAGCTCATCAAGAGAGTATCCTGCAATTTCACAGAATTCCTTATTAGCGTAAGTTATTCTTCCCTCAAGATCAGTAATAGATACTAATTGTTCATTTTCTGAGAAATTTCTTTCACTACCTAATGTATGATTCATAACACTCAATATTAATACGCCAATAAAAACCAGTATTTTAGATTGATTAAAAACAACATCAAAGCTAATAATTCGATGTAAATTAAAATAAAAACTAATAACTTGATCTAGATCAACATAAATACTAATTGGCAATTAAAATTAAAGCAGGTGCAGAAAATAATCTTAGATGATTCTGGTATCCAGCAATATAAAAAGGCGGTCAACGGTTAGCCCATTATTAATATTTCACAAAAAAAGGGGATTTTATCATTCTAACGGGACAAATCACCTCGTACTTGACGGGGAGGATTAGTGCATAGCCTTTGATTAGTAACTTCCGCTTTTGGCTAGCACTTGTCTTAAAGATCAACTAACTTCTAATGACCGCTATGTCGGAACACTTGTCGCTAGATGAGCCAAAGCTAACGTATATATTCGTATCTTTGTTAACATTAAGCTAGTGATCATTAGAGACTTCTTCAACTAGCCATAAGCCGACATTAGCTTTTGTGCATCCTAGATCATATTTAGCAATAATATTAGCCAAGATTTCCTGCTCACTTGTGGGGATGGTTTAAGCCCAAAACTGCTGTTGGACTTTCATTTCTAAACACTAACTTTTACCTTATTTCTTACATCCCACAAATTATTTCGGTATTTCAAAATCACTTTGGAAACAAAGCAGAAAGACACAGTGTTCGAATTTAGGCTCCCACTGTTAATCTATATACGGGCATAAAATAAGGGCGAGCCATTACTTTATTGAGTTCACAATGAAATTTAATTGACTTAAAATCGTCCAGTTTCAGTTGACCATGATACTAAAAATTATAACTAAGTTTTAGTATCGTCTGGCGTCCTCGTGCAGGAAATGCTTGTACGTTTTCATCTACTCCTAAAGATGTATGTGATGATGTGGCATAGCTCTCATCAAGTAAATTTGAAATAGTTAACGATAGACTTACTTCTTTTGATAGTTGATTTTTTATATGGCTATTTAACAGCCACAACGAACCTTCGTCTAATACTTTTACCTTAGAGCGCCAATTACCATTGAGATTGAACGACCAAGATTGGTATTGGTAATAAGCACTGAAATTCAACAAACTATCTGGAGAAAGATCTTCCGACTTGGGTAGTCCTGATGATTGTTCCAAGTGTGTTTTGTTTTTTGATAAATGAGTAGCAGAAGACACTAATCTAAAGCTATCTATTGGTTGCCAAATCAATTCTAATTCAATACCTTCAACATCATTTTTAGCAATATTATCTAACGCATGGACCCCATTTTCATTGGCTTTATAACCTATAATATTCGTTTGTCTGTTAGAAAATAACGTTGCCGTAAACTGTGATTGTGTATATGAATGTAGATAAACAATTTCGGTGGTGCTAATTTCACTGGCTTCTAAATCTTGGCTACCTTGAGTGAGACCACTCTCTTCATCGTACATATCGCCAAGCGATGGGGCTCTATAAGCTTGACCATGAAGAAACTTAATCGTTTGTTTTTCATTTAAATGATGCACCAAAGCAAACCTAGGCATAAGTGCACTGTTAATATCGTTGTAACCATCATATCTAAGACCCGCTGTCATTTGCAGAGCCGATGTTACTTGCCACTGCGTTTGCAAATAGGCACTGGAAATTTCTCGTTTTTTATCTAAAACTGTTCTTTGTTCGTCTTGATCAAACGTAATCACTTCAGGTAGTTGAGAAGAATCGCCATATATATCAAAATTACTTCTTAAATAAGCGTCAGGAACCTGACTTTGAGAGTAAGACAAGCCAGTATTTATTTTAAAATCTTCGTTTAATTGATATTTACCATTTAAAGCAAAATCTATCGCATGATATTTAAAGTCGGTTCCAAAGAGAAAGTCCACCTGCTCAAAGGGCACTTCTCCCTTGGGTACCAATGCACCCAGTTCTCGTCTTTTTGCTTGCTGGTAACTAGTACTAATATCCCAACTCATTGTCTCAGAATTATATATTCGCTGATCTATACCGGCGATAAAATGTTGTAACTCAAGGATGTTTACCCCATCTCGTAAACGTCTAAAAAGATAATAATCGGATCTTTTTGTATCCAAAAGTTGAGCAAATAATTTTGTATCTTTATGAGTAAGATAAGCACGAAGTTGAGTAGATTCTCTAGGATCACGTGTAGTTGTTTGAATTTCATTACGGTCGAAAACATCATTATAGTGATAACCATCATCCTTGAACAAAGACAAACTTGCTCCTAACTGCCAATCTCCTAATGTGTGTGATGTGTTTATTAATAATTTTTGAGCACCAAAGTCTCCCAATCCCACAGAGATTTTATTTTGGGGCTTAGTTAAAATATTAATAACACCACTAAATGCATTCGAACCATATATTGAAGAACCAGGACCTCTAATGATTTCAACCCTTTCAACATCAGCTAGGTCCATAAATTGAATAAAGAAATTAATGCCACCCGTATAATCATCATTCACTCTATGGCCATTGAGTAAAATAAGTAGTGTATTGGCGTATGTTTGTGCGTGACCACGCATGACGATATGTGATTGGTTTCCTTCGACCGGATTAACCATACTATAAAAACCGGGCACTTGACTGATAAGTTCAGTCCAAGAAGTAATACCCATTTTATCAATATCATTACGGGTAAAAATAGTAACCGAAGAAGGACTGTTTTTGATTGTTTCATCATTTTTTGATGCGATTGAAACCTTCAAATTAAGTAAATCAGTTAATGACAAGTCAAATAAATCTATCGACTCTTCGCCAAAACATAAAAATGGAATAAATAAAAGGGTAAATAAGAAATATTTGATTAGATTCATACAAACTTTAGATTATTCCACAAATGTCTGAATTATAGTTTAAATATTAAGAATAGGTAATTATTTAAATGTAGTTACATAGTTAATTCAGCCACCTAATTAACTGAACCTGTGGCATATTTTTTGTAACTGTCCACTTTATATAAGGTCGGCTTGTCGGATCTCCTGTCTTTAGCATGTAAACTCTAATGACGGCTTTGGTGGCTTTGAAGTTGTTGATTATTAAGATGACGGTAGCTCAACGTCTAATGAACACTCTAAACAGCTTAAATATCTATTGATGCTACGTGCGCTAACGTATCTTTGTTAACATTGAGCTAGTGATTATTAGAGACTTTTTCAGCTAGCCAATTACAGACATTATTTTTTTGTTGAATCATGGTCATATTCATGACAATTCTAACAAAATTTACTGCTTATTTGTGGAGCTGGTTTGAACTACATTGCTGTCTTTGAATATTCGTATCGGAAGGGGAACCATATACCATATTACTGATATTACTGATATTATATTGTCTAATTTAGTATGTTGTATATATTCACTTCGCTCATAAAAGTCGGCACGTTCATAGTCAAAATCACTTAGCCTTTACAAACTGACATATTGCTTGGGAAGTGATTTTTTTAGTAGTGAATCGCAAGGTGAAGGAGGGAATAAATATCCCTCCGGTTTTACTTCATGACCAGTTATAATTTTGGTTTTATTACATTAGTATTTTACTCTGTGAATATGCTTATTTGGATTCAATCTCTTTAATCACAGTAACAGCGTGTTTATTGTCAGGTTCTAACTCTAATGACTTTTTATAGCTTTTTAATGCTTGTGCTTTTTGATCGTTGACGAGATAAGCTTCACCTAGACTGTCATAAGCATTGCCTGATTCAGGATGTTCAATGGTATTAAGTTTCATAATTTCAATCGCTTCAACAACTTTATTTATTTCTAGTAGTTGATAACCCATATTGTTTAGGTGATGTTCTGCAAATTCATATTCATTAGATTTAGATTTAGATTCTTTTAAATCATGATAAAGCCGAATAGCTGAGTCGATACCTTTTTCTTTTATAGTTTTGTATAAAACACTAACAATCGATTTTTTGGGCTCGTCAAAAGCTTCACCATACAGAATTCTAATGATGGCATCAGTCATCTCATTAAGGGCAGCTCCGCCAGTATTATTAAGTTGTACAATCATATGTTGATCCTGAGGTAATCGAGTGATCAGTGTTTGAAATCCATTGATACCACCACTATGGGCTATTGATTTAATTTTATGGTTTGGTTCAGTTAATTCAATATCTTTTACTCCCCAACCGTACGAATAGTTTTTTAAATATGGAGTGAACATTATTACTTTGTTTTTATTATTCAGAAGTTTTTCGGTATAAAGAGCTTGATCCCATAAATATAAATCTTCAACAGTCGAGTAAACTGAACCTGCGGCGTAAGGTAATGACATGTCTAAATAATTAGCATTTGTGTATCCGTCTAATGAATTAGTATATCCACTTGCTCTATTCTTAATTAGTGGTTTTGCGTTATCGAAACCAGAATTTTTCATACCTAACGGAGTAAATATTTTTTCTTGTAAAACATCCTGATAAGTTTTTCCAGTGACTTTTTCAATAATATTACCCAGTAAGAAATAACCTGAATTGTTGTATCTAAAAGTAGAGCCTGGTTCAAATTCTAACTCCCCGCTACAATATTTTTTAGTAAAATCATCAACACTGTATGGGTCTCGACTAATATCACTGAAGAAGTCTGGTAAACTGGTGTAACTGGGAATGCCTGAAGTGTGTGTTAATAAATGATGAACTGTAACTTTATCACCCGTATCTTTTCGGTAATCGGGAATATATGCTGTTATTTTTGCGTCTAGCTTTATCTTATTGTCTTGCACAAGTTGCATAATCAACATGGAAGTGAATTGTTTGGTTAATGAAGCTATTCTGAACTTAGTATCAGGTGAATTAGGAATATTCCATTCCATGTTGGCCAAGCCATAGCTCTTTTTAAAGATAATTTTTCCACTCTGTGACACTAACACCGAGCCAGTAAATTTTCCGTAATCATTATATTTTTGTACTAAATTTTCGATTTGAGATTTTTTTTCGTTTGCAAATGCATTATTTGCAGAGACTAAAAGTGTTAGTGTTAAAAATAAAAACACCCGAAAAGTGAGTTTTGATTGTGGCTTTATCATGTTCATCCTTATTGATTAGATATAGACATTATCCTAGTTACTTTATATAAAAAATGAAAGTTGATTTAAGGAGAACAATTAAAAAATACATCTAACATTTTGATGTGTGTTAATTTATTGTGTTGAATTTGTTCTGTTTTATTGGGTGCGTTAACTTTTGAAATAAGAAGATATTAAAAACCAAGAGCCAATTTAATCACTCACACCTCCAGCTAACTTACTCAATAGAAACGAATTGTTGAAAAGTTCGCTTTGTAAGTCCAACTTGTAATAACTGCGCTCAAGGCAACTACGGAAGTTAAAATTTATTACTAGTCACTTCTATACTAAACAGAGTGAACGTTACAAATTGAACATAGAACGACTGCTATGCTGGCTTAGTGGTCTTTCAGGGTAAAGGTAAACCTGCGCCTTCTAAGGACAGCAAACAGATGGAAAAATATATTGATGGTAATGTCAACAATCGTATCTTTGTTAACATTAAACTAGTGATCATTAGAGACTTCTTCAACTAGCCAAAAGCTGATGTTAGCTTTTGAGTTACTATCTGTCGTTCATAGCTTTAGCTGCAATTATCGAGACTAAGAGCTAAGTGAATTTGCGTCCAAAGCTGAATACTTCCTAGGACTAAATTACTTACGCATACCCAAAAGGAAAATTACTTTTAGAGATTTGATGCGCTTTTTATTTTATTCAGCTCCTTATTTACTTTACTAATATTTATCGTTCCCTTTCTAAATGCTATATACACAGGGAGTGCATAATTCTTAATAACATCAACATCCACTTTAAAATTAGGATGTTGATTTTGTAATAAATATTCACCTACAATTTGGCTGGTAATAACTACATCTACTCTTTTTGCCACTAACATTTGAAATAAAATGTCATTTGATGGTAATTTATGTATTGCTGCATTTTCCAGCTTATGCACGCTGGGGATATCTAAATGTAAATTTATACCTCGATGCACGCCAACTGTTTTATTAGATAAATCTAAATTAATATTATGATCGCCTTTAGCAGCGAATAAGGCAATTTTTGTCACATGTGTTGGTATGCTTGTGTAGTCTAAATACTTTTCTCTATCTGGAAACTTTCCTAGTGAGAAAAAACAGTCATAATTATTTCGTGGGATTTCGACCTTTAATCTAGCCCAAGGTAAATTGACTATTTCGATGTCGATTTCGAGCCTCTTGAATAGTGTCTGAATGAGATCTATATCGGAGCCAGTAAATACCTTTTTGGATTTATCAAAAGTAGTATAAGGTGGGTAATGGGTTGTAGCACAAATATATTTTTGAGTGCTATTAGCATCAGTAGCGGCTATTAAAAGACATAGTAAAATCAAATTTGATATAGAATTTTTTAGTGACATAAGCTAATAAAAACACATAAATAAATTATAGTCATATTATATAATTAAAATTTGGATTGAAAGTGAAGTTTCAAAGCTTATTAATCTAACGTAATTGTTACTATCACTTAATGAACGGCAACCCTTCTTTTTTAAAATATAGTTGACCTACTCATGTCAATGTCTTCTTTATCGGATCACTTGTCACTCGATAAGCTAAGGCTAAGGTCTTCTTTCGTATCTTTGTGAACATTTAGGCAGTTACTTCTTCAACTAGCCAATAGCTGACATTAAGCTTTTGCACATTAAGGAGCATTTTTAGGCTAATATTAGCCTAGATTTACTATTAACTTGTGGGGCTGGTTGAACTCACAGCTCATTGCTGCCGTTGATATTTAGGCAGTGAACGTTAATAATTTACCGGAATAATAACTAGAACAACTCTTTGATCTATTACACTTTGTACCTTGATTTCACGCCATGGTCATTTAGATTGCATAAGAAGTTACTTATTAATGCCAATGTCAACATTTATTCTGAACGTTGGGTAATCTAGTCTGGACTGGACTAATACTTGTTAACAATAAAAGTGTGTTTTTTACAGCATGTTAACGAAGTTGGCTATCTTTACTTCCGCGTCGGTTATAAAGGTTATGACGGGTTTGGCTTTCTTCAAATATACTTTGGCACTTAATACATAAGTTTATACCAGCGATTGCACGACGTCGTGCTTCAGGGATTTTAACGTCACATTCTTCACAATATAATAAGCTGTCGCCCATGGGTAATTGATTACGAACCTGTGCTACCGCGTCTTCCACGCTAGAATCGATTTGTTCTTGAACTGCTCCATCCTTAGACCATCCGCCCGCCATAAATTTCTCCTTTATTAATAAAATGTGTTATATAAAAACTTTTGATAAATCCCCCTAAATATGGAGCCAAATCTATGATGATAAAAATAGGTTTATACTGCTTCTGAATGCAAAAAAACACCGACTAATCGGTGTTTTATATTTTGATTAAGAGGTCGCGTTAATTTACGCTTCTTTAAAGCAGTAGACGGCTAGCTTGTTGCCATCAGGGTCGCGAGTATACGCCGCGTATGCATTTGGTGCCCAATCTCGTGTACCAGGAGCGCCTTCATCAGGGCTACCAGCAGCTATTGCAGCGGCATGGAAAGCGTCAATCGCTGCGCGGTTCGGTGCTTCAAAGCTAACAGTAACGCCGTTACCAACACTAGCTGGTTGGCCATTTGCTGGTTTTAAAACAAAGAAAGATGGTGCGTCTACGCCCCAAATAGTGCCATTTTCATCTAAATCAGCGATGCGCTTAAGGCCAATTGTATTTAAAACGTTATCGTAGAAAGTGCGTGATTGAGTTAAGTCGTTAGTACCAATAGTTACATGAGTAAATATGCTCATTTATATCTCCATAGAGTAAAGTTAATTATTTGCTTATCGATGTGTAGCTAAATTGCTACGACTCGTTTCGATGGAGGTATAATATACCTTTCTAAATAAATGATAATACCTAGTTATGTAAATAACCTTTACCTGATGGTAACAATGACATTTAATTAGAAAACAAATAAAGAAGGGGGAGTTTGTATGCAGTGGCGGATATGCACTACATACATTGATGCGCTATATAAAATCTGGGTATACAGTTGAGAAAAGAATGAGATTAAAGTAACTGCTCAGCTAAATAGTCAACGAGTAATCTAATTTTAGGTGATAAATGGCGATTTTGAGGATAAACCGCCCATATACCTTCATCAGGCGCACGATAACTGTCTAACAAGGTAACCAGTTCGCCACGTTGAATATGATGTTGAACATAGTAATCAGGTAACTGCACTATCCCTAAACCTTTGAGTGCTGCATCGGTTAAGCTATAACCATTGTTGTATCGTAACCTCCCCGTTACTCGGATACTTTTTTCTCTGCCTGACTCTCTAAAATGCCAGTGATCATTTGTTCCCAATAAACAACTGTGCTTATTAAGCTCTGATATAGAGTGTGGTATCCCCTGTTTTTCTAGATAGCTTGGCGAGGCACAAACATAGTTTGTTCGCTTACCTAATTTTTTTGCCATCATTGTCGAATCACTTAATTTACCCAGACGAATAGCTAAGTCATACCCTTCATCAACGATGTCAATTTGACGATTGCTTAAATAAGCAGACACTTCTACATCGTTATATTGCTTCATGAAATTATTCACAAGGGGCAATACCTGTTTCTCACCATAGGTGACGGGAGCAGTTAGTTTAATTTTCCCTTGAGGTTTAGATTGCAAGTTTGTAATAGCACGTTCTGCTGCATCTAATCCATCGAGTACGCTACGACAGTGTTGATAAAAAACACGTCCCTCTTCGGTTAAGGATACTTTGCGTGTTGTGCGATAAAATAATTTGATATTAAGGCGCTTTTCTAGCGCACTTATCTGGCGACTCACTTGCGCTGTTGATATCGCCATTTTTTTTGAAGCGAGCGTAAAGCTCTCATTTTCCGCAACATAAACAAATTCGCTGATACCATCCCATTGCATGATTGTTACCCCTGTGTACAAGTGATTTACTAAAACAGCATATTATCATTTTTTATAAGATAGTTATAATAGCTTCCATCAACAAAGCGCAACCTATTAAAAAAATAAAGTTTTGAGCTAGGTTATGTCTATATTTATAAGGGTGAATACATGAGCTGGTTATTTCTTTTATTAGGCGTTATCGCTGAAACATTATCTCACGTTGCGTTAAAAGAAACAGAAGGATTTACCCGCCCGATACCAAGTGCTTTGGTGTTAATAGGGCACCTTGCGGCTTTTATGTTTTTGTCGCAAGCAATGAAAGGCATGCCGGTTGGTATTGTTCATGCTTTATGGGCTGGATTAGCGATTGTAAGTGTAACGTTATTATCAACTATCGTTTATCGCCAACACTTAGATTTAACGACCTGGGCAGGTATGGCACTTGTTGCCACAGGGGTTGTATTAATTAATTTATCTCAAGGGCATGCACACTAAGTGACATGCTAGAGTAAAAACATTCAATAATAGGCTTAATGCTAATTATTACAAAAACTGAAAGTGAGTAACTCAAAGGTTATTTACATGATTATTATTTAAACCAATATTTAAACAAAAGTGAGAATTCAAATGACTGACAAATTTATCAAATCAAAAGCAGCGATCGCTTGGGGCCCAAACCAACCGTTATCTATTGAAGAAGTTGATGTAATGCTACCGCGCAAAGGTGAAGTATTAGTTAAAGTTATTGCTTCTGGCGTATGTCACACCGATGCATTTACTTTATCTGGAGATGATCCTGAAGGTATTTTCCCAGTGATCTTAGGTCACGAAGGTGGTGGTATTGTTGAACAAATAGGTGAAGGCGTAACGAGTGTAAAAGTTGGCGACCATGTTATTCCTTTATACACACCAGAGTGTGGCGAATGTAAATTTTGTTTATCAGGTAAAACTAACCTTTGTCAGAAAATTCGTGAAACACAAGGTAAAGGTTTGATGCCTGATGGCACAACGCGTTTTTATAAAGATGGTCAGCCAATCTTTCATTACATGGGTTGTTCAACCTTCTCTGAATACACAGTGTTACCAGAAATTTCGTTAGCGAAAGTTAATAAAGCTGCGCCATTAGAAGAAGTATGTTTACTAGGTTGTGGTGTTACAACCGGTATGGGCGCGGTAATGAATACAGCCAAAGTTGAAGAAGGTGCTACGGTAGCTGTCTTTGGTCTTGGCGGTATTGGTTTATCGGCTGTTATTGGCGCTACTATGGCGAAAGCGAGCCGTATTATTGCTATCGATATCAACGAAAGTAAGTTTGAGTTAGCGAAAAAATTAGGCGCTACCGATTTCATTAATCCAAAAGATTACGACAAACCTATTCAAGACGTGATTGTTGAACTAACCGATGGCGGCGTTGACTACTCGTTTGAGTGTATTGGTAACGTAGACTTAATGCGTTCAGCGTTAGAATGTTGTCATAAAGGTTGGGGCGAATCAGTGGTTATTGGTGTTGCCGGTGCAGGTAAAGAAATCTCTACCCGTCCGTTCCAACTAGTGACTGGTCGTGTATGGAGAGGCTCTGCGTTTGGTGGTGTTAAAGGCCGTACTGAGTTACCTGATTACGTTGAACGTTATTTAGCCGGTGAATTCAAATTAAGCGACTTTATTACCCATACCATGGGTCTTGAAGATATTAATGAAGCGTTTGAGCTAATGCATAAAGGCGAAAGTATCCGTACTGTAATTCATTTTGATAAGTAATAGTTAGTTTTGCTGCCCCACCACTTTGTAACGGGGCAGCATTTTGAGGTTCAAACATGACAATTGAAAATTTAAGTGCAAGCAAAAATTTTGGTGGCTGGCACAAGCAATATAGCCACCAATCTAAAACGTTAAATTGCCCAATGCGATTTGCTATTTACTTGCCGCCACAAGTCTCCAATGGAGAAAAAGTGCCAGTGCTATATTGGCTTTCGGGTCTTACTTGCACCGATGAAAACTTTATGCAAAAGGCAGGAGCACTGCGCATGGCTGCCGAATTAGGTATTGCCATTGTTGCGCCTGATACTAGTCCGCGTGGTGAATACGTAGCTAATGATGATGGTTATGATTTAGGTCAAGGCGCTGGCTTTTATGTAAACGCAACCCAAGCTCCTTGGAATCGCCATTACCACATGTACGATTACGTGGTGAATGAGTTACCTCAGATAATTGAAGCGACGTTTCCTGTATCTGATAAACGCGCCATTAGCGGTCATTCAATGGGCGGACATGGCGCATTGACTATTGCGATGCTAAACCCGGAACGTTATCGCTCAATGTCAGCCTTTAGCCCCATTTGCAATCCAGTGAATGCCCCTTGGGGGAAAAAGGCTTTTACCGCTTACCTGGGTAAAGACAAAGCAACTTGGCACAATCATGATGCCAGTAACTTAATGCGTCGAGCGACCACGCTTATCCCGGCCAAAGTTGATCAAGGTGGAGCTGATGACTTTCTGAAAGAGCAGTTAAAGCCTGAAACACTAGAAGCGGCAGCAAACGTCAATAATTATCCATTAGAGCTGTCAATTCATGAAGGTTATGATCACAGCTACTATTTTATTTCGAGCTTCATTGAAGAACACTTGCGCTTCCATGCAAAGCACTTAAATAAGTAGTTATCAGACTGTCTTAGATAAAACTGCCGTGTCATGGATGACATCGCAGGAGTTTTTATCCGTTATATTTTTCATCAGTCATATTGAGCTACATCAATCCTCCCTATTTTAAGGAAAACTGTCTTGTCCGATTTATACCAGACTCGTCTTCAACGACTATCAGCCTCAGAAAACTTACCCCTGTTAATTCGTATCCAGCGTGGTATTGAAAAGGAAGGTTTAAGGGTTACGTCGCAGGCAACAGTGGCTCAAACCGGACACCCACAGGCACTCGGCTCACCGTTGACTCATGGCAGCATCACCACAGATTATTCTGAAGCCTTGCTGGAATTCATTACGCCAGTGTCTCAACAAGTTAATGACAGCATCGATTACCTGACTGATTTGCATAAATTTACCTTGAGCCAGCTTGAGGGGGAATACATTTGGCCTGCGAGTATGCCATGCCAACTGGCAGGGGATGAAAGCATTCCTATTGCTGAGTATGGCAGCTCTAATATTGCTCAGATGAAAAATGTATATCGGCAGGGCTTGGGGCATCGTTATGGGCGCACCATGCAATCTATTGCTGGTATACACTATAATTTTTCTATGCCGGATGACTTTTGGCCTTACTATCAGCATCTTTGGGGCGATAAAGGTGATATTCAGACATTTAAATCACAACGTTATTTTGGTCTTATCCGTAACTTTCGCCGCCACTCTTGGTTATTAATTTATTTATTTGGCGCTTCTCCAGCACTAGACAGTAGCTTTATCGGCGATAATAAATCCGACAAATTAAGCAAGCTAGGTAAACATACCCTAGGATTACCTTTTGCCACCTCCTTGAGAATGAGTGACCTTGGATATCAAAGTAAGGCGCAGAGCGAACTAAATATCAGCTATAGCAATCTAGAAAGTTATATTGAAGGTATGGAACAGGCAATGAACCGCCATTATCCAGAATATGAAAATATAGGTGTTAAAGTTGACGACGCGTATCGCCAACTCAATGCAAACATTCTGCAAATCGAAAATGAATATTACAGTGAAGTACGCCCCAAACGTATAACTCTGCCGGGAGAAAAACCCGTGGCAGCACTGAGCAAAAGAGGCGTTGAATATATTGAAGTTCGTATTCTTGATACCAACCCCTTGTTACCTGTTGGTATTGATGAACAGCAGATCCGTTTTCTTGATACTTTTTTACTGTATTGCCTGTTATCAGATAGCCCTGAATTATCTACAGTGGAGCAGGAAGACATTAAATTTAATCAACAACAAGTTATTCTACAAGGGCGTAAACCATCATTGTCGTTGAAGAAAAACGGCGAGCTTACTGGTTTTGATATCAGCGCTAATAGGCTATTGGTTGAGATGACAGCTATTGCAAAATTACTCGATAATGCACATGGGAATGAGTCATACAGTAAAGCGCTCACTGTCCAAGTTAATAAGGTGGAAAATAGCGAATTAACACCGTCAGCTATCCTCATGCAAGCTATCGAAAAAGGTAATGAGTTTACTGATTCAATGTTATCTCAAGCTAAAGAACATCATGCTCACTTCACCAATAGTGGCTTATCGGCTAAAAAGGTTGCTCATTTACAACTTGCCGCGAAAAAATCATTAAGGCTGCAAAAGCAGCTGGAAGCGAGTGATGAAAGTTCATTTGATGTCTTTCTACAGAGTCACAATGCGTCATAAAATTATTTATAGAGGGCTGACTTGTATCGGCAAACTATACTCAACCTAACTAATTCGGAAACATCGACTTCGAGGCAATAATGATTGTTAGAAATAAACCCAATGCATTCCAGCTGTTTTTTATTATACGCGGCTCTGTTGTACCACTTATTTTTCCACAAATAGCTTTTATGACTATTCTAGGAGCAATGGTAGCGGCGACTCAATATTATTATCCAGCAGTATTTCCAAATTTTACCTTGGCTCCGTTAGCGCTCTTGGGCATAGCATTGTCATTGTTCCTTGGTTTTAGAAACAATGCCTGTTATGACCGTTGGTGGGAAGCACGCAAGCAATGGGGACAACTCATCGTTGATTCTCGTAGCTTATCCCGTCAGGTGACTTCATATATCGATGGGGAAGCTAAAGGCGGAGTAGAAGTACAAAAACGCATGATACATTTAACTATCGCTTTTAATCATGCCTTACGACATCAACTTCGACAATCAGATCCTTGGCATGATATAGAAAAATATCTTGAACCAGAGGATATTGAACCGCTACGTCAGTCGAAAAATTTACCTGATGCTTTGCTACGTTTGATGGGGAAAAAACTAGGAACCTGCGGCCATAAAAAATTACTCTCAGACTTTTTAATGCAAAGTCTCGATGATCATATTACCTCAATGGCCTCAGTTCAGGCAGCATGTGAGCGTATTCAGAACACACCACTGCCGTTTGCTTATATGCTGCTAGTTCAGCGTACCGCTTATCTTTATTGTTTAATATTACCTTTTGGTATTGTTGCTTCACAGGGGTTAGTTACGCCGTTATTTTGCGCAATAGTGGCTTATACGTTTTTTGGTTTAGATGCCTTAAGTGAAGAGTTAGAAGATCCATTTGGCCTTTCTGCTAACGATTTAGCGTTAAGCGCAATGTCTCGTACTATTGAAATTAACCTATTAGAAACTTTGGGTGAAACCGATTTACCCACTCCTATTCAACCCGTAAAACACCGACTTGAATGATCTATATGAAAAAGCTATTGAAGGATTTAAAAAATGAAAGAAACATTTAATGTATTTAGATTTATTAGTTGGATAGCGATTATCTGTTCGCTATTGGGATCTGTTTTATTGTTTATCGTTGGGGCAATGAAGACTTATTCGGCCTATACGACGGTGTTGTTTGGTCAAGTGGCCAATGAAAGCTTGTCCCACCTTGATACATCGGAAGTAGCAACGACTTATTTAATTAAATCGTTAGACACATTCCTCATTGCGCTTGTCTTGTTTATCTTCGCTCATGGTGTATTTACCTTATTTATTTGTGATAAGAAAGTTACAAATAAAACCTCTGTTCTCAGGTGGATAAGCACACCAAATATTGGTCGTTTAAAGAACATTCTGGGCGAAGTTATTGTTATCATCTTGTTTGTTAAGTTTCTTGAAATCATTTTGATTAACTTAAATAGCCTCACATGGGAGATATTAATACTTCCTGTTTCTATTCTCTTACTTGCTTTGAGTTTAAAGTTTTTAGGATTAGGTCGTGAAGAGAGAAAAATTGAAAATAACAGTGATTAAGTAATTCTCAGTGAACCTTATCGATAAAATAGTACCCTATGAGAATGTATAAGGTGACTTGTACGTTCTCATAGCAGTTTGTTAATTGTGATCTTGTGATAGTTATCCCTCTTTGAAATATAAATTCACCATCGGATCTATAATCCCCTCATCCCCCCCAGCAAATTAAATTTTCCATTTCATTTAAATATAACTTTGTCCTTATCTTTTTAACCTGCACTAAAACTCAATTACCCATGCGCTTGGTTGTTACAGTTTAGTAATTATGTTTTGCAAATAATGCTATTTATCCCCTTTGGGTAATTGTGTATTATGCTACCAACAAATAAACTTCTGAGTAAAAACAACATATATATGCTAGTGACTACCCAGCAGTATGACCTTTTATGGTAATCGACATTAAAAATATTGAGGTATAAAACATGATGGAAGCTACTTTACTTAGCATGGGAGTAATAGGAAAAGATGATCTTATGACAATAGAGACAACACAGAAACTCCTCAAAAGAATGTTAGTTTGGTCAGCTTCACTTATGAATAAGAAATGCAGAACAAGTAGCTGTCAATTTGATTAAAAATGAAGGAACAAGAAAGGCCGTTGTCTCAGTTATTGTAATAGCTAATAGTTTGGCCACTCTTTTGTGTTTTTCTATGACGTAATAGAGGCCAAAGCGTCATAGAATCAATATTATATTTCATCTGAATCTTCAAAATATCAGTGACCGCTTAGGTTGCTTAGTTATCTGTCAAGATAAGATAGTTCTACGCTTTTAACACTACAAATAGCTCAAAAATCTATCGATGCTAATGTCAGCTCTACGCCCTGAGACCTTTAACAAGCTTTTTCTTTAAAAAGTAATGGCGAATTTCTGTCGCTCAACGCTTTTAAATACTTGGCTTCATTGTATGGCTCTTTAGTTTTCCAGCATCGAAATACGATCCGTATCCACTTAAATGCTAATGAACGCACAGCTGCCTGGTGGGTATTACCTTTTTCCCTTTGTTGCTGATAATAAATTTCCGCCCAATAAGATTGCCTTATGCTTTTAGTAGCCCATTCTATAAATGATTGGCGAGTAAATTTAGAACACTGATATCGCCAATGAATCCAGCTCTTTTGACCACTACGCACTGTTACGGGTGCTATCCCTGCATACATTTGAATTTCCGATGCGCTATTGAATCGACTACGGTTTTCCCCAATAGCCACTAGTAACCTAGGAGCTAAACACGGGCCAGTACCCGGTAATGAGTTGTAAAGCTCTGCATCGGGCAAGGCATTAAACAACTCACTAATTTCTCTATCAAAGACCTTAATAACCTTCACAGCAACAAGCAGTTGGTGTGACTCGATAACTGCGTTATCGAGAGTGAGCGGCTCTGCTTCACTAATAGATTGAATTCGCTTAACGCTATATGCCGCAGTACGTCCAGGGTATGAGCAAAAAAACTTTTTCAACGTATCCGGTCTGGCTCTTTTAAGTTTTTGTAGGTTGGGCCAACGTGTAATGAAATCACAAAATATCCCCGATCCTCGGTGTGAAAACCAATCGAGTAAGTGAGGGTAATATTCTTTAAGAGTAATGATTAGTCGGTTGCTAAACCGCCTTTTATCATCGACTAACTTACGACGCTTTTCGACTAGATACGTCAATTTCCTAACCGATTCACTTTCCATTTTTAATGCTTTAATTTTATTCGGATATCTCAGCATTAAATCTAAAGCAAGCTCTGCGTCCGTTGGGTCGTCTTTTGCACCGCTGGGTGAAAAAGCTTTACGGTATTGAGCTAACATTGAAGTGTTAACTGGGTGAATAGTGACAAAATCAAACTTTTGAAGTGCGTAAACTATAGGCCCTTTGGATAGTTCAATAGCAACAGCTATTTGTCCTTTGTATTGCTTATGAAGACTGCTTATCCATTCGTTGATCGACTTAGGTGAGTGCTTAATTACTTCAAACTTTCGTGTACTTGAATTAGCCACTTGAACGCAGACATCGTGTTTATCATTTGCCCAATCAATACCAATATAAACTGAAAACTTAGTCATAATTACCTCCAATTGTCATTGTCAGCATGTATGCCAAAGCTTTTCGAAAGCGATATAGATAGCGTTTATGCGCAAGCCCTGAGTATTCGTTTTTAAGCTAAGGCGTACCTATGACATCGAAAGTAAAGCGGTAACCATCGAAATGATATCGTATCAATATTCGTATGAAATAGGCACATGGTCTGAACACCCTAATTATAGGTTTATTCAGACTGAAAGGACTATATCGTATCTAAGAAGACCTTAAGTTTTTCAACTCGTTATGTAAAGCGCACAAAGTGATCCTAAATATTCCGGTTGAATCTCAAGTATTATGATTGAAAAGTCGTTTTTCAAAAAAGCCACCTTAACTGCATCCCTTTAAAAAACCACCAACCGTAAATGAGACTAATATCAATCGTTATGCGCAGTAACACTTGATAATAAACTTACCGTTAACCTACAGTGCGCTTTATCTGTGCCTGCAGATAAAGCATAAACTAAAATCTACAGCATGGTTTGATTGGCTTCTTTGAAGTTTAGCTTGGCATAAGTCAATAACAAAATACCACCCGCAACGATAATAGCCGTTAAATATAAGGCATAGTTATAAGTAGTAAATTGTTCAATAAGTGCCACACAATACAAGGGGGCAATAATTTGGCCAAGGCCGTAAGCTGATGTGATTGCGCCCATGATAAAAACTGGGTTTTTATTGGACAGTTGGCCAGCAAAATTCATAAACAAAGCAACTAAACCTATAAATGTTGCGCCAAAAAACAAACCACTAATAAGGTTCATAATAATATTATTCGAAAAAGTAGGAATTAAAATACCAACAATCTGCAACAACATAGCGGCCATCATAATATTAATACTGCCAAAGCGATGTGCTAAACGCATCCATATAATGCAAGAAGGGATGCCAGCAACACCAACGGCTAACCATACATAGCCGCCATATCCTGCTAATCCGTCTAATGAATTGACGATATCAGGCAGAAATGTTGCTTGTACCACCATACCGATACCTTCGGTAAAGTAAGCCAAAATTAAGACAATAACCATAGGTGAAAAAAGCGTTTTATCAAACTTGTGTTTCACCACTTCACTGCTTGGTTGCCTATCAAACCTTAAGATATAAGCCGAATAGCAAGATAAAAAAGCGCCAAGGATAGCGAGTACTAGCCATGCATCTTTCCAATCGCCACCAAAATAAAATACCGCTCTCATAACTAAATCAGTAATGACAATTGAAAAACCTAAACCGCTAAAGTGGATACCCATCGCCTTAGTCTTATTGGTGTCTTTTAGCTTTAACATAACAACAGCAGAGCCAACAACGAGCGCCATTGCCGCACCAAATCCCGCCAATAATCGCGCAATAATCCATAGAGTATTATTTTCGGTAATGCCTAAAACAAAAGAAGAAAGCACACAAAGGCACAAACCAAATCTAAAATACCTAACCTTGGCATGTATATCTTTAATAAAAATAGAAAAAACAGAGCCCATCAAATAGCCAAGATAATTGATTGAGGCAAGTACACCAGCGAAGGCGATGCTGATTGACTCCTCTAGCATAGTCGGTAACAGCGACGTAAAAACAAAACGAGCGACACCTACCCCAACCACAAGGGCTAAGATACCTGCTAATAAAATTGAGTAGTTACTGTCTCGGTGAAATTGTGGCATATTTGTCCAAAAAACATTTCTTCGCTATATCTTACACTGTATAACTAAAGGGGTAGATAGGTAAATCACCAATAATGATAAATGCTATACAAGATAGTCATATAAATAATAATGACCAGAGACTTTATCTTTATAGATTATTTGGCACAAAAAAAATGAGTGCCAAGGCAATGATAATATTTAGTGCAATGAACAATTTTTCACGTAGGTAAATATTATCTCAATGTGCAACGTAATAGCCCCTTTTTATATAGCTTTACAGCGCTCCCGCCCCTTTATAACCCCCTTTAACTTTTAGATTATCAGTAAACTATATGTTGCTATTGGACTCAATTTAAATATGTTATCGTCTAGCTAATTTAATCGCTCAGGTTTATTATTTTTAATGTCATTTGAATTGATTTTTCTGTTCTTTGCCGGTTTTTTTGGTGGTGTGCTTAACTCAGTTGCTGGTGGCGGGAGCTTTATTACCTTCCCCGCACTTATTTTTGTTGGCCTTCCTCCCATTATCGCAAATGCGACCAACACTTTTGCCTCATGTGCCGGCTATATGAGCGGTACTTATGCTTTTCGAAAAGAGATTGCTGCTAATAAAGCTCAACTGCCACTTATTATAACAATCAGCGTGATCGGCGGTATTATCGGTGCATGGTTATTACTAAAAACACCTGAAGTGTTGTTTCGTGAGGCTATCCCTTGGTTACTGTTATTTGCGAGTGTATTGTTTGTTTTTGGCGGCAAGATTAATGCTGGACTTAAAAAATTGGCAGTCAATCACCAACATGCCTCATCAATAGGTAGTTTATTACTGGTCATTGTTCTGTTAGGTATCGCTATTTATGGTGGTTTTTTTAATGCCGGTTTAGGCATAATTACCCTTATCTATCTGGCATTAGCTGGTCACACTAATATCAATACAATGAATGGCTTAAAGCTATTGATATCCTCAGCAGTATCAATAATTGCTATCACAGTGTTTATTTACAATGATGTGATTGCCTGGTATCAAGGAACTATTGTGCTATGTGGCACATTAGCTGGAGGTTATATTGCTGCAAATGTTTCACGCAAATTGCCACAAGCTAAGGTCAGGTATTTTGTTATTTTCGCGAGTATTATAACCACTCTGTATTTCTTTTATGATAGTTATGCGAGCTAACGTTTAGATAAGCTTTCGCCCCGCAACAGCCGGTGATATCAATGAGATGGTAAGTTAAGTGGCAGCGTTTATTGGTTAAAAATGTAACCAAAGCGCATTCGAATAAGAACCTTGTAAAACTAATAGCAGTTTATGTAAGGCCGATTAAATCCACTTAAATACCATTTGAACGTTTATTTATAAAGGGTTGTTAGGCCGTTTCTTAACTTTCTTTAGCTATTTCACGTAATGCTTGTTCAAAAACATCCGCTGGCTGACCACCACTAATCAAATGCTTATCATTGACTATCACGGCAGGCACTGAGCTTATGCCCATTGATTGATAATGGCGTTGCAAAGTACGCACCTCTTCTTCGTATTCATCAGACGCTAATATTTGTTGAGCCTTTTCTTTATCTAAACCAACACTTTGCGCTACATCGAGTAGCTTTTGATGATCACTGGGATCGCCACTCTCTTTAAAATACAGATCAAACAAGGCGAGTTTAAGTTCAGTCTGCTTATTATATTCTTTTGCCCAATGAAGCAGCCGATGTGCGTCAAATGTATTATATATTCGACCACCACCACGGTTACCAAATTCATAACCAAGCGCTAAACCTCGTTGCTTGATCATCAGTCTATTTTGCTCACTTTGTTCAACACTAATGCCGTATTTTTCGGTAATGTGTTCGGTAATATCCTGACCTTCTTTTGGCATATCAGGATTGAGCTCAAACGGTTGCCAGGTGATATCAACTGAAATATCATCCGCAAGTTTGGTTAATGCTTGATTTAAAGACTGGTAACCAATAATACACCAAGGGCAGGAAACGTCGGAGACAATGTCTAATTTAAGGTGTTTACTCATATTTTTTCACTTGAAATTTGTTGGTAAAATAACTTAAATTATTTGCAGCGTTTAAGCCGAGTAAAAAATAAGCTAAGTAAAGAAAACTAACCATGACAGTAAATGGTTAGCGATAGATTAACATAAAGTAGTTTTATACATTGCAATAACAACCTTTCGCTTCTTTAACAACAAGATTAGCGGCATAACCTTTTAAGTAGTTATTTAACATAGTCTGGGCATAGCCTGACGTTTGCGAGCAAGCTAAACCTTGCCCATAAGGACCAAAATAGACAACCTCTCCTGATTCATCTATTAGTGCTACAGAGGGCGTGGAGGGAATAACATTGTGCTCATTAATGACAACATTCTTTATTAAAAAATCATTAGCACCCGCCAGTTTATTGAGATCTTTAATATGTTTTTCACTGTACTGTTGGCATTTACAACTCGGTGTAGAGAAATGGAGTAGTGTTTTTTGACCCGTCATATTGGCCGGCTTGGCATAAGGTAACAAATAACCAGATAGCTCCTGATTTCCTACACCCGCTAACTTATTACTCTCATCAAACTCGACAAGCCTATCTTTTATCAGGTAACCAAATGCAGATAGCGTAAAAGCTATCCACACGGTAAGTACTCCCCACTGAAGTTTCGACATTAGTTTATTTAAAACGAGCAATATTAAGTGCCATTGCATTCGAGGTAACACTAACACTATCGGCCTCTGAAGCTAATGCTTGGACTCTTTCTCTGTCGACTAAAGCTGTATCTCTTAACGTTTCGGCACTTTTTGCTATATCTGCAGTGGTTACTGATTGTTGCTCAACCGCTGCGGCGACATTAATCGATATAGCACTGGCATGCTCCACGAGTGCTGACGCTTGAGCTATTTGTTTTTGAGCTTTATCAGCACTTTCAATGACCGATTGAACAATCCCAATACTATGGGTCATTGAATCTGTTGTTAACTTAGAGTAACTTTTTAACAGGGAAAGCGTTTGACCTATTTTGTCAGTACTTTCTTTAGTGCGAGTTGCTAACGCACGGACTTCATCGGCAACAACAGCAAACCCTCGACCTTGCTCTCCTGCTCTCGCTGCTTCTATTGCCGCGTTTAACGCTAATAAATTTGTTTGCTCAGCAATACCACTTATTTCAGATAATACCTTCGAAATAGCTTCTGTAGAGTTAGCGAGATCGTTCACTTGTTCGCTGGTCTTTTCAAGTGCAGATGTTAAGTTTTTGTTTTGATTATTAATGCTAATAATTTCTTCATTGGATGCCTTCGTAAAGTCAGTAGCTTCTTTCATCTGATCACTTAACTGAGTCGTTTCTTGCGCGATAGATGCTACTGTTACTGCCATTTCTTCTGCCGATGTCGCAATCACTTCAGTTTCTTGTTGACGCTGTGCTGTCGAGCTTTCAAGTTCTTCTTTGGTTCTATTTAAATTTTGTGAGTTAGCATTTAATTCGACAACTTGCTCTTTTACCCCTTGAATAACCTTTGATAATAAGTCTAATAATTCATTAAAAGACAATAAGGTTGTATTATTATTTGCTCTTGCCTTGATGCTCAAGTCAATCGCATTGACATCAACCGTTAATGAAGTCGCCACTAACGATAATTCTTTACCTGCTTCACTTTCTACTTTCATGGAATGTGCTATGTAGCCAGCAATAATAGACTCAGTAATAGCATAAACAGCATGTATTATAACGGTTGAGAAGAGCAATCTATCTTCGTCAAAGATATAAACACCCGTATCATTTACCTGCAAGTAGTAAAAAGAAAAATGGTGTACGGCAACAACAAGAATAGCCGTAATGAATACCCGCCAATCTTGAAAAATAATTAAAAACGCTAAAAGGATAAAAATTTCGAAATGAACTTCAATTAAGCCCTGTGCTTGATGAATATGCAAGGCTGCAAATATCATGACTGCGAGCGCTGAAACATGACCTGAAATAGCACCATCTCCGGCTGTTTTGTAGAAGTATATCGGCACAAGTAATGCAGGTAGGCCAATAATAAGTGCTGATAGGTATGAATCATAGATGAAAGCCAAGAGCAAACTTTCAGCAAATAAAATACATAAAAGGTATGTAAATAGTGTGTTATTTTTATTCATTTTTATCCCGTTATACAGACATAATTAACATCAATTTCACTATGGTTAAAGTTCGACATATTAGGGTTCAATTGCTACCATCGCAAATAAAACCTAGCCCTGTAAATCTCTGAAATCCCTGTAAATCGCGCTTTAAATCAAGATACCATAACTTTAGTTCAATAAAATTGACAAATCAATATCATAAGTATTTAAGTCAGTTAATTTAATAGCTATTGGCTTAGTTAGATAATACCTAAGCGGTTAAATATTTATAAAAATATGTTTTATTTAGCTTGGCTATACAGGCGATATAAAAAATAACCCAGGTTCAAGATAAAAAACTCAATCATAATGGTGTATCATCTGCCTACTTCTGCTTATAACATTAAACCAATACTAGTGAATTCATGAATTATATTCCTTTAGATGACCTTAAAAATGCTTGGATTTTTAGACATAAAAGCCTGCCGATCAATGATAAAGATAAAACAAAAATAAAACCTATGGTTCAAGCACGAGCACAAGTTGTTTGGGATACCTTTATTAGTCGACAAGTCGACCATCCTGATTTTTTCAAAAAGGGTGATTGGCCATTTGAAGAAACAACTTGGCAGAAAACATTGGCATGGGAAAGTATTTGGGATAGTGAACAAGCAGAATTGCCTGCAGAAGTTGTTGCTCATTTAGCGTGGGACAATAATACCGTGGTTTATTTTTGTAGTGCAAAAAACAATGTTATTGAAACAACTTGGGCTGTTTTCCAGCGTTATTGGAAGAACTTTCTTTTTATGGATGATGGACCACTTCTTATCGGCAAAAAGCGTAAAGAAGCGGTGCAATTTTTATCTAATGGTCAATGTAAGCTTGGTTTAAAAAAGTAAAGACAGATACAGCCAATTAAATTTAGGCTTAGCGCTTAACATGTTCAAGTTCGTTAATATCGTCTTCACCTGACAATAGCACAGCAAACCAACGACCTTCTTCTGCGTTCTCTAAGCCTATTTTAATGATCATGGTTAATGGCACCGAAAGTAACATCCCTACTGAGCCGAGTAACCATCCCCAAAAGATTAATGACAGAAAAATCACTAAGGTTGACAACCCTAAGCCTTTTCCTAAATAACGAGGTTCAACAATATTTCCCATCACCATATTAATAGTGATATAGCCTAAACCGATAAGACCGGCCTCAGGCAAACTCAATTGTAATACGGCCAGTGACATCGCCGGAACCGCTGCGATAATAGAGCCAATATTAGGAATATAATTAAGCAGAAAAGCAAGCACACCCCAAAGCAAGTAAAAGTCTAAACCAAACGCCCAGAGCATTATTGACACTATAATACCGGTAGCAATACTCACTAAGGTTTTAATCGCTAAATAGTTATTTACCGAGGTAAGAAAACGGTCTATTTGCTTTAAGCGCATTTCGGGATCCGCTAAAGCAAAATGTAACTTTTTAGGTAAAGACGAGGCTTCAAAAAGCATAAATATAACCGTGATGATAATAAGAAATAAATTGGCCATCACACTGCCTAATCCGCTAAGCATATCGGCTGCTAAGCCCATGGCTGCAGCGGGGTCAAAATATTCCATTAATAACGCTGACGATATAATAATATTTTTATCGGCTAACTGCTCAGTTATCCAAATAAACTGTACTCTTAATTGCTCGCGATATTCAGGTAATTTAAGGGATAGTTCGGTGAGTGATTTTCCAACTAACCCCGCAAGAGATAAAGCAACAATAACGAACAAGGCTATGACTAAAAGTACCGCTATTACTTTTGGTATTTTATAACGGCTAGCGCGGGCAATAAGCGGGTTACAAATAATAGCGATGAAAACAGAAAGTAAAAAAGGTACTAAAATATTAGCAGCCGTTTTTATCCCTGCAAAAACAATAAACAGTGCTGCGGTTACTACTAGCATTTTTACTGCACCGCCTGATTTTTCCATTAATCCCATAGTGTTAACTTTATCATTTAAAAAACCTTACTATACCCGAAACTTAAATCTAGTGTTAATAAACTTAAGTTTCGATTGTTAACAAGCAAGCGCGGTTTACATTGTTCGACGGATCAAGGTCAAACTTGACATATTCAATAATCGCCAACAACTTAGCATGCCCATGATACCAACAAATCCAGCGCCAGCAGCGATACCCACTAACCAGTAATTGAAATGAAAGCTCGCCGACATTTCAAAGACTTGCGTTTGCAAGAAAAACACCGCTATTTCCATCGCAATACTCGCCATTAACCCCGCAACAGCGCCAAGTGCAACAAACTCAAACAATACGCTATTTCGCAGTAGTGAACCTTTCGCGCCTAAGGTACGCAATATCGCTAACTCTCGCTCACGCTCTTCCATACTTGCTTGCACTTGTGCAACCAACACTAAACTACCCGCTAAAATAACTAACACTAAAATAAGTTCAATCGCGATTGAAACTTGCTCTATCATGCTGGTCAGTTGTTTCATAATTGCACCAAAATCCATAATTGAGATGGTAGGATATTGGCTTAAAAAGCGATAAACTTCATTTTTTTGTTGATCTGATATCATCCACGCCGAAATAGAAGTGGACTCTATATCGATAACGGCAGCTTCATTGAAAATCATAATAAAATTTAACTGTCGACTCTTCCAGTTAACGTCGCGAATACTAGTAACCGGCACAGTGAATTCGTCAGTACCAATAGTAAAAGTGAGCTCATCGCCAAGTTTAACATCTAAACGTTCAGCCATACCTTTTTCCATAGAGACTTGTGGTAAAGTATCCTCTATTTGCCACCATTGCCCTTCGATAACTTCATTGGTCAAAGGTAATTGCTCTTGCCATGTTAAGCTTAATTCACGGCCAGCACCTTTTCGCTCTTTTGGCTTTTCTTTATCCTCTACCTTGGGTTTGTCTGTGTCGGTCGTTGCTGAATCTTTATTCTCATCCTCGTCAATTTTGACTGTTTTTTCACCATTAATCGCTGATAAACGTCCTCGAAAAATAGGATAAAACCCCTGATTATCGAGATTGAGCTGCTCGGTAAAAGCTTGCAGTGGTGCAACTTCTTCATTGGCAATATTAAGTAAATAATGATTAGGCGTGTTTTCCGGGAACTGTGCTTGCCACTCATCAATAATTGAACTTTTCATTACCGTTATTAGTAGTAATAACTGAATAGCGATAGTAAAACTGACTAATTGCACACTATTTTCATTGGCGCGGCGCTTTAAGTTTGCTAAAGCCAGATGCCAAGCTTTACCGGCTTTAGCACCAGCACTTCGCCCTGCCCCCATGATTAATCGCCCTAAAAGCAATAAAACACCAGAAACTAATATACCACCTAACAACAATGACAAACTCATAACGAGATCGCGACTAAATAACATCAGTAGCGCAAAGAGTGCCAGTAGTGGGATCACTTGATGCCAACCAAACCTTGGTAATTCATTTTTGCTAAAACCGCGAATAACATCGAGTGGTTTCGTTGAAATTAATTCAGTAATAGGATGAATGGCAAAGGCAACCGCACAAAGCACTCCCGTTATCACAGCAGTGATAAATGGTTTAAACGTTAGTTGGCTTTCATCTAATGACAAGTAGCTTTCTATAGCACTCACACCGGCGAGCATCAGCATATAACCAACAACAAGCCCTACTATGATACTTATTAAGCTAAGTAAGCCCCAGTGCAGCATATACAATTTTTTTACATGAGACGTTGAAGCGCCTAACGCTTTAAATACTGCAACCATAGGTTGATGACGTTGCCCATACCGTCGACTGGCAACCGCAACAGCAACAGCAGCAAGCACAATACCTAACATACTGGCTAACGATAAAAACTTCTCTGAGCTGTCTAAGACCTTTGATAGACGGTTTTTTGCTGATTTAGCATCGTACCAATTTTGAGTTTCATTGAGTTGTGGCTTTATCCAGGTTTCAAATGTTTCAATATCGTCACGCTCCCCCGCAAACATATATTGATAATAAACGCGACTGCCGGGCTTTATCAACTGGGTTTTCTCAATATCTTTAATATTAAGAAATATAGTGGGTCCGGCAACAAACATACGGTATGAACGGTCAGGAATTTCTACAATAACACCGGCAACAGTCAGCGGGAGAACCCCGACCTCTATTGTGCCACCGATTTTAACATCAAGACGGCTAAGAATACTTTCTTCTACATAAGCCGTTCCTTGTTGTGGCGCGCCAACCGAGCTGGGTATTTCTTGATCTAGCGACGTTTTAACAAGAAGCTCGCCGCGCAAAGGATATTTTTCTGAAACAACATCAAGTTCAGATAACAGCATGTTATCACCTGAAAAAACCATAGAATCGAGTAATATTTTCGAGGCGACATTGAGCGATAAACTATCACTTTTATCAAGGTATTCGGTCGGTATTACTCGGTTAGAGCCCAGCACCCGATCGGCTGCTATGGTGTTAGCGCTGTTGGTGATGATAGCTTGCTTAATTTGCTCTGAAAAACCCGTTAATGAAAATACTGTGCCGACTGCGAGAACAATCGCTAAAAATATAATGGTTAAGTCACCGCGGCGAAACTCATGATGTAACAGTCGTAATGATTGTTTAACCCAAGTCTTTGATGGTTTTACCCTTAATTCAGTCATCGTTAACCTACTTTCATATGAGCAGGAAGTTCATCTTGATTGGCGTTGTTGAGATTAACCTCTTGTAAAACGCCGCTGTCCATTTCAACTTGACGTTGACAGCGCTGGGCTAATTTTGGATCGTGAGTAACCAATATTAAGGTGGTGCCATGTTTTTCATTTAATTGAAAAAGTAAATCGGCGATATGAACGCCTGTTTTGGTATCTAAATTGCCCGTAGGTTCATCGGCGAATAATACGTCGGGCTTGGTAATAAAAGCGCGAGCAATAGCGACCCGTTGTTGTTCACCACCCGATAATTGTGACGGATAGTGTTCAGCACGTTCACCAAGGCCTACAGCATCAAGTAACGCCAGTCCTTGTTGTTTTGCATCAGGTAAATTTGCTAATTCAGCCGGCAACATAACATTTTCAAGTGCAGTTAAACTGCTAATTAATAAAAATTGCTGGAAGATAAATCCAACGTGATCTGCTCGTACTTGACTACGTTGCTCTTCATTAAACTGGTGCAATGGGTGGTTTTTAAGATAAACTTCACCTGACGTAGGTAAATCTAAGCCCGCTAAAATAGCTAACAAGGTTGTTTTTCCTGAGCCTGATGAACCTACTATTGCTAATGTTTCACCTGTATTGACCGTTAGGTGAACAGGTTGAAGTAGATCAAGAGTTTTCTCTTCTAACTGCACAGACTTAGTTAACGCACTTACTTTTAATATGGCTTCGGAATTTGACTTCATGAATAAACATCCCATTTATATTTTGTTTTTAAGCTTAATAGCTTTAATTTCTATATCTTTTTCGACATTGGCTAACCCTTTAGCCAAGCATTCTATTTTACTACTAGGTGATAGTGTTAGTGCAAGCTATGGAATGAAAGAAAACCAAGGCTGGGTTCACCTGCTAAATACACAATTAACTACGCAAAAAAGTCCTTATAAGATCACTAATGCTAGCATTAGTGGTGAGACTACAACAGGCGGTTTATCAAGGTTACCTGGGATATTAGCCAAAGAAAAAGTTGACCATTTAGTGATAGAACTTGGTGGCAATGATGGTCTTAGAGGCTACTCACCAAAGAAAATTAAAAATAATTTGTTACAAATGATAAAGCTCGCTCAAGATAAAAACATTCCAGTGTCACTCTATCAAATCAAAATCACCCCAAATTATGGGCCTCGTTATAATAAAATGTTTGAACAAGTATTTATTGATGTTGCCGCTGAAACTAACATTAACTTGTTACCTTTTTTTGTTGAGCCATTAGTCACCGACGCCAGTTTAATGCAAAAAGATGGCATTCATCCCAATGTTAAAGCTCAGCCAATTATTGCTGAATTTGTTGCTAGTCAGTTTACAGAAATCATGGAAGAATAATATGGATTTTATTTGGATTCTATTTGCCTTTGGTTGTGGGATGGCAGCAAAGTCATTTTCATTACCACCATCAATTGGTTATCTCTTTGCAGGGTTTTTACTAAATTTTCTCGGTTTTCAAGCCGACGACAGTATCAATACATTAGCAAACCTAGGCATCACCTTAATGTTATTTACTATTGGTTTAAAACTCAATGTTAAAGACTTATTAAAAAAAGAAGTCTGGTTAGGTAGTTTGTCTCATAGTGTCACTTGGGTGTTAATCGGTGCTTTGCTGCTAAAATTACTTGCCCTTGCTGCTATTAGTTACTTTGCTGACTTGTCTTTTTACACCTTAGGGTTAATTATTTTTGCCTTGAGCTTTAGTAGTACGGTTTGTGTCGTTAAGCTGATGGAAGATCACGGCGAAATGCGCACGCGCCACGGTAAATTAGCCGTGGGAATTTTAGTGATACAAGATATTGTCGCGGTAATATTTTTAGTGGTGGCGACCGGTAAGTCTCCAACATTATGGGCTTTACTGTTGTTGAGTGCCTTTTTTATAAAGCCGTTAATCAATAAACTTATTGACCAAGTAGGTCACGGTGAACTTATTCCGCTAACCGGATTTTTCTTAGCCTTTGGTGCCTATGAACTTTTCGAGTTAGTGAGCATTAAAGGTGATTTGGGCGCCCTGCTCGTCGGGATGTATTTGGCTTCGCACAGTAAAGCCAGTGAAATTAATAAATCATTGATGGGCTTTAAAGATCTCTTTTTAATTGGTTTTTTCTTATCTATTGGCTTTACTGCATTACCCACAGTAGAAATGCTTGCGATGGCAGGCCTACTAACTTTACTTATCCCTGTAAAATTTTTCTTATTCTTTTTCTTATTCACACAATTTAAATTACGTGGCAGAACCTCTTATTTAACGGCACTAGCATTAAGCAATTTTAGTGAGTTTGGTTTGATCATCGCTTCGCTATCAACAAAAAATGGCTGGTTAACAAATGATTGGTTGGTCATTTTGTCCTTGGCCGTTTCCTTATCGTTTATTATTACTAATATCACTTATAACTTTGCTCATCGGATTTTCACCCGACATAAATTGTTTATTTGTAAATACGAAAGAAAAAGTAAACTCAGTGAAGATAACTTTATACAACCTTGTGATGCACCGATTGTTGTAATTGGTATGGGTCGCGTTGGTATGGGCGCTTATAAAGCTTTAGACAGCCAGGCTACGGGTCAAGTATGGGGATTAGATGCCGACCAAGGTAAGATCGCTTGGTTGAATGATAATGACGTGCAAGCATTTTGTGGTGACGCGGAAAATATTGATTTTTGGGAAAATATAGAAATAGAGAAACTAGAGTTAATCTTGCTCGCCCTGCCAAAAATTCAAGATATTAAAAATATAACCTTACAATTAAGACATGCAAATTATCAAGGTCAAATAGCGGCTATTGCTCGGTTTGATGATGAGCGCCAAGAAATTGAAACCTTTGGCGTAGATAAAGTGTTTAACTTCTATACTGAGGCTGGCGTTGGTTTTGCTGAGGAAAGCTTAGCGATGATCAAACCGAATAAGCAGTAATATAACGACTTGAACCAGTACTCTGGCCACTAAAGATTGATTGCTAATAAGTAACAGATCATCCTGTTACTTTGCTTTTACTATCGCCTTTAGGCTGATCAGTAAACTCATAAGACTGTCAGATGGTGAACCCAGCGACTAAAGATCACTGGGTTTGATCGACGATGTTCGATAAAATAGTGATACCACGACGTAAAAGCTAAAGCATCTTAGCAGACAAACTCGAAAAAGGTGATCCTAAGTCACTTTGTATGATACAAGCTTAGCAATGTAACACAGGATTGCTTAAATGCTTAAAATAGACTTAAGGTAATATTCTTATTGAAACATCAAATTTCAGGCATAAAAAAACCGACAATAAGTCGGTTTTTTTATATCACTTATAGCACTGACTCTTTAGTAACTCGTTACATAAAAAATAAGTGGCATCCCTAAGGGGATTCGAACCCCTGTTACCGCCGTGAAAGGGCGGTGTCCTAGGCCTCTAGACGATAGGGACACTAAAACTATTGAGTAAGTAAACATTGAATAAACAAGGTTTAGCTACTTAGAAAAGCATCAAACAAGATTTTCATCTCGCTTTTATGATTGAAACGTTCTTCAATCAAAGGAAACAACAAGACCTAGTTTGTTATACCCTTTTTACCTATTTATTAACTTCCAATAAAGGAAATAAAAAATAAGTGGCATCCCTAAGGGGATTCGAACCCCTGTTACCGCCGTGAAAGGGCGGTGTCCTAGGCCTCTAGACGATAGGGACACTAAAACTATTGAGTAAGTGAACATTGAATAAACAAGGTTCAACTACTTAGAAAAGCATCAAACAAGATTTTCATCTCGCTTTTATGATTGAAACGTTCTTCAATCAAAGGAAACAACAAGACCTAGTTTGTTATACCCTTTTTACCTATTTATTAACTTCCGATAAAGGAAACAAAAAATAAGTGGCATCCCTAAGGGGATTCGAACCCCTGTTACCGCCGTGAAAGGGCGGTGTCCTAGGCCTCTAGACGATAGGGACACTAAAACTATTGAGTAACTGAATATTGAATAAACAATTTTCAATTACTTAGAAAAGCATCGGACAAGATTTACATCTTGTTTTTATCATTGAAAACATTCTTCAATCAAAGGAAATAACAAGACCTAGTTTGTTATACCCTGTTTACTTATTTAATTACGGCCAATATGGCGATAAAAAAATAAGTGGCATCCCTAAGGGGATTCGAACCCCTGTTACCGCCGTGAAAGGGCGGTGTCCTAGGCCTCTAGACGATAGGGACACAAATACTATCGTGAAAAGTAAACTTTTCTATTTTAAGTGATAAAAAACACTTAAAACCAATATTATTTAAATAAAGATTAACTTAATTAAATAACTTAAAACTTGGTGGAGCTATGCGGGATCGAACCGCAGACCTCTTCGCTGCCAGCGAAGCGCTCTCCCAGCTGAGCTATAGCCCCGCTACAAATTAATAACATGGCCTAATATGCTATAAATTCATTGCCTAACAAATGATTAATCACTCGTTGAAAGCGAGGCGCATTCTAAGCACCCGTCCTAAAACTGTCAACTATTATTTTAGATAAAAAGGTGTTTTTTGCAAAGTTTTTAGTTAAGTGTTTACTTAAACATCAACTTGACTATTTTTTGTTTAATCAGTGATTTATCAATATCAACTTTTCGAAAGCGCTTTTATTTATCTGCAATTAAGCGATGTCACTAATGTTAAACGATTATTTATCTACAAGGTGCTATTTTTTCCCTAATTTCAAAAAATACATCTAGGCAAGCTCAATGAAATAAGGGTTTATAGTTTCTTTATGACAAAATTGGGGTTAAAGTTGTACTAAGATATAATAATAAGAATTTTTCATGCAGCTAGAAAAGCTAAATGTTGTCGCTATTGGTGGCGGACACGGTTTAGGTCGTGTGTTATCTACTCTCTCTTTTTTAAAAAAGCAGTTAACGGGTATAGTAACCACAACCGATAATGGAGGCTCTACTGGCCGTTTACGCAGGCGCAGTAGTTCTATTGCTTGGGGTGATTTACGTAATTGCTTAACATTGCTTGTTGATGAGGACTCTGTTGGCAGCCAGTTATTTGACTTTAGATTTGATGGGCAAGATGAACTCGGTGGTCACAATCTAGGTAATCTTATTTTATATGCCTTGGGGAAATTGCAATCTCGGCCACTTGATTCGATAAAGCTTGTAAGACGTTTATTAGGGGTTAGAACGCCTTTATATCCGATGTCAGAGACACCAACCGATCTAATGGCCTTCTACCCTAAGGGACGTTGTAAAATAGGTGAACTCTCGGTTGATAAAATGCCGATAATGCCAGAAAAATTATTATTGGCCCCGTTGGTTAAAACCTTGCCTTTGTGCATTGAGTCAATAAGGTCTGCTGATTTGATTATTTTAGGCCCTGGGAGCTTTCTTACCAGCGTTATTCCACCTTTGTTAGTGCGAGATATTACTAAAGCGATTCAGGCAAGCTCAGCTCATTGTGTGTTTATTGAGAACTTAGCTCCAGAAGACAGTCCTGCCGCAGCATTATCATTAGATGAGAAACTTAATTGGATCAAAGAAAATATTGGCTGCTTACCTATTGATAGTGTTATTTGTCAAAATGAAACGGTTACATCTACTATTTTGCCCGTTATTCATTGCGACCTTTCTAATGGTTCAGACAGTCATAACCATGATAAAGAGAAACTGTTACAGGCATTAAAACTTTGCATAAGTGGTATTGATAAACAAAATAGTATTTCTGCCTAGTTTCTAGACTGCTGATAAAAAGCCGTAAAATGATCGTTCATTTTACGGCTTTTTAGTTTTTAGTTTTTAGTTTTTAGTTTTTAGAAGCTTCGTCTTGACTAATACGGCTAGCAACAGCACCTGTTTGATTTTTATATTTTGCATCTTCACGTTTATTATAAGGACGTGCAGCGCTTGAAGACATAGTTTCAAAGTTTAGTGCCGCTATCTTCATTTTAGGGCGAAGTGCCAAGGGAAGCTTACCACTATTATAAAACTCTAAAACAATCTGCCCAGACCAACCAGGATCGATGCGATGTGCGGTAACATGGACCATTAAGCCCAAGCGCGCTAATGATGAACGACCATCCAACCAACCAACGATATTATCAGGTAGAGTGACCGACTCATAGGTAACCGCTAGCGCTAATTCACCTGGATGTAAAAAGAAAGCCTCACCATCAGCGATAACAATTTCATCACTCATCACTGAGTCCATCGCTTTTTGCATTTCAGCTTTGGGACCACTTAAGTCGATATAAGGTGCGGTATGATCTTGAAAAACGCGAAATTCGTTACCTAAACGAATATCAACACTTACCCCTGAAATCATACTGCTATCGGGTGCAGGGGTAATAATAATTTCACCTCTTTCAAGCGATGTTTCTATGTCTTTGTCGGACAATCTCATGTTAGTTCTTCTTACGTTATTACTTTAAGGTTAGGGAATTAGCTATAAAGGCTAATCTTCAATCAATAGTTTTGCGGTATTTGGACTGCGTGAATCCAACTGCAGATATAACTGTGCAGCGATAGTTCGCGCTATCTTACGGTATTGCTCACTGATGTTACTAGTGTTATCTGTTAATAATGGCGAAACCCCTTGGTCTGCATCGCGACGAATACTGACATCAAGCGGCAGTTGTCCTAAAAGTTGCGTATCATATTTATTGGCAACCCGTTGGCCTCCACCTTCACCAAACAAGTGTGATTGATGACCACAATTTTCGCATTGGTGATAACTCATATTTTCAATAATACCGAGCACAGGTACTTTTACTTGTTCAAACATCGCAATACCCTTTATCGCATCAGCCAGTGCTATATCTTGTGGTGTGGTAATAACCACAGAAGCTGCCACGGGTACTTGTTGTGATAACGTTAATTGAATATCACCGGTGCCTGGGGGCATATCAACAATTAAATAATCTATACCTTGCCAATCAGTTTCGTTAAGTAATTGACTAAAAGCTCTGCTTGCCATTGGACCTCGCCAAACAGTTGCATCATCTTCATCGACTAAAAAACCCAGCGACATTGCGCTTAAACCATTAGCATTTATTGGCGTGAGTAACTTACCATCATCAGAGCTAGGCTTTGCTCCTTTTAAACCCAGTAATGTAGGAACTGATGGGCCATAAATGTCAGCGTCTAAAATGCCAACCGAGGCTCCTTCTGCGATTAACGCATAAGCAAGATTAACTGCTGTCGTCGACTTCCCTACTCCACCTTTTCCTGAGGCAATAGCAATAATATTCTTTATACCTAAGAGTTCATGGCGGCGAACCGGCTTAACATTGTACTTAACATCAAAACGAACGGTCTGCTTAACTTCTTTAGTAAGCATTTCAGTTAATAATTGTATTTCACTATTGCAAGGGAAAGGTAAAGACAATTTAATGACAATATCATTACCTTTTTCTAAGGTAATTTCAGGGTCAATATCAGGATATAGAATTCCTTGAGGAAAATTTTCACTTCGATAACGATTTAAGCTATCAACAAGCGTTTGTTTAGCGTCACTGGGGAGTGTTTTTGACGAAAATATCTTTGAGAACATTTTAAAAGGCACTTTATCGCGTTTAAGCAATAATTATTAATGAAAAGTAATTACAAATTCTGTACCATTCCCCTCATAATTACCACCAATAAATGTAAACTTTATATGTCGTTATCAGAGTCATCATCAACTGCTAAAAATAAACGTAAAATTCTTGTAACTTGTGCGCTGCCTTATGCCAATGGCTCTATTCATTTAGGTCATTTACTCGAACATATTCAGACCGATATTTGGGTGCGTTTTCAACGTATGCGCGGCCATGAAACTTATTTTGTTTGTGCTGATGATGCCCATGGCACGCCTATTATGCTTAAAGCGCATGAGTTAGGGGTAACACCTGAAGAAATGATCAATGGTGTCCGTGAAGAGCATATGAGCGACTTTGCAGACTTCCATATTAGTTTCGATAACTATCATTCAACGCATAGTCCAGAGAATGAAGCGTTTGCTCACGAAATTTATAATCGTTTGCATGCTAAAGGTCATATTAAAACCAGAGTCATCTCTCAACTATACGATCCAGAAAAAGGGATGTTTTTACCTGACCGCTTTGTAAAGGGCACTTGTCCTAAGTGTCAGGCAGCCGATCAAAACGGCGATAGCTGTGACGAGTGTGGCGCGACGTATTCGCCCACTGAAGTGCTAAACCCGCGTTCAGTTGTTTCTGGCGCAACACCAGTATTAAAAGATTCAGAGCACTACTTCTTTGACTTGCCTGCTTTTAGTGAGATGTTGCAAGATTGGACACGAAGTGGCGCATTGCAAGATGAAATGGCTAATAAGTTAGCTGAATGGTTTGAGTCTGGTTTACAACAATGGGATATTAGCCGCGACGCTCCTTATTTTGGCTTTGAAATACCCAATGCTCCGGGCAAATACTTTTATGTCTGGCTAGACGCTCCTATTGGTTACATGGGCAGTTTCAAAAACTTATGTGATAAAACCGGTATCGATTTTGATGCATTTTGGGCGCTTGACTCAGAAGCTGAGCTCTACCATTTCATTGGCAAAGACATTATATATTTTCATAGTTTATTCTGGCCAGCTATGCTCGAAGGTGCAGGCTTTAGAAAACCAACGGCAGTGCATGCTCATGGTTTTGTTACGGTTAATGGCGCCAAAATGTCTAAGTCTAAAGGTACCTTTATTAAAGGTCGTACTTATTTAGATCATTTAAACCCTGAATATTTACGTTATTACTATGCCGCTAAATTAACCCATAAAATTGATGATTTAGATTTAAATCTTGAAGATTTTGCGCAACGAGTCAATTCAGACTTAGTGGGTAAAGTGGTTAATATTGCCTCACGTTGTGCCAGTTTTATCACTAAACGCTTTGATGGTATGTTGTCAGAAAACATTGACAACCCAGCTCTCGCTGAAGAGGTCATGGCGGCAGGTGACTCTATTGCCGCTCACTATGAAGCGCGTGATTTTGCCCGTGGTATGCGTGAAATAATGGCATTGGCCGACAAAGTTAACGAATATATAGCCGTAAAAGAACCATGGCAGTTAGTGAAAGATGAAACTAAGCAGCAAGAAGTGCAAGACATCTGTTCGCTAGGTATCAATATGTTTCGTACCTTAATGATTTATTTAAAGCCGGTATTACCCGTATTAGCCGATAGCACAGCGACGTTTTTAAATGATGAATTAACCTGGGAAGGACATAAGAAATTATTGACGAGCCACAAGATCAATAAATTTAAAGCCTTACTACAGCGTGTCGACATGGATAAAGTTAACGCAATGACAGATGCATCGAAAGACAATTTACTTGTTAAAGATGACGCTGAAAAACCGGTAAAAAAAGCTAAAAAAGAAAAAATCGTCGATAATAGTGCGGCTCTTAATGATCCATTAGGGTGTGATCCTATTAGCGAAGAAATTCAATTTGACGATTTTGCTAAAATTGATTTGCGTATAGTAAAAATCATTAATGCCGAGCATGTAGAAAAAGCTGATAAACTGTTACGTTTGACCCTTGCTCTTGATTCAAAAGAAGAAGGTGGTGAAACACGCCAAGTGTTTGCCGGTATTAAATCAGCGTATCAACCAGAAGATTTAATTGGTAAACATACCGTGATGGTTGCTAATTTGGCGCCAAGAAAAATGCGTTTTGGTATGTCTGAAGGCATGGTGCTTGCGGCAGGTCCTGGTGGTAAAGATTTATGGATATTAAATCCTGACGACGGTGCACAACCGGGTATGCGGGTGAAATAACCCCCCTCAGTCAGCTGTTAATACCAAAGAAATAAAAGCAGTGAACGTTCACTGCTTTTTTGTATTATAATTTTCAAATAGTTCGTTACTATCATTATGGCAAAATACTTATGAGTACAATATTTTAATGTTGTTTGTTAAACCACCGTTATTAGTACAAATTATCTTAGCGATGTTTCTTGGGTTGTTGATGGGGTATTACTTTTCAACCGAATATTCAGTGATTGATAACACCGCCAATGCTTTTGTTACTGCCCTGCAAATGACCGTACTGCCTTATATTGTGCTGTCACTGGTTGTTGGTATAGGTGGGCTTACCCCGAGTAAAGCCAAAAAGGTCTCTAAACAAAGTTTATTGATTATCTTAATGATGATAGCGGTCGTACTATTTTTTATTTTTAGCACCCCTTTGTCCTTTCCTCAATGGCAACATGCCGAGTTTTATTCTAATAACACCATACAATCTGTGCCAGAATTTAGCTTGGTTGACTTATTTATCTCGGCAAATCCTTTTAATGCCTTAGCAAATACTTTAATCCCTGCGGTAGTTTTTTTTAGTATCTGCATGGGGCTTGGTTTAATGAAGATTAAATCTAAAAGACAAACCTTGTTAATGCTTTCAAACTTACAACAAGCAACCGCAAACATTAATGGTTTTATTATGAAATTTGCCCCCTTGGGTATATTTTGTATCGGTTGGCGTGCCGCTGTTACTCTTGATGCAAGCCAACTCGATGGTTTAGTTGTTTACATGCTTAGTGCAATAGTTTTGGTAACTCTGCTTTGTTTTGTGGTATTCCCCGCCATTGTTGCAACCGTCACCCCTTTTGGTTATCGAGAAATAGTTAGTGTCTCTCGCGAGCCAATGATCACTGCTTTCGCTACGGGCAGCTTCTTTTCAGTATTACCCGTGATTGTTGAAAACACTAAAAAATTACTTAAACAAAAATACCCTCAAGATAGCGATCTTGAAAAAATATCAGAGATTATTGTGCCAATATCTTTTAGTTTACCCGTCGGTGGTAAGCTACTTGCTTTACTTTTTGTGCTCTTTGCCGCTTGGTTTTCTGGTGCCCATATTTCTTTTACTGATCATATCAATCTAGTCGTTGCTGGCTTGCCACAGTTATTTGGTAGCACAACATTAGCGATGCAAAATTTACTAGAATTGTTTAATGTTTCTGGTGCTATGTTCGACTTTTATTTAGTGGCAGAGAACCTTATTGGCGCTCGGTTAAGTGCTATTTTTTCAGTGGTATTTTCTAGCTGTTTACCGCTATTAATTGCCACGGCAATGTTAAAGCGCTTTACTATAAAATGGCGTGTACTGCTGCGTAACTTAGCGATAATCCCGCTTGTTTCGGTATTGGCATTTATCTCCTTACGTTTCAGTTTTGACACTATAAGTCACCAGTATCAAGGCTATAGCAAATTTATAGAGCGAGACTTTTTGTTCACTGGTGTTGAAAGCAATTACCTCGAAAACAGCCCTGCGAATGCTGTTACCAAACCTACATTTTCTCCTGTGCTAAAACGAATTCAACAACGTGGTTTTATTAGGGTTGGCTATTTCAGAGATGACTTACCTTACGCCTTTCATAACAATAACGGTAAGTTGGTCGGTTTTGATATTGAAATAATGAATCAGCTCGCCATTGACCTCAACGTAAATGTTGAATTTGTAAAAATATTTCATCATCAAGCGGAAGCACTCTTACAATCAGGCTATTTGGATATCACGACAGGTATTCCAGTTATCCCAGATAATATGACTAAATTCACCCTTACGGTGCCTTATTCTCAGCAATCACTAGCCTTTATTGTAAAAGATGAAAGACGTGTAGAGTTTAAGCAATGGTCTAAAATTATTGAGAATAAAGCGCTGATTATCGGTATACCTGAAACTTTCTTTTACCAAACAGCTGTTGAACGCAACTTTATTCATAATAAGGCCTGGAAAATATCAACACCCAGATTATTCTTTAAAGAAAAGCACCAACATTTTGATGGTATGCTATTTGGTGCTGCAGCAGCTTCTGCCTGGACATTATTATATCCTGAGTACACAGTTATTGTGCCTAAACCTGTCTTAGCACCTATATCTATGGCATTCCCTATTAATCATAACGATCAAGCTTTTGAACTGTTTATGCGTAATTGGATAAATATGAAACAACAAAGTAACGTTATTGATAAATTATTTAATTATTGGATCAGTAATAAAGCCCCTGTTAAAGCAAATATAAGTAAGTAACCTAGTGATAAAAATGAAGACTATAAGTAAAACCAACAATAAATTAATACTAATGCTGACGTTAATCGGATTATCAGCATGCTCATCTCAATATACTGTTTCAACAAATTTGGACAAAGAAAATTTTCAAACATACTTTAGCCATGCACAGGTAAAAGTTTTTCAAGATGAAAGTGAATTTCCTGGCCGCTACAAACTTATTGGCTTAGTTGAGGGTGAAGATTGCCAGGCAAAAAGTCATCATGCCTTACCAGATAAAATAGCGGCAAGAACTGAAGCACGTAGACAAGCAGCTCAACAACAAGCGAATGCGATAATTTTTAGTGGTTGTGCGTTGATTGATGGCGACCAAGCAAATAAGCAATGTATTGCAACGCTTGTCTGCTATGGTATGTCTTATCAAGTTGAACCGCTTAAAAAGATTAACTAATGACTGTATCACCTGAAAACCAGGTAACCTTCAACTATATTGGTCGCGTTAATTCTCCCTACAAAGAAAAATTCGCTATTCCTCGTCAACCGGGTCTAGTGAGTGCAGCACAAGGCTCAATTTTATTACTTGATGATGCCAATAACCAAGAGTTGCTTCGTGGCATTGAGCAATTTAGTCATCTGTGGGTATTGTTTATATTTCATGGGACGCAGCGCCAAGGTTGGAAACCGCTCGTGAGACCACCTCGCTTGGGAGGAAATAAAAAACTGGGGGTATTAGCCACTCGCTCTACATTCAGACCTAATCCAATTGGTATGTCGGTAGTAAAGTTAGAGGGTATTACGCAAAACAACAAACAAACTGTTATTAATATTTCTGGACTAGACCTGCTTGATCAAACGCCCGTTGTTGATATTAAACCTTATATTCCCTACTCTGATAGTATTGATGGTGCACAGGCCGGCTTTGCACAACAACCCTTGCACGCGGTAACCACCAAATTTTCTCAGCAAGCACAAGATGATATGCAAAAGTATCAACGAGAGTATCCAGAGCTAGCACTTTTTATTGAACAAGTCTTAGCGCAGGACCCTAGGCCCGCTTATAAAAAGCGACAAGGCGATGATAAAATCTATGGCATGAAACTCTACAATTTAAATATATGCTGGCAAGCAAATTTAAATAATGAGATGTATGTGCTTTCAATAAATAAAGTTGATGATTAACTTTAAAACACACTCAGCAACTCAATATAAAAAAGGTCAGCAGAGCTGACCTTTAACATTCAAAATAAATGACCACTTTAACTAAGAAAATTTAGTGGTGATGGCCGCCAGCGCCATGTGCGTGACCATGTTCAATTTCTTCATCTGTAGCAGCACGTACATCAATGACGTCTAAGTCAAAGGTTAATACCATACCAGCAAGGGGTGGGTTAATATCAACAGTGACCATAAACTTACCCGCTTTAACAATAGTCACTTGACGTTGACCTTGCTCGGTTTCAACAGAAGCTGTCATGCCAGCTTGCCATTTAGTGGTCCCTTGACCGTCTTGTAGATGTTTTGCTGGAACACGTTGGATCATATCTTCTTTACGCTCACCGTAAGTATCTTCTGGTTGTAGCGTGACTGAAAATTTGTTGCCTACTTCTTTACCCACTAAGGCATTTTCGACACCGACTAACATATTTTTATAGCCATGAAGATAGGCTAAAGGATCACCCGCGTATGATGATTCAATTTCATTGCCAGCTTCATCTTTTAAGGTGTAGTGAAATTGAACAACGGTTTTATCTGCAATTTTCATTTTAAATCCAATTTAATTAATACAATAATAATTTTCTGCGAGTGTAGCAAAAACAGACGCTAGCCACTATGCCCAAAGTAATAAAATAACCACACTAACAATAATTAATAACATACCTAGGTATTCAATTCGACTAATACGTTCCTTAAAAATTCGGTAAGTTAATAATAAAGTAATAAAAAACTCTACTTGTCCTAGTGCCTTCACATGGGCTGCATTTTGAAAACTAGCGGCAGTAAACCAACCAATTGAACCAATAACGCTGGTTATGCCAACAAATAAACACATACGCCAATGTTTAGCCATTAAGGTAAGTTGCTTTCTATCTTTTAAACTAAGATAAATAATTGATATGACGGACTGTACGCCAACCATAAACAACAAAGTAACAGCGGCACTAACCATTAAATCTGTGTTTAGGGCCAAGCTTGATTCTCTAATTAATAAGGTCGTAATAGCTAAGGCTAAGCCTGAAGATAAGCCAAAACCAGCGCCTGGGTTTTTAAAAATATCAGTAACCGTAAATTTTACTTTTGAGACAATTAACACGCCTATCACACCAATAAAAACAGATAACCACGCTAGCAATGATAAAGAAACTGAAAAGAACAAGGCTCCCACGACAGCAACTTGAATAGCTTCAGTTTTAGCTAAACTTGTCGCTACCGCAAAATTACGATATTTAAAGGCCGCAACCAAACAAAAAGTCCCAATAATCTGCATCAGACAAGCGATAAGCGCGTACATAAGAAAATGACTGTTAAGCACAGGTAAAGTCACTGCTCGCTGTTCGGTAATAAAGAGCAAATATATAAAAGCAAAAGGCAGCGCATAGATATAGCGCACACCTGTCGTCGCCATCGCACTTAAATGTCCCGATAGCTTCTTTTGTCCAGCGGTGCGAATAGCCTGCATAACAGCAGCAAGTAAAGTGAAATAAACCCAGAGGTCTAAAGAGAAGAAAGAAAAGTCCAAAATCAATCCTAATGATGAAAACGACCAGCAAAATAATGTTAGGCAAAGGCAATAAAAAGCCTTTTATGCTTTATGTTACTAATTAATATTGATAATGTTTAAATTTGAAATTCAAAGTAACCTTAAAACTATGACAGAACAGCTACCGATCGCTATTATGCCGGGTAACGATTTAATAGAACAGTTTACTCAGATAAAGTCAGTGTGTAATAAGCTTGAAGCACAATTTAATTTTCAAACACTGACCGCAAATTGGTATGGTGATGAAAAAAATATTTTATTAATCAATCTCTATCTAGAAACTCAGCAATTTGTTGATGAAGAGATAACTAAAGATCATCAGGGAGAGATTAGCTATTTTGCTGATGATGTTTTCAGTGTTTACCAAAAAGAACATCAGCAGGTAAAATGTTTTATTGCGATAACGCCAGCTGAGTTAACTCTGTTAGCGCAAGAGAAAAAATTATTACCTCGCTATATTCAAGTAAAACTGCACAAGGTACTGAATTTAATTGCCAGTGAGTTAACGCTACCCCATATATAGACAAGTGTAAGAAATAGCGTTAAACCATTGAAGTCGTCAGTTAAAGGCTATTCACTATGTCTTTAACCAATTCAGGACCTTGGTATATAAAGCCAGTATAAACTTGTACTAATTTAGCACCCGCCGCTATTTTCTCTTGTGCATCACGGCCACTCGAAATACCGCCAACACCGATTATAGGTAATTTATTATCTAGGGCTATTGCCAATAAACGAATAACCTCGGTACTTTTGTCTTTTACTGGCTCACCACTGAGACCACCCTGCTCTTCTCCATGCTCTAAGCCAACCACACCTTCACGTGAAAGTGTGGTGTTAGTGGCAATAACGCCATCAATATTATTGCTGATCAAACATTGGGCAATCGATTCAATCTCTTCTTTGCTTAAATCTGGTGCTATTTTTACGGCTAACGGTACATATTTACTATGCAGTTCGGTCAGTACTTTTTGTTCCGCTTTAAGCGCGGCTAATAGCTCATTTAATGCATCACCATATTGTAATGAACGTAAACCTGGCGTATTTGGTGATGAGATATTTATGGTGATGTAGGTTGCGTAGTTATAAACTTTACGCATACAAATAAGATAATCGTCTTTAGCTTGATCATCTGGGGTATCTTTATTTTTACCAATATTAATACCCAGCACGCCTTTAAAATTTGCTTTACGTACTTGATCAATTAAGTAATCAACGCCTTTGTTATTAAAGCCCATGCGGTTTATAACTGCATTTGCTATCGGTAAACGGAAAATACGCGGTTTTGGGTTACCCGGTTGTGGCTTAGGTGTCACAGTTCCTATCTCAACAAAGCCAAATCCCATGGCATCAAACGCGTTAATGCATTCGCCATTTTTGTCTAATCCAGCCGCTAACCCAACCGGATTAGGAAAGGTAATACCCATGGCTTCGACTGGTTTATCAGTAATGTTTTGTTTATAAAGTAAATTTAATGGTGTTGAACCCGAGGCTTTAAAGCCTTTTATTGTCAGCTCATGAATAGCTTCAGGATCAAACTTGAATAATACTTTACGAATTGCGGAATAAAACATATTGCCTCTGGACGGATAAGTTAACGCGAAAAAACTTTAATCAAAATCGACAACGACCTAAAAAAAATCCCCACTTAGTAGTGAGGATTTTATCAGTTAAATCAATCTCGTTAAAGCTTGATTAATGGCTTTGGCTTATTTTGCTGGATCGCAATTTAAACTCAGTAACATTAACTCTCTTAGCGCAACAGAGAACTTTGCAAACTCATGCGTGCGACCAATTCTAAAGTCAGCTAAGATTTGGTTCCAACGTTCAAGTGGTTGAGCATTCGTCTCAATCCAGTTATTAAGTAAGGCTTCGACCTCAGGTTGTTCAACACCACAATCGCAGCGTAAAACGACTTGTGCTAATGAACGTTGCTGCCAATCAAGTTCCTCTCTAAATGAAGCTCTAGCAAGCGCTTGCCAGTGATTAGATACCGGTTGGCTAGTGATTTGATCTAAGAACCAATGTAAGTCTAAACGAACACCTAGCTTGAAGTATAAGTCAGCAACTAATTCAATTGGACGATTATCCGCTATTGAAATATCAGCAATATCCATTACTGGAAATAATGAACTTAACTGTGAAATACGTTTTGCGATTTTCACTGGAACGCCTGTTCCAACTAGATCTGTTTCAACACGTTGTAGTTGTTCAACTTCTGCGGTTACCAATAACTTATCTAAATTGTTGGCTAAATTTTCAAACGTTGGGCGATACATAGCGATTGTTTCAGCAATACCTAACGCTTTATTACGATGGCGTAAGAACCAACGTGTTGCTCGTCGTACCGTACGGCGCATTTGAAATAACATTTCAGTTTGAATAGAAGTCGAAATTTTATTATCTAATTCGGTAATTTCGTTCCAAATGGTTGATAACTCGAAAACTTCACTGGCCATAACATAACAATTGGCGATTTCAGCAACCGTTGCACCTGTTTCTTCATGCATGCGATTAACAAAATTGAAACCCATATCGTTACCAATATCATTGGCTAATTTTGTCGCTATAATTTCAGCACGCAGTGGATGCAGTTGCATTTGTTCTTGATACTTAACCTGTAATTGTGGAGGGAAAGCTTCAAGTAATAAACGATTGTGATAAGGGTTGTCCGTTATACCTGGACAAACCAAATCTTCTTTTAAGACCATTTTACCATAGGCAAGTAGCACTGAAAGTTCTGGGCGAGTTAAGCCTTGACCTTTAGATAAACGCTCAGAGATTTCATCATCCGTTGGAATAAATTCTAAAGCACGATCTAATTTACCCGCTTTTTCTAAGCCATGGATAAAACGCTCTTGCTCTTTTAATTGTTTAACGCCACGCATTGCCGTAATAGACAATGAATGGGTTTGGCGATAACAATCTTCTATAACAATTTTACCGACATCATCAGTCATATCATAAAGTAACTGATTACGTTGTTTAACAGTTAAGTCACCATTTTGTACTAAACTGTTTAATAATATTTTAATGTTGACTTCATTATCAGAACAATCAACACCGCCGGCATTATCAACAGCATCAGTATTAATTCGTCCACCACGTAAACCAAACTCAACACGACCCAGTTGGGTGAAACCTAAGTTACCACCCTCGCCAACAACTTTGGCTTGTAATTCTTTGCCATTGATACGCAATGAGTCGTTCGCTCTGTCGCCAACGTCAAGATGGCTTTCTTTTGAACTTTTAACATACGTGCCAATACCGCCATTCCACAATAAATCCACTTTCATTTTCAAAATGGCTTGCATTAGATCAATCGGTGACATGGTTTGTTTTTGCGTACCGAGCATTCTCTTAATTTGTGGTGTTAACTTGATAGATTTCACATGACGGCTGAAAATCGCACCACCTTCAGAAATTAATTCTTTGTTGTAATCTTCCCAAGTACAGCCCGGCATATTAAATAAACGTTCACGCTCTACATAAGAGCTTGCTGCGTCGGGATTAGGGTCAATAAAAATATGCATATGGTTAAATGCTGCTTGTAAACGGATGTGCTTTGACAACAACATACCATTACCAAATACATCACCCGCCATATCACCAATAGCAATACAGGTGAAATCAGTTGTTTGACAATCAATATCCATTTCGCGGAAATGACGTTTAACAGATTCCCAAGCGCCTTTAGCCGTAATTCCCATCGCTTTATGGTCATAGCCAACACTACCACCAGAAGCGAACGCATCGCCCATCCAGAAGTTATATTCGTCGGAAATCGCATTAGCAGTATCTGAGAAGGTTGCCGTGCCTTTATCGGCAGCAACAACCAAATAAGCGTCATCGTCATCAAGACGAACAACATTCAGTGGTGGCACAATTACGCCATCAATAATGTTGTCGGTAAGATCTAACAAACCACGAATGAAGGTACGGTAACATTCTTTACCTGCTTCAAATATTTCTTGTCTAGTACCGCCTACTGGGAGTTGTTTACAAACAAACCCCCCTTTAGCGCCAACAGGAACAATAACCGTATTTTTAACTTGTTGAGCTTTAACTAAGCCTAAAACCTCAGTGCGGAAATCTTCTTGTCTATCTGACCAACGTAAACCACCACGGGCGACTTTGCCACCGCGTAAATGAACACCTTCAAGTTGTGGTGAATAAACAAATATTTCAAATTCAGGAAGCGGTAGTGGTACGTCACTTATCTGGCGAGGTAAAATCTTAAATGAAATGTAAGATTTTTGACCTGTTATCGGATGAGGTTGAAAATAGTTAGTACGAATGGTGGCACTGATCATTTCAACAAAACGGCGGATAATACGGTCATCATCTAAGTTAGCGACATTATCGAGAGATTTTTCAATATCAGCACTGACTTTATTCAACGCTTTTTCTGAAATTTTCGTCGTTGGATCAAAGCGGAAAATAAAGAATTTAATCAATAACTCAGCAATATTAGGGTAACGAGCAAAAGTATCTTCGATATAACTTTGGCTAAAGGTACCACCGATTTGACGCTCATATCGTGCATAAGCACGGATAATAGAAACTTCGCGACCACCAAGCTCGGCACCTAAAATTAAACGGTTAAAACCATCATCTTCTAAATCACCCGCCCAAACTTTTGCAAAGGCGTCTTGGAACAAGTTTTGTACTATTTCAAGGGTGAACTTACCTTGTCCGGTCAGTAACATCGAAAAGTCTAAGATCCAACAATGTTCACCCGTTAATGTTTTAACTAAATAAGGGCTTTCACCAATAACACGTAAACCGAAGTTTTCAAGGATAGGTAAAATATCTGACAAGTGGATGGGGTCGCCCGTATGGAACAATTTTAATTTTACGTGACGGCTGTTAGCACTTTCTTCTTGTGGTTGATAAAACAACATTTCCAGTGGGTTTTCTGCTGATAACGACTCAAGTTTTTCAATATCAACGATTGCCGTACCCGGTAACACTTCATCTTTGTAAGATTGTGGAAAACTACAGTATTTACGACTTAATGTTTTACCTTTAGCTTCACCTTTGTGAGAGTTCAGAGATGCTGCGAGTTTATCATCCCAGCTTCTTGCTGCTTCATTTAAGTTCTTTTCAATTTGTTTCACGTTGATATCTGCTTTAGTTGATTTAACACGAACAATATAGTGGGTACGCGCTTGTGCTGATTCAGAAAAGTAAGTGGTAAACTCGACTTCTTGACCGCTACCAAATGCTTCTTTGAGTAACTTTTGAGTATTAACACGTAATTCAGTGTTATAACGTTCTCTGGGTACATAGACCATACAAGAGTAGAAACGATCAAAGGCATCACGGCGAACAAAAAGTCCAGAGTAATCACGCTCTTGCATTTGGAAAATGCCTAAAACATTTTTTAATAATTCATCTGTGCTACTTTGTAATATTTCGTCACGTGGGTAGGTTTCTAAAATATTAATCATCGCTTTATAAGCGTGAGTACCACGAGCAAAACCAGAGCTTTCACAAACGGTGGTAACTCTAGACTTTATTAACGGTAAATCTAAGGCACTATTGGTATAATAAGCAGAGCCAAATAAACCAACAAAGCGTTCCTCACCAATAACATTACCTTTAGCATCGAAACGTTTTACGCCAATATAATCTAGGTGGGCAGGACGATGTACGCGTGACCGAGAATTGGTTTTGGTCAAAATTAACGGGTTAACCCCTAAAGCAAGCTCTCGAGCAGAACTAGATAATGTTGAAATTAAGCGTTCTACTGTGCCATCAGAGCGCTTCATTAATCCTAAACTTGATTCAACATTGGCCGAGAGTGCCATATCACCTGTTAATGTTTTAACATTGTATGAACGATAGCCTAATAAAGTGAAATTATCGTTTAACATCCACTTTAAGAACTCTAATGCGTCATCATGATCATTGATTGAACAAGGTAATTTTGCTTCGGCTGTTTCGGTGATCACTTCACCAAGACGTGCACGCATTGCTTGCCAATCGTCAACCGTTATCGCAATGTCATTAACCACTGAATGAAGCTCTTTGGTTATTTTATCAAGGACTTTTTGATCGGTTTGACGGTCAACTTCAATAAAGAAAACAGCGACAGCCGTTGCCGATTTTAACGATTTATTAGCGGCTGCTGATAAACGTGTAATTTGATTTTTGTCATCACGAATAATATTAATAGGACTATTTAACATTAAATGCGGTGATAAGCCTAAACGGTTAAGGGCAATTCGCAATGAATCAACAAGAAATGGCATATCGGCGATAATGACTTCGATAATAGTATGACTTGATTTCCAGCCATGCTTAGAAACTTGAGGATTAAAAACTTTAATCACCGGTGCATTATTTTGGTGACCATTTAACGAATTCCACAGACTTAACGTCGCACCGTACATATCACTATCGTTACGATGCTCTAAATCAAGCGTAGAAATATTGCTATAAAGGAGCTCTGCAAACTGCTCAACGAGCGGAGCTGTCTTAGCGGGAACTTTTTGCTGAATTAACTGTGCTACATTCGAGAGTATCACTGAGGGTAAACCGTCTACTAACGCCATGCCGTTTTCCTTTTTGGATAAAACGCTGTTGTACTGAATCATTTCAAAATTGATTATTTAAAACAATTAACAGGGTAATTTGTATAATTTTTTATATAAATATTTATTATTGTCTAAAAGAATAGACTATATATGCGATTTTATTAAGAATTTTAGGCTATTGCGAGGAATATTTTACTATTTATGGTGATTAATTATTTACAGCGGCTTGTCAAAATTACTGAGAGTAATTGTTTATTCACTTGTTATAAATAGAAAATGACCTTTCGGTCATTTTCTTGTTTATTTATGCAGGTTTAACGTATTAACCTTATTTTTTATTAGGCCATAAAAAAGCAGCAATAGCAGGTAGGACCAGTACTGCAGCGATCATATTCACCAAGAACATGAAGGTTAAGAGTATTCCCATATCGACTTGAAATTTCAAATCTGACCAAAACCAGGTTGAAACGCCAATAGCTAAAGTAACACCCGTTATTAAGACTGCACTGCCTCGCTCTTTCAAAGCGAGTAAATAAGCTTCTTGAACTTGGTAACCCTCACGTAATTTTATACTCATCGTTGATAAGATATAAATACCGTAATCGACACCAATACCAACACCTAAAGCAATAACCGGAAGTGTAGAAACCGTTAGGCCAATATCAAGTGCGGTCATTAACCATTGCGCTAACGTTGACACGACATAAAGCGGCACGATAACGACAATCGTGGCACGCACACTTCTAAAGCTAATGAAACACAATAAAGTTACCGCGCCGTAAACGTAAAGCATCATCGGCGTTTGCGCTTCAGCAACCGCTTCATTAGTCGCTGCCATAACACCAACAGGGCCAGAGGCAAGTTTAAACTTAACCTCGTCTGTTTCTAATGCCTGAGTAACAACTTTTACTTTATCAACAACTCGATTAATGGTTTCAGCTTTGTGATCTTCTAAGAAAAGAATCACGGGCATAACGCTACAATCACTGTTCAATAGGCCACTTGTTGAAGGTATTCGGGCAATTGATTGCACTAATGTTTGTTGGTTGCGTGATAGAACACGCCATCTAGCATTACCTTCGTTATAACCAGCATTAACAATTTTAGCAACTGACGCTAAACTGATTGCTGATTGCACACCAACCGTATTTTCCATCTGCCATTGAAAGGTATCTATTAAGTCCATTGTCTCGTAAAAAGTACATGAATCAGCAGGGCTTTCAACGATCACTGACATATAATCAACACTGATGGCATAACGGTCAGTAATTAAAAAAGTGTCTTGATTATAACGTGATGTCTCATGCAAAGATGGAGCGCCCGCATGAAGCTCTCCTATTTTCATGTCTTGTGAGTAATAGTATCCAGCAGCATATAAAACAGCGGTTATAACAAGTATAACTGTTGCAATTCGCTTGGTAGCAAACGAAGACATTACATCCCAAACAGTGACTTTGTTCTTATCTGCTATTTCAGGCTCAACTTTAGGGACATGAATAAAAGAAACCAATAAAGGGAGTAAAATTAAATTGGTTAAAATAATCATAGCAACACCCAGAGATGCAGTAATAGCCAATTCACGAATAATACCGATATCAATAGAAAGTAACGTTAAGAAACCGACCGTATCAGACAGCAAGGCGATACCGCCTGGTATCAACAACAAGCGAAAGCTCATTTGTGCGGCTTCTTTGGATGTTGCTCCCTTACTAACCAGTTTGGAGACCGAGTTAATCATTTGTACACCATGGCTGACACCAATGGCAAACACTAAAAACGGCACTAGAATCGACATCGGATCGAGTCCAAACCCTAAGGTAGATAACATACCTAACTGCCAAACAACGGCAACCAGCGAACATGCTATCGGTAAAAGGGTTAGAGAAATAGAACGACAAAACCAAAAAACCATCAGCGTGGTAATAACAATCGCAATGGCAAAGAAAGCAACAACGCCTTTCGCGCCCTCAGCAACATCGCCAACCATCTTACTAAAACCAATAATATGGATGCTGATATTATCTTTTTCGAATTTTCCTCTAATTTGTTGCTCAAGTTGCTCAGCAATAACAAGTGTATCTAAGCGTGCCCCTGTTTGTGGGTCTGTATCCATTAAGGACGCTTTAACCATGGCACAACTGTAATCGTCGGCAACAATACTACCAACGATACCTGCTTTCTCAATATTGGCTTTAACAACAGCTAAACCTTGTGAATCAGGCTGAAAATTTGCCGGGATAACCGGACCACCAGCAAAACCGTCTTCAACAATTTCAACAAAACGGGTGCTCGGTGAATATAATGATTTAACTTGAATACGGTCAACACCAGGAATGAAAAATAACTGATCATGAACACCTTTTAGCGCGCCAAAGAAAGATTCATTAAAAATATCTCCTTCTGTGTCACAAACTGAGATAAGCACGTTATTAGCGCCACCAAAGTTTTCTCGATATTCAAGATAGGTTTTCATGTAGGTATGATTAAGGGGAATGTGCTTTTCAAAAGCCGCATCAAGCTTTATTTGGCTCGCTTGAAAAACAAGAAAAATACTGGCTAGTACGAAAGCAACAAGCACCATGACTCTTTTACGGAACATAGTGGCTTCGATAACATTAATAAGGGATTCTATTTTCATTTAATTTACTTCATCTGCTTCAGTGGAATTGGCGGTAAGCGTATTTATCGATTTACTTTTATTTTAACTTAGTCAGTGCAATGACTTTAAGACCAACTTCAGAAACGATGACTAACTGGTTATTAAACCAAACACCGCTAATTAACGCTTTGCCGTCAGCTTGAATATTCAAAGAGAAGCTAGCGCCATCATCGTCACTTTTTAAAATAACACCATTATTTCCTAAGACAAAAATACTACCGTTATCACCGAGCACTATCGAATTTAATAAGGCTTGGGTATTGGAATTAATATGTTGCCAAGGCGTGCCACTTTTTAAACTGCGAAAAATATTACCGCGCAAACCAACAACTAATAAATTTCCTTGTTGAGTGCGAGCAATATCATTAAATGAACCTTGATATATTTTGTCAAACGGCAACCATTTTTCGGCAAAATCATTGCTTTTAGCAATTAAACCTACTTCACCCACCATATAAAGCGTACGACCGTCTTTAAAGATGCTATTGAAGTGAGCAAGTATACTGCCTTGTTCATCTAAATAAGCCTCTTCATCTTGTTCTTTTAATTCTTCTAAGTAAGCGAGGTCTTCAGGGAATAGAAACTCACCATGAAATTCAAATGTCCAATTTTCACCGCCATCACTGGTGCGGTATTGCTGACCGTATGCGCCTATCGCTATGCCTTCATTTTTATCTTTGAAAATAATATCGAGTAAAGGTTTTTGCTTAACGGGTAAGTATTGTTGTACTTGCCAATTTTCGCCGCCATCACTAGAAAACAATATAGTGGCGTCATGTCCAACAGCCCAACCATGAGTAGCATCAATAAAATATACTGCCGTTAGGGTTGAACGAACGGGAACGTTAGCTTGACGCCATGTAATTGCGTCGTTTGAAAGTAAAATATGACCACGTTCACCTACAGCGACAAGCTGCTTATCGTTGATTTTAAAAATATCAAGCATAAGTGATTTACTGGCTAAAGGTGCTTGCATAGCAGGAAGTTGCTGTGAAAAAGCATTAAGGAAGAATAAAGTGCTAAAAAGGAAAGCCAACAGACGTTGCATAAAGAAGAATTCTCATTCGTTAATAATTAAAGTGTTACTTTTATCATATCATCCATGACATTGTTAAAGTTTCTTATCTTTTAAAGTATAACGGCTGACAGTTGTCAGCCGTTATAAATGTTTAAACCTAGCGGTTATCTGCGCCCTTCACGTCTTAATGCAGAAGAAGTAAATGATATATCATCTAACTCAGCTGAAAAGTCATACATTTTAGCTTCATTATCTAAGCCCATTGCTATGTAGCGACGAGACTGTAAATCATGGAACACTTCAAGTGTAGACCATTGTGTAGGAACTTCGTAATAATTCAAACCATGGGCAACACCAACACGATATAACTCGTCACGGTTATCGTAAATATCGGTTACCGCAATTTGCCAGCTATCTTCATCAATAAAGAAAACACGTTTTTTGTAAGTATGGCGTGTATCTGATTTTAAGTTAGCTTCGACAACCCATACACGATGTTTTTCATAACGAACATGTTCTGGGTTAATGTGGCCTGGCATTAAAATATCCGCATATTTTAATGAGTCGCTGTGTAAACGATAATCATTGTAAGGGATCAATAATTCCTGTTTCCCTTTTAATGTCCAGTTGTAACGGTTTGGTGCGCCGTTAAACATGTCGAAATCATCTGTGGTACGTAATCCATCAGACGCTGTACCTGGCGTGTCATAAGCAACATTTGGTGCACGGCGAACACGACGTTGTCCGGTGTTGTATGTCCAAGCTTGGCGTGGTGTTTGTATTTGGTTCATTGTTTCATGAACTAATAATGCGGTACCCGCTAAACGTGCTGGTTCAGTTACTTTTTGCTTAAACTTAAACAAAATATTTGTTTCTTTAAGTTTATCTGCTGAAGCACCTTTAACCCCATATGGGATCATAAGCTGATCGTCAAAACCTAAATAAGTATAATCACCAGAAGCGGTCGGAGCTGCTTGACCCCCTTCTCGTGTTAAAGATTCACCACGATAACGTAAAATGTGATTCCAAATAGCTTCTAAGCCATCTTTTGGTACCGGAAATGGGATACCAACAGCCGCGTTAACAATACCATTACCGCCTTCAACTAATTCTGTACGTCCGGCATTATCAATACTTGCTTGATAAACATGCTCAGGGTAAGAAGCTGAACGTCTTGATTGGTAAACATTCATTTTATAAGTATCAGGATATGTTTCAAATAACTTGACCTGACCCGGCGTTAACATGGCTTTATATTCACCCACGTTAGCCGCAGTGATCGTGTATTTTACTTTGTCGGTAGAAAATGGGTCTATATGGTGATCACCAACGGTATAGCCAGCAGGAACAGAAGTAATACCACCGTTCCATGCAGGAATAGAACCGTCTTTATTGGCCGCACGCACTGCGCCAATCGGTGTTAGTTCTTTACTTAACTTTGCGACCTCAGTCGATGAAACTTTAGCTAAAGTTGCTGTTGACACAATAGCCAAACTTACTGCAACTGAGGCTAATGTTAATTTTTTTAGTGAATTTTTCATAATATTGCTCATTAACTTAGCCCTTATATAGAATATTTAATGCTGAATGAAATGTAATCGCGGTCTGCTATTTGATTGGTTGTACCTACGCCATCCCAAAAACCGTTATAGTTAATGTCTGCTGACCAGCGACTTTGGTAATTAAAGTTAATACCTAAAGCGACAGACTTACGTTTTTCAACAAATAAGAATAATGGATCTGGTGTGGTACCTTTAACATCATGAGAGAAAACCACACGTGGTGAAATGTTAATACCAGCGATAACGTTATTAAAGTCTAACTTAGCAATTGCACGGTAACCCCAAGCAAATGCGTCTGGGAACGGGTTAGTTTCAACACCGTCCTGAACTGCCATTTCTAAACCTTCTTTACCGGCAATGCCACCGTTACGTGCAGTACCTGGACCATTTAATCGTAATACGTCTTGGTCAGGCATGTCTTGCAGGTTAATACCACCCACTTCAACTAATGTTGTTAACTGGCTGGCGCCAAATGAAGGACCCCAAAGATGCGTTAGCGTTGTTTGTGCTTGTAAAGTATCTGATAGAACAAAACCATCAGCATGTTCGCCGCCCTGGAATATTGGCATTTGAGAAATACCATCAAGCTCAGTGCGACCTTGATCATTCGCTAGTTGCTGTGGCATCGCCGCAAACAATAACTCAACATCATCAATTTGCAACGGTTCATCTTGGCGGTAAGTAATTTCACCGGCAACAGAAGTTGTGCCTAAAACGGTGTTAAAGCTCATTGCATAAACTTTAATGTCTTCTACGTAATCAAGTTCTACACGAGAGAAGGCTTTCAAATTTGTATAATTTTCTTCAGTAATAGCGCCTGAAAGTAACATACCAATATCATGACCAATAGCTTCATTACTAAAATCAGCAGTAACACCAGCAAATATTGGGCGACGGCTATGGTAATTCATGTGGTAAAGACTGATTTCGGTGTCGTTGAATTCAGGTAAAAACCATGATAAACGAAGACCATACTGGCCACCATCTTCAGGTTCATTTTCTGCATCAGCTTGACGAAGTGTAACCTTCGTTGGAAAAGCGCCTAAATAAGCTGCGCCGATACTTTCAGCAGGAACAGCGCCAGCAGCAATAGCACCACTAAGGGTATTTAGACCTTCAATAAGATAATCTAAGTCCATATCAGGGTTACTACCAAAGCCTAACTGAACATTATTAAACTGACCACCGTCACCAGCAAAGTCATTAGTTGAGAAGTAGCTACCCGGTGCTGGTAACACTGTTTTTTCCCAGTTGTACTGGTAGAAGGCTTCAATATTGAAATTCTCAGAAACACCAAGTGAACCCCAAATTGCACCGAAAGGAATAAAGGCTTCTTTCAATTCTGAACCAGGAGCACGAAGACGAGCGATATCAACAGGGTTTAACTCACTAATACCGTGAGAGATTAAAGTACTTTCACCCCAGCTGATCACTTGTTGGCCGACACGAACAGAAAGCGGCATGTCACCTACAACGAAATCACCATAAACGAAAGCATCAAGTAATCTTACGTCATTACATATTTGATCACTTGCTTCACCGTCACGACAAGGATCGTTTCTAACCTCTGATAAAGGATTAGTCCACGCTCGGTCGCCGTCACTCATTTCAAAATCATAGAAATACATGCCACGAACGAACAAACCAAAGTTTTCATAACGAACTTCTAGTTCGTGTGAACCTTTGATTATCTGAGAAAAGCTATCACCGGCGTTATAGTTAAGGTTAGCGTTATCACCATTGGTTGAATAACCGCCTTTTCCATTCCATACCGTTGCAGGATCAGGATTTGGATTTAATGATGGATGATAATTACTAAAATCAAAACCATTATTTAAATTGTTTGACTTACCAACATTATCATTCCAGTTGCGATCTTCTACACGCCAACTTTGACCGTAACTAAACGTTGAATCAAAAGTAACGTCGAAGTTGCCTAATGTAAAATTCTCTGCTTGTGCTTGGCTTACTGTCGCTAAACAAACAAGCGCAGCGGTTATACTGGCAGCTAAAGGTTTTTTATAAAACCGATTGCGAGGGCTATATTTCATTTATTCTCTCCCCAGAGCGTGTAGATTATATTTTATTTTTATCATCGCTACTTACTATTTGAAATAAGTGGTCTAAAACAATAATTGCATCATTTTATCAATGGTGCAAGAGGTAAAAACAATTGATAATACCCTGTGTTTTAATGACTTCTAATCAATAAAAAGCGAATCAGACACTAGCGTTTTAAACAAGCGTTTAAAACAAAAAATTCTTCATATAGATTTTAACAAGTAGTTACTTGTATTAAGTGTTACAGCGAAACAGGCCAATAGCCTTCAAACACATCAAATGGTCCGACCACTGTTTAAAGCTAATACTCTAATCATGCCATTTTTGTCACAGATAAAAATTTATTATTTTCAGTTTCTAGACAAAAAAGCCCCTTAATACCTGTAGATAATAAATATTTTCGCATATGCATTGCCGGAAATTGTACCCGCACTCCTTGAGTTGTAGTAACAACCATCTGCTGAGCTTTACCTTCATAATAAGGGAAAAACTCAGCAGTGGTCATATTTATTGAAAAGAAATATTTCATAAAAGAGTTAGCTCGCTAAGGCCGCATCAAGTTTTTCTTTTAAGTCTTTTGATAAGTTTTTAAGTGTAGTCAACTTCTCTAATTCTGCGCGCATCAATTCCTGTCTAGATAAATCAAAAGATCTAAATTGAATTAAAGGCGTAATGAGCCTTGAAGCCACCTGTGGGTTTATTTCATTCAACAAAGCGATTTGCTCTGCGAGAAACTGATAACCCTGGCCTGACTGACAGTGAAAATAACGCGGATTATTAACGCTGAAGCTACCCACTAATGAACGTGCCCGATTTGGATTCTTTAAGCTAAATAACGGGTGAGTTAATAAGTTACCCAATGAAGTAAAAATATCTTCGCTACATTGTTGAGCCGCAAGACTAAACCACTTATCCATGACTAATGCTGTACTCTGCCATTTTTTTTCAAAATGCTGTAACTGCCCTGCTAAGTCAGCTGAGTTGTTTTCAGCTGAGCAGACTAATGCTGCCAAAGTATCAGTCATGTTATCTGACGATTGATATTGTTCTACTACCTTGCTCTTTTGATGCTCAAGTAAAGAGAGGTAAGACAAACAAACATTTTTTAGTGCGCGTTGGCCAACTTCTTCACCGTCATATTTATAGGCAAAAGATTTATTGGCAGTAAAGGCTTTCTCAAAACTAGCGGTTAAGCCGGTCACTAAAAATAACTTCACTGCGGCAATAGCATTAACTACTTTGATGGGATCAACCTGTGCTATTTCTGCGACAACTTCGTCAAAACTAGGCAGTGATAATTGTTCGGCTTTAAAGGAATTATCGGTATTTGCGTCAAAAATAGCTTGATAAGTCGTTAATAAACTCTGTGGCAGAACAAAGCTACTGTCATCGACTAACGCTTTAATATAATTCAACATCAATTGCTGACCAGCGTCCCAACGACAAAACTCATCATCGGCAAAAGCCATAATGGTTGCCAGCTCTTTATCTGTTTGCTTAATCGTAAGCTTCACCGGCGCTGAAAAATCTGCCAATATCGCTAGCACAGGTTTAACAGCAAGATTGTCAAAGGTCCATGTTTGCTGCTCAGTGGTTAACTCAAGTAACTCACGTCCGATCACCTTATTGTTTTCGATAAGCTCAATAGCAACAGGGATATGTAATGCTTTACCCTCGCTACCGTCTTTTTGATTTGGATTTTTCTGGGTCAAGGTTAATTGATACTGTCCCTTTGAAAAAATCTCATTTACAGATAATGTCGGCGTACCCGACTGATAGTACCAGCCTTTAAATAAATCAAGGTCAACACCCGAGGCATCTGACATCGCATTAATAAAGTCATCACAGGTCACGGCCATACCATCGAAGCGAGCAAAATATAAGTCCATGCCTTTTCTAAACTTAACTTCTCCTAACAAGGTGTTAATCATGCGGATGACTTCAGCACCTTTTTCATAAACGGTTAAGGTGTAAAAATTATTCATCTCTAGTACTTTTTCAGGACGAATAGGATGAGCCATAGGTCCGGCATCTTCAGCGAACTGTTTTGAACGCAGCAATCTCACATTTTTAATACGGTTTACTGCAGCACTGTGCATATCAGCGCTAAACTGCTGATCGCGAAATACTGTTAAACCTTCTTTTAGACTTAACTGGAACCAATCGCGGCAAGTTACCCGATTACCCGTCCAGTTGTGAAAGTATTCATGACCGATCACAGCTTCAATATTAAAGAAATCAGTATCGGTGGCACTCTCATTATCTGCTAAAACAAATTTCGAATTAAAAACATTTAAGCCTTTATTTTCCATCGCTCCCATATTGAAGAAGTCGACGGCTACAATCATGTAGATATCGAGGTCATAAACTAAACCAAAGGTTTCTTCATCCCAAAGCATCGATTTTTTTAGTGATGCCATCGCATGGTGAGCTTTAGGTAAGTTACCTTTATCAACAAATATTTCTATTGCCACATCGCGTTTATCTTGGGTGGTAAAGGTATCAACAAGTAAGTCAAAATCACCAGCAACCAGAGCAAATAAATAACAAGGTTTTGGATGAGGGTCATGCCAACAAGTAAAATGTTTCCCTTGCGGTAAATCACCCGCTGCAGTTTTATTGCCATTTGATAACAAATAAGGGTAACGCTTTTTATCAGCAATGACTTTGGTTGAAAAGGTCGACATCACATCAGGACGATCTAGGTAATAGGTTATACGTCTAAAACCCTCGGCCTCACATTGTGTACAAAAAGCGCCGCCCGACTTAAATAAGCCTTCGAGTGAGGTGTTATTAAGTGGGTCAATTTCAGTCACTATAGTTAGTGTAAATTCATCAGCACTAATATCTAGGGTTAACTGTGTGTCACTGACCTGATAATAACTTTCAGGCAAGTCTTGATGATCAATTTGCAATGAAATAAGTTTCAATTGCTCGCCATCAAGCACTAATTGCTTAGCCTCTTTATTTTCACGTTTAATCGCCATAGTGCTGGTTACTATGGTTGCCGTGTCAGCAAGTTCAAAGGTCAGATCGACGGTGGTAATAGAAAAATTTGAAACTTGGTAATCAGATAAATAGCGCGCTGTAAAGTCAGTCATGAGCGTTTCCTTTTTGAAAATATAAAGCCTGTAAAAACAGGCTTTATATTAAGTCGATATGAAGCGTAAATAAAGGATGAATATCCTCTTTTTATCGCAATGTTCTTTGATGTTAGCTCTTTATCGCTTCGTCACTGTTTGTTGCTAACATTTTAATTTTAAAACCGGTGTAACCATAAACGATGGCAAGCACCGGGTTAATTAAATTAAAAAAGCAATAAAAAATATAATCGTATGATGTTAATGCCAACGCGCCAAACATAAAGGCACCACAAGTGTTCCATGGAATTAACGGTGAAGTAATAGTGCCTGAATCTTCTAACGTACGACTTAATAGTGTTGGATGAAAACCTCGGCGTTTAAATTCAGCTTTAAACATACGACCAGGCATAACTATCGCCATATATTGATCGGCTGTTATTAAGTTAGTGCCAATACAAGTTGCAACAGTGCTGGCGATTAAGCTTCCCGTTGATTTAGCTGTTGAGAGAATGGCTTTAACAAATTTATTTAGCATACCTAAATGCTCTAACACGGCACCAAAACTTAAGGCACACATTACCAACCAAATCGTGTTTAGCATACTCGACATACCGCCACGACTAAGCAATTCATCAATTTGTTTGTTGCCAGTGTTAACCACTACGCCATCAAAAAATGCTGTCCAAACCACGGTTATATAAGCTTTAACGCCACTAACGCCTTCTGCAGCCATGTTTAAAATAAGCTCTTGCTGAAAAACTAACGCCCAAACAGCGCCAATTAAAGCACCAATCGCCACAGCAGGAAATGCTGGTACTTTTTTAAAGGCTAAATAAAGTAAGATAAAAAGTGGGATAAGATTAAGTATAGAAATATTATAAGTTGCATCTAGTGTGGTCAGCAAGGCATCAATACTTGTGGTGTCTCCAGTTACATTTGAAGAGTGATCAAAGCCAATAATAAGAAACAGCACCAAGGCGATGCTAATAGAAGGTATGGTGGTCCATAACATATATCGAATATGTTCAAATAATTCACTGCCTGCTACTGCAGGAGCAAGGTTAGTCGTTTCAGATAACGGCGATAATTTATCACCAAAATAAGCACCTGAAATAACAGCTCCCGCCGTAACCGCAGTCGACATTTCAAAACCGTTCGCAATGCCAATAAAGGCAACACCGACCGTTGCCGCTGTAGTCCAAGAACTGCCAATACTCATTGCGACAATACCACAAACTAAACAGGCAGCGGCGTAGAACCAACTAGGGTCAATAATTTGTAAGCCATAATAAACCATCGTAGGCACAGTACCAGACAGTAGCCAAGTTCCTATTAATGAGCCAACTGCTAACAGTATTAAAATTGCCCCCAAAGAAATAGAAATACCACCGACAATTGACTTCTCAATCGACTGCCACGTATAACCATTCTTGATACCAATAACAATCGCTATACCCATAGCGAGTAATAAAGCAATTTGATTTGGACCATAAGAGGAGTTGTCAGCAAAATACCAAACGGCTGTTGTTAACATAACAACTAATGCAAAAATAGGAATTAACGCATCTAGCATGCTCGGTTCTTTGTGGGTGTTGATTACTACGGGTTGATTGTCTTTTTCTGGCTCTGTCATGTGCGATGCCGACCTTAAGTTTTTTATAGTTATAATTTTTAATGTTTATATCGTTTTTATTAACGAGTTATCTTATTTTTCATTAGGAAAAATAGTACAACGCTAATCAAATTGATATTAATCACAAACCCCTAAAAGTCAGGGTAACGCATATAGGCTAATCTATAGAAGAAATTGAGTTTAGCTTTTTTCTTACATAAAAGCCGCAATTAAGCGGCTTTTTTGGGTGGGTAATCATTATTTTTTAGCGACTTTACCCAGCGAGATTAAATCAAAAGTTATCTTAGCCGTTTCATCTAAAAATGGATCCAATTCTTCTAACTCATCAGGTAAGTCTTCAAGTGATTTCACTTTTTCTTTACCCATAACAACTAATCGTTCATTAACACGAATAAGTTGCTTCGCTTTTCGTTCTTCGCGTTTTGCTTTACGTTCATCTAACTTAAGGGAAATAGTTTTATCGTCTTTCTCTTTTTGATAAACCGCAATATCATCAAGTAAGTAGTTAAACTCACGATTGCCTTTAACACGCTCACTATGCAGTGAAGTGAGGTACGTTAAGTCAGCCGATAAGTTACCTAAAGCTTGATATTTTGCCTTAGGGATTTGATCCCAAGGTAGTGCATTTTTCTCTCGACTTTCTCCCCAGTCTTCTGGGTCAACAGCCGTTGGAAAAGAAATATCGGGTAAAACACCTCTATGCTGAGTACTACCACCATTGATACGGTAAAACTTAGCGATGGTAAATTGAATACTACCTAATGGATTATCATAAAGGTCATAAACTCGCCCTAGTCCACGATGTTGCTGAACAGTACCTTTACCAAAGGTATGTTCGCCTACGATTACCCCACGACCATAATCTTGAATCGCTGCGGCAAAAATTTCAGAAGCAGAAGCACTGTATCTGTCAACCATCACGGTTAATGAGCCATCATAAGAACTGACTCCATCATCATCACTATTAACTTGTACTCGGTTTGCACCATCACGTATCTGGACAACGGGGCCTTTATCAATAAATAAACCCGTTAATAATGTTGCTTCACGTAATGAACCACCGCCATTACCACGTAAATCAATAATAATACCAGCGACTTGTTCGGCTTTAAGTTTATCGAGTTCTTTGTTCACATCGCGCGATAAATTATTATAAAAACTAGGTATAGTGATAATGCCTAATTTTTTAGACTTTTCATCACCTTTAGTTTCAAAATACACTTCAGACTTTGCCGCTCTGTCTTCAAGGACTATTTTATCACGAACAATCGTAACAACTTTAATAACGGCATCATCTTCCGCTTCCGCTGGCAAAATTTGCAAACGAACTTTGGTGCCCTTAGGTCCTTTAATGAGATCTACAACATCATCTAAACGCCAACCGATAACATCTTCAAATTTATCATCGTCTTGCGCAACACCGACGATTCGGTCTTTAGGTTTTACTTCGTTTGATTTGTCTGCCGGTCCACCGGGAACAACGCTATTGATAACCGTATAGTCTTCTTCAGCTCTAAGTACCGCACCAATCCCTTCAAGAGACAGATTCATGTCCATTTGAAATTTTTCAGCATTTCTTGGTGATAAATAAGAGGTGTGAGGTTCAACAACGCGAGCAAAGCTATTCATGACGACTTGAAAAACATCTTCACTTTCACTTTGTTTTAATCTTTTAATCGCATAACGATAGCGTTTGCCTAAAACTTCTTGCACTTTAGGCCATTCTTTACCCGCTAAGGTTAAATTTAGGGCGTCGTACTTAACTTTTAAGCGCCATAACTCATTTAATTCTGCACTATCTTTTGGCCAATCAGCTTCTTCACGGTCGAAGTTATAAACTTCGTTTACAGTAAAGTCGAAAGGTTCTTTTTCTAAAAGGCTTAATGCATATTCATAACGCTCGGCACGTCTTTGAAGGTTTAAGTTAAATATGTCATAGGCTATATCTAACTTACCACGAGCGATTATTTGATCAAATTCAAGACGATGCTTTTGAAAGTCTTCTATATCGGTCGCTAAAAAAACATTTCGAGCATAATCAAGTTGTTTTATATAACGGTCAAATATTTTTTCAGAGAGCGCATCATCCATGTCAACTTTCGAGTAATGGGCTCGAGTAAACTGCGCAGTAACGCGTTTACTCGATGCAGCATGCTGGCTTTCAGGAGCCAATATGGGTAGCGATTCTACCTTATCAAGATTTTCGACAGCAAAGATGTTCATTGCTGATAGCGACAAAGAAACGGCAATTGCGATACGACAAATTTTTAGCATGCCCAAAACACTCCAATTTATTCAGTAAATATATTTTTAATTTGTGTCTTAACAACCATTCCTGAATTTAATTGTACACTCACATCTTTACCAGCAACTTCAGTGATAACAGCGTTCATAGGCGAGTTGCCTAATTTAACTTTAACGCTTTTACCAACAACGACTGCGCTGTCTTCAACAGGAACAAGTTTAACTTCTGCTTTAGTATGCGTCGATTTAGTTGATTTTACCGACTTAAACTTAGCTTGTTTTTCTTGCTTTGCTTCTAGGTTGTGAGCAGACGGTTTTGCTTCAGTAGGATTGTCTGACTTATTAAGCTTAGATCCTTTATAAGGCTTTTTGCTTGCTTTGTCGTGTTTGTTTTTGTTACCAAATTTGTCTTGGCTTTCTTTTAGTGTCTTACTGGCATAGTCAGCTTGCTCTTGATCTATCTCAGCAGAGTCATTGCCATCGATATCAACACGAAAGTTACCCAACTTAACCGCTTTCAAATAACGCCAGCTGCTAGTGTAATGTCTTAATGCTTGACGTAAGCGAGTTTTACTTACAGTGCCATCTTCCGCTAAATTTACAGACAAATCTTGAAAGATGCCGATTTTAAGCGCTTTAGCTGGACCATCAACCGAGAAACACTTTGGAAATTTATCCGCTAAATAAGCAATAATTTCTTTTGTGCTTAACCGTTTAACTTCAGTTTCTTGCTCTGCTGCTACTGGTGTTTGTTGTGCAACGTCAGTATCAACTGCAACGTCAGTAGTTACTTCAGTTTCAGTATTACTCATTTCTGTTTTGCTCACTTCGTTTACTATTTTAGTGTCCATAAATACAACTTTTTAAAAATTCTTAAATCTAAGAGGTTAAATCTTGAAGGTACTGTTCACGGTTATCCAACAAATGTTGGCACCAGTCATAAATATCTTCACTATCTATGTCAGGTAGTGATTCTTGGCAAATCCAAGTGTCCCAAACCAAAGATAATAATTGCGCTAATATCTCTGGTTCAATATCTTCTTCGGCTAAATCATAAATCAGATGATAAATTTCATTTATTCGTTCGGCAACGAATTCTTCTTGGCCATCCCAGTCACCGACAATACTTTCGCTAACGAGATAATCATGAATAACGATAATTTCTTTCATTAGTTTAACACGCCATGCTTGATGATCATATTTTCAAATAAATTAATTATTGCTTCCAAACCTTGTTGATCAATTTCATCAAAATGATCATAGGCTGTGCTATCTATATCAAGGACAGCAATAATATTGTCACCGACTTTTACCGGAATAACAATTTCTGAATTACTACTTGCATCGCAAGCAATGTGACCATCAAAAGAATGAACATCGGCAATACGCTGTGTGGTGCTTTGGCTAACTGCTGTGCCACAGACCCCTGTGCCAACAGGAATACGAATACAAGCCACTTTACCCTGAAAAGGCCCTAAAACTAGTTCATTATCAATTAAACGATAAAATCCAACCCAGTTTACTTGTGACAAGTGCTCAAAAAGTAAGGCGCTGATATTTGCCATGTTAGCAATAATATCAGGTTCATCGCTGATTAAGGCATCAACTTGTTGGTAAAGTTCTTGATATAAATCATTTTTATTCATAAATACCGGTATTCTTATGTTTATCAAAGATAAGTGATGGTCAAAAAACGCATAACATAACCCGATAACCCGCGAAGTTAAAGCAATTATTACAGATTTTATGCACTTTTAACTTATATTGCTGCAAATTAGCTTAACTGCCGCTTTATTTCTCGGTTTTTATAGCAAAAGTAACATTCACTTGAGCAACAACATTACTTTCTGCTACTTGTGAATTAAAACCGCCGTTACTTCTACCTGCCACACCATAAGTGTTTGGTGTGTGATAAGCAGACTCAGTCAAATTTGAAATCTTACCTAAGGTAACGCCCATTTGCTTGGCAATAGTGATGGCTTTTTGGTGCGCATTTTTTAAGGCATTGATCAGCGCTTGTTGATACAAAGCTTCATCGTTTATTATTGAAGTTTGCAAAGCAGAAATGCGATTAACACCGATTTTTACAACATTATCGAGTAATTGGTCATAGCGCGAAAAATCGCTAAAAGTCACTTTTATGGTACGAGAGACTTCAAAGTAAACTTTTTCTTGCTGAGCCGCTGAGTTATCTGCTAATTGATGACTATTAATAACCGCTTTCGTGTTGCTTTTTTCGAACTCTCCTTGATTAGGCAACTTCTGATGAACGATTATCGCTGGCACATCAGCCGGTATTTCATAGCGGGGAATTAATTCTAATCGAGCGGATTCAATAGCAGACTCAGCAATGCCAATTGATAAATACATCTGGGTCACTAACTGGCTTTTGTGGTCAACCAAGGCTTTAGCTTTGCTGGCAACATTGCCGCGTTGGCTAACCGTCACCGTAAAAGTAAACTTGTCAGGCGTTGCACTAACCGACCCTTTACCAATGACTTCAATACCCTGAGTCGTGTATTGCTCTGCTGTGATAGATAATGAAAATAAACTGATCATAATAACGAGTAGGTATTTCATCTTATCCCCAATAGTGAGTTGTTTGTAAAAAGGTACATTAACTATTTTACTTCTGTTGAATAGATTCAACAAATCGTTTTTGTTGTTCTTTATTTGCTTTATGCCACCAAAACTTTAATTTATTTAAAGCATCGTCTGATTTTTTAATATCGCTACTTTGTTTATTATTTTCAGGCGTTTTAGCCAGCTGTTTTTGATGTTCAGCTATTTTTTTAAAGGCTAAGCCCGCTTCAAATTCAGTTAAACTTTGATTATGCACAAATATAGCGTCTTGTTGAACTGAGTTTTCATTAAAAGACTTTATTTCAATGGTCGGGGATTGGGCAAATTCACGTGCGTTAAAGCTGTCAGATATAACGGGGGTGACCATAATGTACTTCTGGTGGACGGTTTCTTTTAAAGTAAATAAAATAACTTGGGGAGCAGACTTTATCGTTACGTGGTCGTCGTCATCATAATTTTCAAAAAGATCGCTATATTGCACGATTAAAATATTTTCACCGCGCTTTATATCAACGACAGTATTTCGGCTAAAAAAATCACTACTTGCCTTTTCACCATTAACTTTTATCAATTTATAAACATCAGGCACCACCAATTGTGCAGCAACAGCATCGTTAACATTTATAAAACAAAAAAATAAACAAGCTAATAAATTAAAAGACCAAGGTGTCATCAGTAAAACCTACACAAAAAGAATTAACGAAAGCTTAGCTTATCGTTAATTCGTACTATTTGCGATTTAACTTATGATAAATTCTGTTATTAATAAGCGTATTTGAAGTAACTAACGAATAGCCCAGTGCTTGATGTCTTGTTCGGTTAAAAACTGTTCTGCATTTTCGCCCTGCATTTGAGCTAACGTCGCCAATATACCCGCTTGAATGCATTGTGGTGCTGAAACAGTCATTGACCGCGGTGCATGCTCAATTGGCCAACCCGTTTTAGCATTTAGAATATGGCTGTAACGTTGACCGTTTTTCTCTAAAAAGCGCTTTGCATCGCCACTCGTTGCCAGTGCACCTTTAAATAATGAGACGACTATGGTTTTTTTGTCGACAAAACCAGGGTGCTCTACTCCAACTTGCCACGGTTGACCATTTTTTCTTGATGAATTTGTCGCTAAATCGCCACCTAAATTCACCAATACGGGTTGTTGTGTTAATAAATTTATTAAGACTATGGCGCGATCAACTGCATACTCTTTACCAATACCACCGAAATCAATTTCCATATTTATCGGTAAAGTCACTTGGCGATTATCGTATTTTATTTTATGCCAACCCACATTCTCCATGGCCTTTTTAACCGCCAGCGAAGTAGGAATATTGTCAGAGCAATCAAAACACCAGACTTTTCTTAGCACGCCTGAGGTTATATCAAATATCCCATCGCTAAGTTGATAACAAGTATCGGCAAAGTTTAATAAAGCAAAAGTCTCATCGTCAATAGCGATGGGCTTACCCTGACTTTGATTTATCTGGCTACAAAGGCTATCGGAGTTGTAACGGCTATACTTGTCTTCAATGCGCCAAACTTCTGTACTGACTTGTTCACCAAGCTGTTTGGCAAGCGCGGGGTCCGAGGTTTCAATAATCACCTCACACAGACTGGCCATAGCATCAAATTGAATACAGAATCCGTCTGAGCGTTTGGCCAGTTTTATTTCTCTAAGTTTATTCAATTGTCACCTTGATAAAAAGATAAAGCCCCTATTTATGTAATTAAATAAGGGCTTGTATTATTTAGATTATTACTACACTTTAGAACGAATAGCTAACCTGCGCAATTATTGCATCAATGCTTTCATATATATCTATGTTAGCTAAAGCACTAGGCACTTTATGTCCGGCACTTTTTGGGTCTTGGCGATAATATTCAAGTCTAAAAGACAAATCATTACCATCTGCTAACTTCATACCATATTTTAAACCAACCGTATAAGCGGTCATTTCACCAATACGGTAATCGGCACTGGCAAACTCAGGTGTTGCATCATCTTCCATTAAGAAAGGTTGATAAAATTGGGCTGCGCCTTGTTGATAAAAACGTAAATGAGGCTCTAAATAGCTACCGTTACCTAACGGAATATAAAAGCGAGTATCTACCGTATGAGACTTTATATCCCAGTCATCCCACATATACCGATATGACACATCTAAAATAGTTTCATCAAAATGATATTTTGTTTGTGCAAAAACACTTTGTTTGGTCCGTTCATTTGGGCGATTCTCATATAAATAGTCTTGTGCAAGACCTTCGTTATTTAACAAACTTAAGACTTTAAAGGGGTCCGTCAAATAGCCATCAACAACCGAATAGGAATAATTAAACTGTGTGACCATACGTCTATTAATGACTTGGGTAAAACCTACCATAATATCCGAGGTGGTTTTATCATCATCTCTGCCCATTCGAGTAGCATCATGAGCACTTTCGTCTTCGCTGTCATTATAAGCTGACGCCATAGAAGCAAAAGGTTTAGGTAAGCCCCCTTCTGGTGTAAAGGTGTCTTGAAAATGACTTAAACCAAAAGAAATAGTCGAGTTCTTCTTATTAAAGTCATAAGCAATATTGCCATTTACCCCTAAAGACAAGTAATCATATTCTTTTGATAGATGCCCACCGACACTGCCTGTAAAATTAGGTGCTAGTGCTTGCGTCCACTGAGCATTCAGCTGTACACGCGTATCATGAAAAGTGTCATCAAGGGGTGTTTCACCTGCTTTAACTTGATAATCTCCTTTACCAGAGGGTCTTGTAAACGTTTGAACATCGGGCTGAGCAACGGCGCCATTGGCTGAAGCCCCCGTTAATGCATCAACCGTTAACTTCAAATTTAAAATACTATCGTCGCTGTAAGTTTTTTTAGCATTAAAAACAGCTTCTGCTGCTGAAACACGATCAGCCTCACTGTAATATAAAAACGCGGAGTCAAAAGACCAAGTATCTTTATCTGCTGCTACTGATGTTGGGGCAGCACTAACTTGAACACTGCCTAACAAAGCGGTAGTTGCTAAAGTTAACGCAGCCTTGAGGTTCTTTTTATTGATGGTTTTTTTCGATTTACTCTCGTTAATTAATTGCATCCACAACCTCCGCCACCGAAGCTTTTACCGCCGCTTGACGCTTCTTTGCTGAAATAAATATGATCATCAAGTGCCGAATCAATTGGCGAAGATGTTAAGGCCATTTGCTCTTTTGCTAACAGATCACGTTCCCAAGGTTCGACACCTAAACTTGAGCAACCTGATGCCAAAGTTACCGCAGCAAAAACCAGTGAATATTTAAATTTATTGTTCATTGAAAACCTCATTATTCTCTTTATATTATTCGTTAGAGAGCAAGTAACTGTTGAATTTCTTGTTCGTATTGTGAAACTTTGTTGGTAAAAAAACCACTATGTGCGTATTTAATCTCACCTAACTTGTTGATGATCAAACTACTGGGCATCCCCTGAATTTTAAAAAAGCGCGCGAGCTCACCGTTAGGATCATAAATTACCGAAAAGTTTGCTGGGTTCTCTCGTAAAAATTCAGTGGCTAATCTTTGTTCCGTATCGAGGTTAATACTAATAACAGTAAAGCCTTGTGCTTGATGCTCATTCTGCATTTTATTCATCCACGGGAATGATTTACGACAAGGACCGCACCAAGATGACCAAAAATCTACATAAATAACATCACCATGGTGTTGAGCTATTAGGGTATCTAATTGCATTTTAGCTGAACTTTCAGATAGATTATTCGCTTGGGCATGACTCAGTAATGCTAAAGACGTTAGCATCAAAAAGAAAAAAAATTGCAATCTTTTAATAGCCACTCTTGCTGTTAGATAAGGATGTTGTGCGTTAAGTATGTTCACTGAAATACCATCAAGAAATATAATTGACGCTATCTTAGTTAAGTTTTCTTAAGGAAAGCTTAAGAAAAATTAAACAAACTTAATAATGACTTTTTAACGGTCGTCGCCAAAAGTTATCACCGCTTTATTTTCCAACCACAAGGGGTATTGGGTCATCACTTTACTGAACATCCGGCTTTGTAAATAGTTATTTAGCCATGCCCTAAGTTTCGGATACGGTGAATGTAAATACCATTGCCGCTCGACTTTTGAAAACTTACGAATAAAAGGCAATAAAGCGATATCGGCCAAACTGTTTTTGTCTGACATAAGAAATTCAGTGAGTTGTAGACGTTGCTCTAAATCGGCTATGTATTTTTCACACGCAGCTCTGTCACTGGCCAGTGAAGTTTCATGATAACGTTTTGCACACTGATATTTATCAAAACATTGTTTAAATTCATCATCAAATGTTGAAATTAACGATAACATTTCCGGTAATAAATCAGGTGTATCACTATGCAGAAGATTATCGGGATCGCTTTTATCTAATGCCCACAGCATAACCTCCAGACTTTCTTCAATAACCCGTGGCTCTCCCGTATCAAGTTCGGTGACTAAAACTGGGACCGTGCCTTTTGGTGATACCGCAATCATTTCATCGGGTTTATCGGTTAATACCAGGTCACGTAATGCAACTGTCTGTTTTGCATAATATATTGCGATTCTTGCGCGCATTGCATAAGGACAGTTTCTTAAGGAATAGAGTACAGGTAACGACGAGTTTGGCTTCATGGGCGTTTATTTATAGAAAATATAAAATAATAAGTTACTTTAACGGTATTCATTAAGGAAATATATCGGTAAAATCGCCACCTTTAAATTTAAGTGAAAATAAGTGACCCCATGGATCAAAAAATAGAGTTATTAGCACCCGGCGGTGATGTCGAAGCAATTAAAGCAGCGATTATTGCTGGAGCCGATGCCGTTTACTGTGGCCTAGATACTTTTAACGCCCGTAATCGTGCGACTAATATCTCCTTTGATCAACTTGTTGGCGTTATTCGTTTAGCTCATCAGTATCAATGTGAAATATTTTTAACCTTGAATGTGGTGATCTTAGAGCGTGAATTTGCTTCACTGGCTAAATTATTAACTAAACTTGCCAACACCACACTTGATGGTGTTATCGTGCAAGATATTGGCATGTTCTATCTGCTTACCCAGCATTTTCCAACCTTAGATATTCACGCATCAACGCAATTAACCACCCATAACGTTGGTCAAATACCTTTTTTGAAAAAACTCGGTGCATCACGAGTGAATTTATCAAGAGAGCTAGATTTACGTGAAATTACCGCAATGGCAGCAGCAGGCAAAGCACACGATACCTTAACAGAAGTTTTTGTGCATGGTTCACTCTGTGTGGCTTTCTCTGGTCTTTGTTATTCAACCTCAGCAAGTGTTGGCAATTCAGGAAATCGTGGTCGTTGTAGCCAAGCTTGTCGTGAAGAATATGAACCAACAGCAACCGGTAATAAATTCCCGTTAAATATAAAAGATAACTCGGCCTTTTTTGATTTACCTGCGCTTATCGAAGCGGGTGTGCATTCCTTTAAAATTGAAGGACGTATAAAAGGTGCAAGCTACGTTCATACTGTTGTTGATAGCTTTCGCAAACAAATTGATGGTTTCCTTAAAACGGGTGAATTACTCGAAGATGGTGAACGCCTTTATAAAGTTTTTAACCGCGACTTCTCCAACGCCTTTTTACGTGGTGATTTAAATCAGTCAATGTTTATTGAAAACCCACGGGATAATTCCAAATACCATGCTGTTGATAAAAGCAATGCGATATCAGTTGTACAAATTCAAGAAGTTGAACAAAAACTTAATGATGAAAAACAGCTAATCAATGCCTCTGTTGACGATAAAATAAAACATTTAACCATTGGCAAGATACCGCTAACACTGGCTATTTCAGGTACATTAGATCAACCACTTACCTTGACCGTAACCACAAAAGAACTTTCTCAACAGCAAGCTTTTGTTGATGCTAAAGACAGCGAGAAAGGGCTTGAGGTTAAAAATTACGCGCTTAAGTCACAAAGCAACTTAGTAAAAAGTGGCAAACTGAGTATTGACAGAGAAACCCTTGAAAAGCGTTTTAAAAGCTTTAACAATGCCCATTTCGATTTGATTGAAATAATAACTGATGACTTAGAATATGGCTTAAGCATTCCTTTTAAAGAGTTAACGGTATTAAAAAATGAAGCCGCCTTTTTGTTGAATAACTCTAAAGCTGTATTACCTGAGGTTCAATTACCTAAGTTAGTCAATCATCCTAAACATACCCCGACTGGTGATGCAAAAGCCGAGCTATCAATTCTTATTTGTGATGAAAGTGATGTTGAATTAGCAAAATTAACTTCGGCAGATATTTACTTTAAATTACCCGATGCATATAAACGCGGTTGTACTAAGTATGTCGGTTTTCTTAAAGAAAACCCTCGCTTGATCCCTTGGTTTCCTTCAGTATTAATTGGCAAAGATTACGACGTCGCGGTCAATATTTTACAACAAGTAAAACCACAACTGATTGTAACCAATAACACGGGTATCGCTTATGAAGCGAACCGTTTGGGGATTCAGTGGATAGCAGGGCCTTTCTTAAATACGACTAACTCTTACGCTTTACTTGCAATGCAAGAAGGTTTTGATTGTAAAGGTGCATTTATTTCTAACGAAATAAACCGTCAACAAATTAGAAATATTGCTCGTCCGGAAAACTTCAAACTTTTCTACAGTATTTACCACCCTATTTTATTGATGGCCAGCCGACAATGTTTCTTCCAACAAAGTGTTGGCTGTGAAAAACCACGCATTGATAACGGCTGTATGCTGTCGTGTGATAAATCTACCAGTATCACTAACTTGAAAGGTGTTTCGTTTGCTATCGATAAACAAAAAGCCGGCTATCCAAGTATTTATAATCAAGACCAGTTTTTAAATACTGAAATTATTGAAGACCTAAGTGATTTATTTGATGGCTTTATGATTGATCTGACTAACATTGGCTCAGGTGATAAAGAAACACCAGACAAAGCGTTATTGATTAGTCAATTTGAAGCATTACTTAACGGTAATATTAACGTACCTGAGACACTTAATATCATGGTACCTGAATCAACAAACAGCCAATATCATAACGGCTTATAAGATAATCGCGAGCAAATAATACCAAAACGATGCTTATAAAATAACTGCATGTTTATCAACAGACTAAGTCAGTAAACATGCAGGTTTTATCATTAAATAAGTTTAGTTGTTGGTATAGCAGACTTTTGTTTTTGCGACATAATCATGCAGACAACGCTTTTCTTTCCCAAAGATAAAGAGTGGATTAACCAGGCCTGAAATAATTTGACCGCCAAAAGGAACAAGAGAAAGTAGTTGCATCGGTATCATCCGCTTAACGTAAATTGTCGTTAAACTTGCCTTACTGTCATCTAAATTTTCAATTCGAATAGACATGAAATTCTTGCCTATGGTTTGTCCATAATGGTAAAGCAGGTAACCATGTAAGACAAGGCCAGCAATAAGTCCATAAGCGAGTAACATCACTGTTAAAGAAAAAGTGGGTTCCGCTAATTTATCAAAACCGACAGTGATAAAAATAGGTACAGCAGCAAATATACCAATAAGACCATCAATTAATGCCGCATAAAAACGGTCTAAACGTGTTGCTTTTTCACCCACTCTTTTCACATTTTATTCTATCGCCGGTTCAGCGACAGTTTGCTCGACTGTTACAGCTACAGGTGCGGGTTCAACAACTGTTTTCTCAACTATTAACTTATTAATTTCTGCAGCTCGTTCTGGGTATTGCTCACTGTCGATTTGTTCTGCTGCTGAGTATAATTCTTCTAAGGTATATGACGTAAAATCGATTATTGGATCCATGTAGACTATGCTTCCTTTTTAAAAAGATGAATTGGCTTGTGTTAAGAACTCACGTTCTTCTTGACTAGACTTCCTGTTAAGGATTTTATTGCGATGCGGATAACGGCCAAATTTTTCAATGATTATTTTATGTTTATTTTCAAAATCGATACTTGAAGCAACGCCATTATCGACAAAGAGCTTAACAGCGATATCATGTATCATTAATGACTCACTATGCATAAACGGCATATACAAAAAATTTCTTTCTAGATGATTTAACTCTTGATCAGCGCCAACGACTATCGCTTCTTGAGCAAGCGCTAAAGCTAAAGGGTCACAGGCAAAAGCACCTGGCGTATCACGATACATATTTCTAGAGAACTGATCTAGAATAATAATTTCAGCAAGTCGCCCTTGAGCTGTAAGTCGCCATTTGAATAACTCACCACTATTTGCCGCCAAATGCACAGCCGAAAACTTGCTAATAATACATTCATCAAACGCGAGGTCTTTTAGCCACCACTGTAATTGATCGATTTCTTTAAACCAAAAATTTAAAACGTCATCTGCATTCATTAACCCAACCTCCATCGCTGTAATCAATCTATCGGCTAAGCACTTTTATTTATACGTCACTTTGCCACCAATCATTTTAAAGGCTGGCATACCCCGAATTAACGTCTCCCGAGCAAAGACACTGGCACAGCTTGGGCACACACAGGGTGTCATGGTAAAATCTTTAACTATCCGAGCTTTAAAACATTTAACTAATGCCCCTTTACCGCCTTTTTTGTATTTATACAGAGGTGCTCGACACTTACTGCAATAAATATCAACAGACTTTTCAGGGGCTTTTTTATTGGGCTTAGCCATCAATAACAGTTACTAAACTATTATTTATTTTCTTTAAGTTTAGCTTTAGCCGCTTCAACTTTAGCAAAATCTAAACCTAGCTCTTCTACCGCTTCTTTAATGAGTTCTGGGCTAGACATGACCATCATCATAATTGATTGCAACTTCTCCGGTGGTAAACCCAATGACTGAATATTCATCATCGCCATCATTGGGTTTTCGGTGAGTACTTGAAAAAGTTCTTTAATTTTTTCTTCACTTACATTTAATTCTTTTAGTGCCTGAATAATAGGATTCATTACCTTTCCTTAAAACATAAAACATAAAACTTAGCTAAACAGCATTGTCGCTATTTCAACTGACATTTACCAATCTAATTTTCTCATTCATTGGCACTATTTTCAGTAAATGTTATTTACCTAGTGACTAGATGATTAAAAAATAGCAAGAATTGATAACAATATTTAAATGGCTCACTCTTGGAGTGAGTGAACGGGAATTTTTCTTTGTTTATCAAGTTTAATTAAGTAAGCATTTCTGCCAATACCCATAAATTCTTCGTCCGTATAAACAACGGTATTATCATCAAAAAAAGTCACTGACTCTTTTTGGGTAATAGTCCCTAGATTAATTTCATAAGCATCGCCTGAAAAAAAGTCATCCCCTTGCCAATTTTCAAATAGCCACAACCTTTGTGAGTCTAATAACACCAGTTTCTTTTTATTGGGGCTTAACGCCGCAGAAGTTATCCAACAGAGTTTTTCATGATGCGTGCAAGTCGTGAAAGAGCTGAGCTTTGTCGCCTGATGATTAGCCGCATAAGCCCCTATTCGGTACAAATTAGTTTCGCCGTCAAATGGCACGGATCTGTTCTTTGTAAACAAGTACAATTTCTTTTTGTAAAAAACAAAAGCTTCTAAATCATATTTTTTCTGATGTTCTTTTGGCGGATAACTATTTTGCTCTGGATACATAAATTTAATTATCTCAGCGCTAGTACTATCGCCCTTAATATCAATGGGATTTTCTATTTTATAGATGGTTAGCCATTTTCGCTTATTGTCGTTATTGCCAAAATCACCTAAAAAGAAATGGCCAAAATCGTCTTGGGTCATATCTTCCCAATCAATATTTTTAGCATTAGTGATCAACACCGTTTTACTTATTTTACCATCGGCTTCAACCCGGTATAAATTTGGCTTATCACCACCATCATTTATTGCCCAAAGTTTACCTTTTTTATCAAATTCAATACCCGAAACTTCCGTGAGCCTCTCATCCATTGAAACCAGTTTATTGTTATAATGATGTTTAATTGATGAACCCAGCGCAATAAAAATAAACAATGATAAAAATGTAGTTAACCAACGTAGGTTTTTCTTGAGCATAGGGTTTTTAATTTTCCGAAAATACTAATCAAGGAATTAAAATAAAGACTTATTTTAATTCAATAGAAAATGGATAAAGTTTAAGGAGATCACTTTGAATGTTCAAGATCAGCTGCCAGTCGAATTTTTCGACGCTATTATAAACTGTTTTAGCGCTTTTAGGAAAAGACAGTTTGTCGCGACTGCAGGTCATTATTTTTCAATTTCAATACTTAGTCACATCTGAATCTGTTGTTCGCAGGTTAATCAACATATTCAGACAATAAAATATCTTTAGGAATACTCTCAGCTTTTATTCGCGTTGAATGCAGCATTTGCATTTTCCATTGCCCCGCCACTTTCACCATGACGGCACTTTCTAACCAAGCTACAGTACTTTCTTCCTTGCCATTATTGAAAGTTGCTTTATTCCAATAACTCACCCATGCAACATCACTATAAACCCTTGTTTTAATGACACTAAAATAGTTTCTTCTTTTATACTCTGAGGGTTTAACAACGTTAATCAGGTCGGTTAAGCTCCAATCTTCGCCGGCTTCTAACAACTGAAAATCGTCAGTGACCACGGCTTTCATTTTAATATGGTCTGCTGCTGACATCGCAGAAAATAGTGTTTCAACCGGTCTAAAAACGGCTTCATTGGCCAATGAATTAACGCTTACTGATAAAGTAAGAATAAGAATAAGTAAATTTTTATTGTTCATGGTTTTCCCTAGTAATCAGTTATTTTATAATTATGCCTAGCTAAATTGATAGACACTTTGTTAATAAACTTTATAGCAAAAACCTAAACTCTGATTATCTTTGAGTGATAGTTTTTAATAAAAATTAACCGTTACGTACCAAGATAAGTTTTTATTACCATTACTTTGCACGTTCGATTGCTAAATATTGTCGTTGAGATACGCAATAAAGGCGTGCTCTTCGAGTGGGCGACTAAAAAAATATCCTTGAATATAATCGCATTGATGCTTAGTTAGTAATTGGCACTGAGCAAGATCTTCAACCCCTTCGGCAACCACTTTTAAACCTAAACTTTTTGCCATCGACAAGATAGCGCAAGCCAAAGCTTCATCTTCATCTTCATCTTCTTCTACAACTTCATCGTCATCTTCATCTTCATCTTCAGCA